>LSSI01000015.1 GCA_001595945.1 Thermoplasmatales archaeon SM1-50
TTATCATCCATTCCAATCTAAATTAGTATGTTGAAGAGTTATATGTCGTTTAACAATCGATATTCTCTTATCAGGTTTCTATCACTGGATGTACGGTGATCTCAATATATCCATAAGGCTCGTTAAAAGGTGAAAGAAAATCCTCAAAAATACCAGGAAAAATCAATGGTATGATTATTTGAGAAAGAAGCTGCACTGGGGTTATACCGGGTTCACCGGTACACGCAAATCGAAGAATCGTGTCATTTCCATTTGTTTCTAAATACCTACCCCCAACAGTAATATTAAACGGTTCTGGATAATTGCTAGTACAAAAAACTTCTTTTACAACAGAAAAAATATCAGGCTCTCCTGGTTTAACGATCCAAAAACGGTTTACCCAAGTATAACGAAATTTGTTTGGAAATAAATATGATGCATAATATGGGGCCCCAGGTTGGTTTAAATAATGTATGAAAAACAGCGTAAAATTCAAAAGAATAGAACCATTTTCTAATTCAGTAAAATTATAAATAAAATGAGGATTATCGGGTGGAGGGGTATAGTTTACTTTCATCCCCTGATATTCACTATATTTGTATAATAAAGGTTGGTGTGTTAGAGTTACTGTCCCTAAAGAATTCACATTATTGCGGTTCATCGAGAGAATCTTTACATTTTCTCGTAACCCTGCAGAAACAATCAATGGTGTAGTCGTCAATAAGAGAATTAAACAGCCTACTATAATTTTTTTTGCTAGTTTCATAATATTCCTCCTTTTTATTCCTCCTTAATTTTAAGATTAAATAGAATGAATTACTGGTTATTTATATATTTCTATTTTTTTAAAAGAAAGTTATTATTCTTTATGATTATAATATAAATTTCTAGATTTAAATTTCTAGAATCCTTTTACTAAAAGACTTAAAGAATCATACCAACATATTAATAATCGAAAAATGAACTTGAAATAACTCTAAAAATGTTAGACAATTTTCCATACCATGATTGTTGTAGAATAGTGGTTTCCAGAAGAAACATATGCGACTGCTGTAATCCCTGTTCTACCGGATCCTCGCTCATCCCATCGCCAGCAATACGGTGGAGTTGTATCAGTCGATTTATACGTATTATCGATATAAAAATCCATATGGGTAATCATTAAATTAGCAGTGATAACTTCGATATCGATTGTTCCAAAGATAATCGTATGATTCAATGTGTAAGCGATTTGTTTATTCGCTATATAAACACCTTTGTATGGTTTGACAAACTCTGTGCTATTCTGCACTTCCCTGTATATCACTTCGATATCATCATCAAAAATGATGTCATTTCCAGTGACCCAGCACGGAAGCCTCCATCCATTTCGATCAATGTCAATGCCTAATCTATAATATGCTATCCATGGGAGCTCCATGCAGTAAAGTTGATGTGCCGTAGGAAAAGGTAGGTTTGTGTTTGCTATTTTCAAACCAAACCAGGGGATATCAAAAAAAACCTGATATGCTAATCCAATTTGATTTTTCGCCCATTCTGCAGCGGTTTTTCTTTGTTTTTCGTTTGCGGTTTTCACCCGTAAAAAAGCAAGGTTTTTTGTCCAATTGTAATAATAATGGGAATAATCTTTTACACGAACAAATTTAGATGTAGCATCAACCAGTGAATTATTTCCGATATAGATAGCGGCATGTTCATTATATAATCCAGGTCTCTTCCATGGGTTAGATTCCTCAGCTTTCATATCAAGTAACAGGAGGTCTCCTATCTGCACACACTCAGGGACTTTCTTCTCATCTCTCATACTTATATTATGAAACGTATTGAGAGAAGATGGAATATATTTTATTTCAGAGATACCACTGACATTTGGTAAAACACCGAATATTATAACCCATATGATAATTCCGATAACAAATTTGTTTCTTCTTATGATCTTTTTAATATAAATTTCAACCTGTCCCCCGTAAATGATGTAAAATTATTATGCAGAATGTTGCTTTAAATGTATCGAAAAAATAAAAATAAACAAAAAACAATGAGAAGTATAATTTAGACAAGCTCCTAAAAATCACCAATCCACGTATGATCTACAGAGATTTGGACAAACAGAACCTCCCAAAGATTCATGATGAAATGTACCTTTACCCAAGAATATCAGAGATATAACCCCCAAAGAATTGAGACAAATAAAGAAAAACGATTCAATAGTCATATATTACATTCCATATATGACTACTTACCTAATGGATACCAGAGAACGGGTTAAAAATATTTTCATTACCCTTACGTGACCAGAGAGAGCTACCCTTGTTATGCATCCGTTCAATAGTGTTCCTGATAGAACCCCCAATCTTTTCCATATCCTCGAGTATGGATGGCTCCTTATGAAAAAAACCACTATACGTTGCAACAGCTTCTCGGTATCTCTCAACACTTTCAAACACCGGGTCAAAACAACTGTTGCATAAGAGATATTGCTTCCCCATGATGGGATGACGGTAGCCTTCGAAAACGCCAAGCTTCTTTCCACATTGCACACATTCTTTCATTTTTTTTATCACCAAGTATACAGAATAGCAACAGAAAAACATTAAATGGCTGAACAAAAAACTCGACAAACGAGTAGAAAAATTGGAAAAAACATCAGTTTGTCGAGATTACGGAAAAACAGCTGGATTACGAAAAAAGGAATGACACATCAAAAAAAAAAAGAAAAGAGACAAGAGGGGGATTCTTGCCTCTCTTTATGGACGTGTAGGAGGCAAAGCTATTTATTCGTCTGACAACGTGTGGTAACCTCCCTTTGCAGCGCATTGTTATGTCGGGAGTATTGTTGAGGTATCAATGCAGAAGGTGAGAAGATACCATGTAATCCCGATGGAAATTGCAAAGAGCCTTGCCATAAACCGTGTTATAAAGAACATCTGTGGTCCCCAGAGTTTACTTACCCAGAACGTGACAGCATTCTTAAGCTCGTTATAATCGATTTCAATTTTATACCCTGAGTCTTTTACTCCCAGAATCAGTCCTTCGAGGATTAATATCGCTGCATCAGCAGTCCAGAGGAAATAGATGCCTTTCCCTTCGAGGGTGTTCTTGACATGATTTTTCATGTATTTTACTGTATGAAATACCGCTTCAACACATGTCTTACATGCTGCACCATCATTTGCTTCCTTATCACAATCACAGTAGAAATATTCTTCGTCGTCTGCTGCTGGTTGAAGATTATTACGAACGACGTTAGCAGACAATACTGGGTGAACCGCTACCCCGATAAAAAGGGTTACAGCTAGCATGCTTATAATCATCATCAAACCGGTCTTCCGTGTGACGACACCTGCCTTTTTATTTCCAAATTTTCCTTCCATTTTATTAACACCAATATACTGAATATCGACTAGTAAACATTAAATGATTTACAAAAAAACTCGACAGAATGGTAATATAGTTCAAATAAAATATCCTATTGTCGAATTCGTATGGAAAAACTAGATGTGAAAGATAGAAAAATATTATACGAACTTGATACGAATAGCAGACAATCATTTCGAAATATTGGCAGACGAGTTGGGTTATCAAAAGATATAGTAGCTAGTAGAGTAAAACAATTAAAAGAACGGGGGATCATTCTACGGTTTTTCACCTATTACGATATACTCCAATTAGGATATAACTTTTTACGATTTTATTTCAAATTTCAATATGTCACACCCGATATCAAAAAAGATATCATTAATCACTTTATGAACGATGATCACGTAAACAACCTGTTTTCAACAGAAGGAAGTTATGATTTAGGTGTTTTAATGATGGTGGAAAATATTTCAGATATTTATCCACTCTGGAGAAAAACTCTTGAAAAATATGGCGATTATTTTTCAGAACAAATTTTTTCAGCATATATGGGTGAATTAATTTATGGGCACGCGTTTTTACTAAATGGAATAGAAAAACCTCAGAGAACACCTCTACGGAAAAACTGGGGGAAAGTAAAAATTGATGAGCTTGATTTCCAAATATTAAAATTATTAGTCGCTGATTCAAGAATACCGACTGTTGACATTGCAAACACACTTAATTCAAGTGTGACAACCATTACTTCACGGATTAAACGATTAGAAAAATTACGAGTCATCCTTGGTTTTAGCGTTGAGCTTGATCTGGAAAAACTGGGGTATCAAGTATGGAAAGTAGATTTTTATTTAAGTGAGTATACAAAATTAAACCACATTGTCAAATACATAGAACAAAATCCGCTTTTATACTCTGTTGACTATACTATTGGCTATGCTGATTTGGAATTAGAACTAAATGTAACGGATATAAGCCAACTACATGAAATTATTGAAGATCTTCATTCAAAATTCCCAAAAATAATAAGGAATTATACATTTTTTCGTGGCATAAAATTTTATAAATGGTATACATTATAAGCCGACAAATTCGAAGTACAAGGGGAGTTATGAATAAAGAATTCGCCTGTGATTTCCATCCACACAACCCTCGTTAAGAAACCCAGAGCAAGTATACTTTAGAAGGAAAAAAAGAATAACTATGATAGGAGAGACAATCTACCCTCCATCAACAAGCTTTACCTCCCAATGTGCATCTCCACCCATGACAAGATCCTCTGTAATCCCATATTCGTATAATATCCCTACACCATCTGTAAATTTACAAGCAGCCAGAAACTCTACTTCTTGGACAAAGGATGGACGACCCAAAACAACCCTAACATTATGCATATTATTAATACTTTCATAGTAAAGCTCAACACCAATAGCATCTGATCTATTATAAAAATATGAGTAATTTTCAATGACCACCCATTCTTTTACTGGTTGTATCATTTCAGGAAATGAATGCCAAAAAAAAAAACGCTTGATCTCGCCATTCTTGTTTTACTTCAAAATCTACATCAGATGATAAATTCACTATTTTGTATTTACAATAAAAGGTAATGTTCACTTTACCAAATCCAAGGACTGGAAATACTTTGATTGTTTCAGCCTGTGTAGGAGATAAAACGTCAAATTCTCCATTTTTGGTTTTGGGGTAGAAGAACAAACCATTTTTCTGCAGTTATTTCCCAATAAATATTATCTGCCGCTCCCATTCCCGTATTCGTTCACTGTATCATAATCCTAAATAAACCGCCTTGTATTTCTTCAAAATCAATGACTGGGACTAAGTCAATTTTTCTAACTGATGAAATAGCGTTTCCATCATGTGCCACAGTCGCTGGTAGTATCGTTGCATTCAATAGCATACAGATAAAAATACCTACGATTTCCTTTTTCATTTTCTTTTTCCCCCTTCTATAAATACTAATCTAGTTTAATCTAGTAAAATTCTAAGAAGTATTACTTATAAAAATCTTTTAGTTATTTATAACAACAACAATAACAAGAAATATCAAATGACTAAGAGAACCGATGTATATGAAATTTTTTTTCCTAAAAACATGTTCTCAGTGACCTTAGGGAAAAACATTGACATTGTTTTACAGAGACGCAATATGAGAAATGTTTTATGAGAAAGCAATGGACAAATTTACTAAAAAAATTCTAAGGGCTTAAATCCCTACCCCTGTATATTTTATTACTCCAATCATAATACATCTTAAATGTAGAGCACACTATGTAACTAGGTGATCTCAATATCACGTTTTTCAAAATAAACTATTGCCCCTATCAAACAAATTACTGTAACACTAATGAATACAACAAGTCCAGCGCCATCAATCTCACCAAATTCAAGAACATTAAATGTATCAAAATAATGTAAAAAAGAAAAAAATCCTAAAACCTCATAATCTGAAGCCATGAGGCTAATAGAATTAATAATAAACATACCAATAAGAATAGCTATCATAAATATACTTGATTTCATTTTGTCATCAATTATAGCTGAAAATAATAAACCAATACTAATCACAGCTAGAAAATACGGAATTGAAATAAGATGCACGACTAGTAAATTTACATAGTTAAGACTTTCATTTAGTGCTACCGTTATCCCTATGATTACTACCATCATCGAAAAATTAATTATGATAATCATAGGGATCAGTCCCATAAATTTTTCGAGAACTATTTGCTTTCTAGACACAGGATTCGACATAAGGATGTCTATTGTTTTTCCCTCAATTTCTTTTGCGATACAAGATGAAGCGATAAATCCAAACATGATAGCTAACAGTAAAAGCCAGAAAATATTATACAATTCTAGTGTTAAAAAACCAACATAGGTATGCATTTGATCAGCATGGGGAAAAAAATTAAAACTCTCAATAAACTCTGAATCCATCATTTCAATAAGAGATTTTTCAAATGAGGGGAACATACCAGCGTACATTGCCGCCATTGCCATAAAAAGGAACGTCAAGATGATAGTTATTTTCCAATAATCCTTCATGGTTTGAAGCGCTATTTTCAAACGGAATATATTATTCATGCTTGCCCCTCATAATAGTGGATGAAAATATCTTCTAAACTAAATGCATGAATCTCAAGATCTAGAATCGTATAATGAGATAGCTGCTTAACCCAATAATCGATATCACCACTTGTGACAAACTCAATCAAACCATCCCTTACTTTCATATTTTTAGGACCAGTGAATTTCTCAGGTCTTTCTTTAATTTTCACTCGAAATAATTTTCCCATCTTCTCTTTCAGTGTTTCAACATCCTCAAGAGCAACCAGTTTACCATTGCGAATTATACCTATTCGATCACAGATTTTATCAACCTCACTTAACACATGAGATGAAAAAAAAATGGTTTTTCCTTTTTTCTTTTGACCTCGTAAAAAATCATAAAATTTTTGCTGTAATAATGGATCAAGACCTGACGTAGGTTCATCCATTATAACGATATCAGGGTCATCCATAAATGCTTGAATAATGCCAAGTTTTTGTTTCATACCTCTAGAATATCCTTTGATTTTTCTGTCCAAAGGAACATCGAATATTTGCAAAAGATCAGTAAGCAGTGGTAATTGTTTATTACGTAATGAACCAAAATAATCAAGGAACTGTCTACCTGTTAAATGACCATAGAGGTTTAACTCACCAGGTATATAGCCTACATCACGCTTGATGTTAACAATATTGTGTGCTATGTTTTTCCCCAAGATATATGCTTCACCGTTCGTAGGATGTAAGTAACCAAGAAGTGTTCGAATTGTTGTAGTTTTACCAGCACCATTAGGTCCGAGAAAACCAAAGATCTCTCCTTTTCTTACTGAAAAGGTTAAATCTTCTATTCCTTTAATTTTTCCATAATACTTCGTTAAATTTTTTACAACGATAACATCCTCTGTAGGTGCCGTGGATGATTCTTCAGGGAATTGAAAAAAACCATAGATTTTACATTTAGGACAAATGAGTTCAATTCGTTCTCCGGGGTTACCTTGAACGCTCATCTGATACTTGCATTGAGGGCAAGCGACGATAATATTTGTCATATCAATTGGTCTCCAATCATGCAACGTTTTTAAAATAAAATAATTATACAAAATAAACCAATGTTCATATTGGTATATGTATCTTATTAAATCAAATAAATCTTTGGTATAAAGAAAGAAATGCTGCTGAAGAATTCTTGGAGAACACTAAAAATACGAATGATCAAAAAAAAAACTCTTTATGCGTAAACAAGACATTAAATAGATTTATCAGCTTTATACAAAGTTCATTCTCCTATTGAATTCCCCCATAAATTGCACCGTTGTCCATTGCAATACCTGATGATAGCAATCGCAAGACGAAGAATCAATTATTTATTAATTTGATAACGGAAGAAAAAGTAGCGTCAACAGTGGTAAATCATTATTTGTAAATCCATGGTATGCAGGTAAATTGTTGTTAAAATCCCTCCTCTTCACACAAAGATATAGTTACAGGAAATCAAAAAGAAGCATTAACACAGTTTACAAACATAGCCGTAATGATTTTTTTATGCGAAAGTAAAATGAGAAAAAAGAGAGAGGAGATTTTTTTAAATAAACATACAATTTATATTGATAGTCATCGAATCGACAAATGGACATACACAGAAAGACCAAATTACTTCGCTTTCAATGAGCGAAAAGAATATCGTTACAAAGTCAATATTCTTTAAAAAATCAGTGTATGTATTGAAAAAGTTAAAATAATGTTTAGTTTTAGGGGGAGACATGAATGAAAGAAAAACATACTATTCTTTTCATGATATCCCATTTGCTAGCAAAAGTTCTTTTAATTCATCAATACAACAATCTGGTATTAAATTCAGCAAACAAGAAATAGTCCATATCCTGATAGCAATAACTGTCTTGACTATAGCATTTTCATTTGCCTTTGCACCATATCCCCCATTTAGTCATTTTGATGCTGTTATTACATATATCCCTATTTCATTCATTGCAATTGTAACAGCTTTTTTCTGTCATGAAATGGCTCACAAATACGTTGGCCAAAAATTTGGATATTGGTCTGAATTTCGAATGTATACCCAGGGACTTCTTATTGCCCTTTTCTTAGGGATTTTTGTAGGAATTGTGTTTGCTGCGCCTGGTGCTGTTCAAATTTTTGGAAGACCTAAGAAAGATGAAATGGGAAAAATTTCTACGGCTGGCCCTTCTACGAATCTTTTATTAGGGTTGATATTTTTCGTAATATGGACTCTATCAGATGGTATGATAAGTTCAATGTCTTTTTATGTATCATATATCAATATATTTTTGGCACTCTTTAATCTTCTTCCATTCGGTCCTTTAGATGGATTAAAAATATTTATATGGAGAAAAGAAGTATGGGGATTACTCATAGGACTTGATCTAATTATATTGCTTATGTTATTGGGATTATTTCCTTAAGATTATCACAGCAACCCATCCATCGCTTAACAATATCACTTATTCGGTAACATCAAAGTTATTTTTTTTATAAAATCCTTTTTTGATTTAACGGTGTTTTTGTTTTTATTACCACTATTCACAGATTTTCTCATACAATCTAAACATTATGTCGTTTTCCTCTGAAAAAATAACAAGAAATAGGCGGTCAGGCATTAACAAGGTTTTACAAATGAGTTTTATAGCAAAGGGGTGTTATCCAATGGCCAATTCCAACCCAACGCAGATGAAAACTGTTGCCAAAACGTTAACCAAAACTCTCCTATAAAAACCAACCAGCACGCTCGCAGGAACAATAATGGATATTCTACCTCCACCCAGTTAAACGCATCCTCTGAAACCGAGAGTTCATAAAGAATCCACCCCCGAAATAAATAAAACTGAAGATAAAACCACACAATCATAAAAAGGAAAGGATGCCGTAGATTATCCCCATATTTACCAACATATTCGACAATATTGAAAAAGAAATCTTCTAATTGACAAACTATTCTGTTTCTTCCCCCTGTCCTCTGAACTATCTGATATCCTAGAACATTGGTTGATGACCCAAGAATAAGAAGGCACACCATACAAATACTTACCACAATCAAAGGATTTCTATTCATGACCTCCTTCTATATCCAAATTTATAACAACATTCCCCTTTAAAAATATATTCTTCGAAACAACGAAGCATTGACATGGTTATAACATCGAATATTATCATATTAATTTCTTTTATGTTTGGCACTGTAGATAGAGTACCCCGCAATAATTAATAGTAAACCAATAACCATAACCAACAACGATCCAATTACACTGGCGGTATTTATAGGGTATCCAAAACCAAATAACATGTTTATTAGTGCATACAATCCAATAACGAAAAATGGTATCCCCATGATAAAACAACCTAGTGATAAGTGTTCTCCGATAATCTTTCCTCCTTGAACACCTGATTCACTTAAATATTCATCTGACATTATAACTGTTTTATCTTCGTTTGATGTCATTTTATTTATAACCTTTCCCTCCACTATAAAATTTTATAACTATTTTATCTTTAAAAACATATCTAACGAAAAAAGTATGGAATACATTGAAACGGTTTCTAGAAACACCTATGACAATGGGTGGTTTTATGCGAATCAATATAAAAAAAGAAAATGAAGAATGAAATTTCTTTAAATTAGAATTTTGGTTTGATTTACTGTTTTAATGCTAGACAATCAGTTCGACATGAAGGAAAAGTAATTCTATTTTTTTAAACATATGTCCATATGCAGTATACATTTTAAATGTTACAAGCGTTCCAGGAGGATAACGATCAAATGACCTAGGCTCCTTATAGATCACCCACAAGTTTACTGCCTCAATAATGAGATATTCACCTTGTGCAGTTAAATTTGTATATCTACCAAAGATGAATGCTTGTCTCAATTCAGACAAATTTGATGAAGTAACCATTAGTGTCCCATTGTCCAATGACTCGCCAATGGGAGGGACAGTAGCTAATAATAAGATACATGTAAATATTCCTAGGATTTCGTGTTTCATGGTTTTATTTCCCCTTGTTATAAACAGGTCAGGATTGATAACCTACAGAATTATATTTAAATGTTTGGAAACAATAAAAATAGACAAATGATGAGAATGTATTGACATACTTTACAAAGGTACTAGCTAGCGATGATGGTTTTTTTGGATAAAGCTAAAAGAAAAAAGGAAAAAAAGAATTTATTCTCCCGTGGATACTATTACTACTTTTGCGTTTCCTTTAAAATTAACAATGAGTTGGTCTTCAGTAGTAACTTCGTCTGTATAGATACCATAATACCAAAATAGTCTTGTTCCCCACTGGCCAATGTCGCCGGGGTCTTGCCAGAGAATTTCACCATTTTTTTCCGCATATATCGTGACCGTTACCTCTGGTTCATTCCATTCTATGTATGCAGAGAAAATAAAGGCACGGTCGTCACCAAAAGGTCGTATACAGAATCGTTTAAAAAACAAATATTGAAATAAATTACCGGAGACGGGTACAACCGGTCCGGTTGCTTCTATATAACAATCTTTGATGACTTCTCGTTTAATTTCCAATGTGGCAGCTCCTGTTATCGAGGGGAGTAATAAAATTACTACTAGTATTCCAATTATTATTTCAATGAGTTTCTTTCCCATACTTTTTTCACCATTTTATTAAAAAGGATGAGACTTAATTAAAGACTTTCTATGTATTTTTCGTTTAAAAATAAAATTATGTTTAAGAATAATGGTTATTTGTTCAAATAGTTACATTTTATAATGATTTCATATCAGTATATTTATATTCTTATGATTCTATGATTCTTTTATAAAAAATAACTTGAAAGTTAAAGCATTGACGCAGTTTCAAAAACACAATATGATCAGAGATTTTTTAAAATCAAAATAAAAAAAAGATAGGTAGGGTTCTTTAATAACCCAGTAGTTGTCGTAGGAATGGGAATGCATTGGGAAACCGCTCGAATAACACTTTTAAGAACTGTAGTGTTGGGCGGTTAAAGGAATATGGCATGGTTACCGTAAGAGTACCCCAATCACTTTCATCACCATTACTGTCTTTTGCTTTTACTCTAATTATGTAATCTCCTTTTGTAGACCAAGTATGGGATTTGATTATTATACAACCTGAATTATAGGGGCCGATCCAATCACTGTCTGTCCCATCACCCCACTCAATGAAATAGCTTACTTCGTCACCATTAGGGTCTATTGCCGTGAAATTATACTGAATGGCAACCTTTATTTTACCCTGCGCTGGACCTGTGATGGTTGGTGTATCAGGTGGCAGATTCTCGACACTTATTCCTTTAAGAACAAGGGATGGTTCTCCAAAAAGATTGAATGTATACATGTCTAAATATTCAGCATAGTGATCCCAACCGTAAAAAAGATTACAGAAATATTTCGCATTATAGAGGGCTTCACCAACTGTCTTTGAATCATTGATCAGAAACCGATTGAATTCAAAAAGAATGGAATCAGAACCACCAGGGTTGTTTGGCCAATCAAAGGTTCCATACGGTGAACGAGCTGATGCAATCACACCAATTGAAGCACCCATGGAAGGATCCGTAAGTAAATCTATACCAAGATTTCCAGTTGGCGATGCCTCTGGACATCCTACATAACAGGATTCTGCAGTGACAATAGACGGATAATCATCATCAAGATTTGAATTAATATTAATGAAATCAATAAAAGATATCTCTGATGCTTCTGGAACGTTATCACCATCATCCCATTCCCAAACCTTTCGAGCAGCTCTGTTTGTCCACCCATGACCTTGCCAATTCACCACAGAATATTGACCATTCAGCCAATCGCTAGTTAACGCTGTTTCACTTAAAGGTGGCCAAGGATAGACCGATGTTTCTAATCCTTGTTGTTCACTATAATGGCTATTTGACCAGTTCGTCATAGTATCATTTTCAATATAGTAGGAAAGCGTTGCACCATCCATTGCAGGGTTTCCACTGTTGCCTTCGTTAGTAAAATAAAAAAACGACCCCGCATTCAACGCATTTGTTTTCCATTCAGTGCTATCTTGTTCAAATGAAGTAATTTTATCAAGAGTATATGTTATTCGGGTGGAGATACTTGTTGGAATTCTTCCTATGTAGACTTCTGGGAAAAAATCTGGTGAATCTTGTCCGTATTCTCCGTAATATCCATCACCATCAAGATCCCAGGAATCTGCATCACCACTCGATAAATCTGCGTAGTAATAATCGGTTGGCACTTCTCCACTTGTCCAATCGAAAATATCAAATCTATGATTCGTTGGGTCTGGGTAACAATACCTCATTGGTATAGTTGCATGATCTCCAATGAGTAATACATATTCTATTCCTAACTCTTGGTAAGATACTCTGAGGAAGTTTCTAATTTTTTCAGGTAAGTCCTGACCGTTTTGAGAGGCAATCTCAGTATCTGTTATATTAAAGATTTTAACAGTATGACCTAGAAGCGTTTTCCATCCAATGAATGCGGAGGAAGTAATTGCATTATACAAGCTCTCTACAGTAATGATAACGTAATTGTATGTCTCAATATTATTTTGCTTTTGATTTAATGTCCATTGTTTTTCTATCTCTCTATTATCCGTAATATTTTTTGAATTTTGTCTGTAAGAGATTAAATGAATTTCTGGTTCTTCGTTCGTGTGTTCTCCATTCTTGTTTATCATTTGATAATCAGGCGAACATGGTTGAGAAATCGGTGCAATAAATATTTCCGAATCATTTGATAAATCTGGAAATTCAGTATCAAGTTTAAATTTTTTTTCAGTTGCCATACACTGTAATCCACTAATGAGAAATACGCCGACAATCAGAAATGGAATTATTTTTTTCATTTTTTTGCTCCATTAGCTCCATTATATAGTTTTCATAACATTGTTCTCCCTTAAAAATATATCCTTAGATGATTAAAGAATAATATCTTTTCATTCCGACTTTTAGACATGCAACTTCTTGAACAGTTCTTTGAGCAATTCCCCCATGCATTTTCAATCCTACGACACCTAATCAGATATTAAATACCTTGTCTTTTTTTCTTTTTCAGTTTGATTTCATCTAAAAAATTAGTTCTATTATGTAATCGAAACTCGTATCGCTGTGTTGATGAAAATAAAAATTTTCTTGTCACTTTTCTTAAAAATATAAACCGATGATAAATTATAAATACCATGATTGAATTTTAATTTATTGAACCCGTTTTTTAGAGGGAGGAAGAAAACCTTGAAAAATGGAATAATGCAGAGGAATATTATCGTAGTAACAATAGTTCTGTTATTTGGGGTTAGTGTCACACCATCCATAACAGGTGCTTTTACCGAAGAGAAATCTAATCTTTACGTATCATATGGTGTTATTTTATATGTCGGTGGGAGTGGGCCAAACAACTATACTAAAATACAGGATGCAATCAATGACACCAATAATGGAGATAGTGTCTATGTGTATCAAGGAACCTACTATGAATATATTATAATTAATAGGAGCATTAATCTTATTGGGGAAGATAAAAATATTACGATTATTGATAGCAACGCAAAACATGATACGATATATATTGGGTTCCCCGCGGATAATGTGAATATAACAGGATTTACTATACAAAACAGCGGTAACTTCTCTTCAGGAGGAGCATATTGTGATGCTGGGATTGAAATCCATTCAGATTATAATTCTATCCAAAATAATATAATATCAAACCATCCTCTTTATGGAATTCGACTCTGGGGTTCAAAGGGTAATAATATCTCTTATAATTCAATTTCATCATGTAATCGTTCAGGGATTAATTTTCTTGCTGGTCCAAGCAATACTATTTCTCATAACCTCATCTACGATAACGACGTTGGGATTTCTGCTCTTGGTAGTACGAACGCCAAAGAAAACCTGCTTTCATATAACACTTTTTTTAGGAATCGGAAAGGACTGGCGATGTATGATTCAGGTAGCCGGATTTTTTGTAATAATTTCATGGATAATATTGACTTCAATGCTATGTCTCATTTTAATTTCTGGCAAATGAAACCTTCAAGAAATATTTGGGAGAGTAATTATTGGGATGATTGGCAGGGATTTGGTCCAAAATGGATTGGTGGATTTTTAGGATTTAATTTTGATTGGAGTCCTGTAAAAGAACCATATCCTTATCAAGATATACCTTCGTTACAATCACAAATAACTGATAATGGAAATGTAACAAAATGGGCAGTATTAATTGCTTGTAGTGGCGGAGTAACCTATGAACGTCATGAGAGACGTGATCGTAATGATGTGAGAGTATTAAAACAAATATTAAATAAAAATGGTTGGGACGATGATCATATTCTCGTTTTAATGGAAGAGGAGGCAACAAAGGAAGCCATACTTGATGATTCTTTTCAATGGTTACGGGATAATGGAGAAGATGAAGATGATCTCATTATTTTCTTTTTTTCTGGCCATGGATACTATCATACTGGAGATCAACCTCCAGTCGATGAACCTGATGGAAGAGATGAAATTCTACATCCTTGGGATCCCGATTTCGCTGGATGGAATCCGGATTTGTTTATAATAGATGATGTCCTAGCAGAGAAATTTGATATACTAAAATCACACAATCTAGTAATCATTATGCACACGTGTCATGCTGGAGGATGGATAGATGGTGAAAGTGATCTATCGAAGTCTGGTCGTGTGGTTTTAGTTGCCTGTGGTGTTGATGAAGCTTCATGTATGATGTTTTTCCCGATACATTGGTTGTTCCCCTATTATCTTACTCAAGGTTTAAAAGGCCGTGCAGATGATAACAATGATAAAGTTATTACAGCGGAGGAGTTACTAAGATATACGATTAAACCTGTTCAATTTCGGTCTAAGATTTATAATTGGATATTAACTGGCGTGGCGAATGTTCAAAACCCTGCGTTACATGATGGATGGCCAAATAACGAAAATAACACAGAAGAATTGAAATTAATAGATGTATCATAAATTATAAAAAAGAATCATATTCATTGATACAATTCTCTAAATTCTATACTACTATAAAGACCATCTTTTTATTATTTTATTTTCATCCAAAAAAACCATCATCATCAGTGCCTCGGCAAATAGTGTCTATGCTTTCTCTAACTTCATAAAAATTATTTTCAATTACAGGAAAAAAAACTTCAGCATCAAATCACGAAATCACGTAATCCTATAGTCATATAGGGATTCAGTGATAGCTCTCTTCATTTTTCTTTAACGTCTATGTTCTTGTGGAGGATTTTCATGCGGAGATATTAAATCCATTAAAAACTTACTTAAAATTGTCTTAATTCCATACATCCAAATTACTACCACTATAATAAAAATAATTGTTACATAATCCCATTTGTTAATCACCAAACCAAGTGCAATCCCTGCAGCCGGGGCATGTTCTGTATTAGTAATAGCCATAATAAAAATAGCAAATCCAACAGCTAGAGAGCCAAATATTACTAATAATGTAGTATTATTAATACTGATCATTGTTTTAAAAAATAATGTTGAGATAATATAGAAGACAAATCCAACTGCTAACCCAACAAGATATCCACCAATAAGACGTCGTGAATCAGATGAATATTGTTTTGGCATTGTAAAAACAATAAATGTACTTGCTCCAAGAGCAGTAATTATTGCTGTTTCATTTAATACATCAAGGAAAAGAAGGGCTGCAAATATTGTAAGAGTAGCTAATACGCATTGAATTATATATTTTGTAGTATTTTTTCTAAATTTTCTATCTATAAATATAATGGTAGTCATTGAAATATCTCTCCTTTTTTTCAATGAGAAATTATTGTTGGAAATAAATAGTTACTGGGTGGACTAGGTAAAGGATTTGATCATATTATTTTTCTGACATAACATTTTATTCCGGTATAAAAAATATGATATTATTTACTTTGAATCCCTCCTTTTGTCAATGGTATCGTCTGAATAAAATTCGTAGTTCAATGAAAAAGTCAAATTTATAACCTTAATTTCTAGATCCCTTGTGATTATTTCATCTGATAGACTTTTCTGATAGGCCAAGAAATTTCAATTTTTTCTTTGTCAAATCGTTTTTTTAACGCTTTTATAAACTCATTACGTACGAGAAATCGTTTCATCGGGTCCTCTACTCGTAGTATTGCGGTAAAATTGATATTAGAATCCCCAAAATCAGTATATCGAAAAACAGGAGTAAAACCTTTTACAGTGCCATCAACTGTCTGTTGAATTTTTTTTGCAACATCAAGGGTTACCTCTTGTACTTTTTCCAAATCAGATTCATATGCAACCCCACAAGGAACCCATACGGACATATCCTGTTTAGGTTTTGAAAAATTCGTAATCGTACTTTCAGCGAGTTTTCCATTTGGAATTATTAGCAGATTATCGGTTAATGTCCGAATCCTTGTTGACCTCCATCCAATATCTTCAACAATTCCCTTTGTGTTTTCGTCTATCTCGATATAATCCCCAACATCAATCGGTCGATCTGATAGTAAATGGACACCTGCAAAGAAATTCGCAAGAGTACTTTGCAAGGCAAGACCAATGGCAAGTGCGCCAAGACCAATCCCTGCGATTATCGGGGTGATATCAACTTGAAAATATTCAAGAATAACTGCGATAGCAACAATAAAACAGATAATTGTCAATATTTTATTTAGCAAACCAGGAGTCCGTTCAAAACCTTTGCTGTATTTTAACCATCCTATCATAAATACTTTAAGAATTCGTGATATAAGCAACGCGAGTGCAAACACAAATATCATAAAAAAGAATCCATCTATCCAAAATTTATATCTATCCAGAGATGTCAGAAGTTCAATAGCAATATATAATCCTATGAAAAAAATGATTATAAAAATAGGTTTTGAAATTTGTTGAAAGATAAATTTTCCGTATGTTTTTTTTCTGCCAGCAATTTTATTTACAATGATTTTTAGAATTAGAAATGATAGAGTCACTGCGATAATCGTAATAATTAATATTATTGAGAATCGTAAATATTCATTCGTTAAGATTGAATCAAATAATCCCATAAATTCAACTCCGATAATCACTCTACAGAATTATATGAATGCAATAAAAAGCTTCTGTATTTGTTTTATTCTAGCTATTTCTTCATTGATTTTTGGTTGAGGTACACTTTCTTACAGATCTTTGTGGGGCTCGTGTTCTCTACCTCTCTGTAGATAAAGATAAGAGAGCATGAATGTGTTTAAATCTTTCTACTCTGAAAAACAATTAAACAGATCATACCAAATAATAGAGAGGAAGAAAAAAAATAAAAGAATGGATTTAATTTTTTCTTTCTCTTCTTTTTTTTATTATGTGATGTTGAATGTGCTGTCAGGTATATCTGAGAAGGAATAATTACTGAATACGAAGTCCATGGTCATGGTGATCTCTTTCATTGTCATATCGAAATATGCTTTTAATGGAACTCCTTTCTCATTCCAGATCCATATTTTTATTGTCATGAGATTCTCGCCGATTAACGGGAGATCGTATTCAATGATGGTTGTCTTTTTCCCATCGATGATTTCTGTTTCAAAGTCTGTGATAGTCTGGTTGTTTAGAAGGTCTTTGATCATTTTTGGATCTAGATATTGCAGTGATGTAACATAGGATGGGACTTCTGTTGTCAAGACGTATTTCCCCTGTGTGGGATTATAGACGTAGGTTCCTTCTGGACGGACAATCACTACAAGTGTGTTTGTGATACCTGCCATCTGACCGGTAATCTCTTCTTTGAGATATGGCTTTTCTTGCCATATTTTCATAGTCATGGTTTGAGCTCCATACTGGGGCATTGTTATCGTCGCATAAATCTCATAATACATTGACCCGATTGCTTCAGCTTTTGACAGGATTGTTTGGAGTGATTCTGGTTCTGGTGATGTTGATGTGATAGTTGATTGATCAGCAGAGGTATTTGGTTGAAAACTTCCACTGACTCCTGCAATGATTACTATCACTGCGACTATTATTCCTGCTATTCCAATCATTATATAGTGTTTTTTCATCATTTTTTTCTCTCTCCTTTTAATCCAAATAATCCTTCCTTGCTAATCCTACATAAATATTATCTGTCAAAATGTCAAAACGGTGAAGTTTCCTTACGAAAAGAGAAAAGATTCTAACATATTTTATATATGTTTTCTTGAGTCTAGGGCTTGTTTTATCGTGGTCGATAGTTTTTTCAGGTACTCTCCTAGATTTTTATTGATCTTGATTGTTACTAAGGATATGTTTTTAAAGAAAAAAAAACAAGTTTTTTTGTATTATTCTTTTGTTTATTTATCTATTCAATATTTTCAAAGCTTCTTCCATAAGATGTTTTGAATCAATTATTTTAATACTTGGATTATCCATTACTTCAGCTAATATTTTCTTCACTTCGCTTTTCACCTCTTGAAAAGCAAGTAGTAAGATGGGTATATTATGAATAATTCCAGGAGTCAATAAATCTTTCAGTGAATCTGTAATTTTTAGAAGAGGAGATACCTTATGGAAATATCCCACGATAAGGTCAATTTCATCTGCCACTGAGATAAATGCTATATATTTTCCCCGGCCATCTACCTTATTACCTATTGGTAAAGCTCGATAGCCTTTACACACAAGTTTAGGTAAAAATTCAGGGTCTATTCCTTCTAAATATGCTATTGTCTTCATGTTCTCCCCCTTAAATGTTTCAATTTTATAAATAACATTTTTTTATATTATAAAAAATAATGTGTGATTTTATTACATGTAATAAAATAATGCTACTTTCCCTACAGGATAAGGAAATGTCAAATATTTTCATGATGTATTATGCAGGTAATTCATCTATGACCTATCCATCATGGATATCTTATTTTGAATTTGATAAAAAATTTATCATAGTCAAAGCATATTGTGTCCCTGTAAAACTGTGTCAATGCTTCCTTTTTTAAAAAAAGATTTGATTGTGTTTTTATAATTAATGATTTTTTACAAAAAAAGATACTGAAGCGTAAATTGGGTAAGAGGTGTCAACGAAATGTTATATGCTAGGAAAACGACCCTTATGACAGTTGCATATGACGTATTTGAAAGGATTATTACAACTCTTACTGATATGTCTTACAATTTCTGTTGTGTTTTTTCCCGTTACAGTGTTCATTCACGAAGGAACACATTATATTATGTACACTTTGGAGGGCATAGAGGTCACTTCATTTCATGTACTGGATCAAGATTCCTTGGAGCAAGGGCGTGCTGGATTTATAACAACAACGATAGAATCTAGATATGGTTCTCTATTTCAAGAGGTAATCGCCAATGTTGCTTCATGTTTCTTTTTAGCATTGATATTGATGTTCTTCCTTGCGAAGCCATTCAAGAGATTCACGGTTCATCAATTTGAATTAATGGGTGTAAAAAGGAACTTTAATCCTGTCATAAAACAATAATTTGTAAGAATAACCATATCAATGTTTTCCTACTCCCTTATCTTTTTTATATGAATCATCAGAGAGTAGAAATATCCTCTAATGCTCTGAAGATGCAGGTAAGAATCTTTGATTCTAAGGTACAGCAACCGTTGATTCGAGAAGGGAATAGCATTATTGTTTACCATTCAGAAATCTTCTCTTTTAAAATTTTTACTGCATCAATGAGGAAGTCTCTATTAAACTGTCCAATTGGTGTTGGAGTATCAAAAATACGATTTGGTATATGATAGTCATCTATGTGAAAACCTTCACGGGTTTTAAATTTATATTTTTCATGATGTATCTCCTCCCCTATTTTACGAAGATCATTCTCTGTAAGGTCATATCCCACCGAATGCAAGGTGTTTCTCACGATCTTCGGAGTGTATACTCCCCGGGCAAAAAAACAAATCGTAAGACTTGAGAGAATTTGACGCCAATATTCCTCTGTTAATAACTGCTCAACGAGTTCTGTGGGGGTAAGATGACGATTTACAAGGATTTTTTGATCGATGCCATATCCTGCATTGTCAAGATGGCTATGGCGTGCACCAATAAACACTCCGATATGAGCTGCAGGTCCTGTGTGATAGCCAGGCATTTCATTTCCCATAAAACTTAGTGCAAATTCTTTTCCTCCGTATTGAGACGCGGCATAGTCTACCCCCTTGGCAAGAGCGTGGAAAAACTCATTTGTTTTGTTAACAATGGATTTTACAGCTTCTATATAATTTTTATAGTCTCCCCATCGAAGTTGAATTCCATTTGTTTCATTCTGCGTAATTATGCCTTTTTCAAAGGCTTCAGTTGCCCAGGCTAAAACCACTCCTGTGCTCATTGAGTCAAGCCCTCTTTTTTCCACTTCATCCATCAGTTTGAGGTAGCTTTCTGGTTCAGAAATCCCAAGTATGGTCCCTAATGCGTACATAGGTTCGTAATCATAACAGATCATTGAGGTTTTGTAGAAGTATGGTTCATCTCCATAGGGTTCACGTAACGCAGCGATATGGATACAACCAATTGGGCAGTGAGAGCAGGCAAGTCGTCTGCCCAAGTACTCTCGAGCCATTACCTCTCCTGAGATTTTTTGAGCATCTTCAAACCTTGTTAATTGTAGATTTTTTATTGGAAGACCACCGATTTCATTTAACGGGAGAATATTCTCAGCCGTGCCGAGATCATGATATTTCTGCATTACTGGGGAATTCACCGCTGATTGATACACATCATCATACAATTTTTGATATGAAGTCTTATCTTTGATATTCAATGAATGTTTACCTGAGATTACAAGTGCTTTAAGTCTTTTACTTCCAAACACAGCGCCAAGCCCTAGTCGACCAAAATGTCGATAGGTTTCGGTTGTTACCGACGCATAGGTTACTTCTCGTTCACCCGCGCTGCCGATGCGCATAATCGTCCGTAGTCCGGAGCCTGGTTCGTTTTCACGGATGATTCGACCAACAGTAAAGACGCTTTCCATTCCCCAGATAGTGGACGCATCGCGAAAATGTATTTTGTCATTATGGATTGCTAAATAGGTTGGGTTGCTACTTCTGCCTTTGATGACGATCGCACCATACCCTGCTAGACGAATGGCGATAGCACTTCGACCTCCGCAATGACTTTCCCCAAGGTTCCCTGTGTGAGGGGATTTGAACATGGCGATTGTTTTTGATGCTAGGGGAAACAACCCTGTCAATGGTCCTATTGCAAGGATAATAGGATTTTCTGGTGAAAAGGGATCACATCCAGGGGGGCACTGTTCTTTGAGTAATTGAATTGCAACTCCTGTGCCACCAAGGTATTGTTCAAATACCTCTGGTCTTTCTTCTATCCAGAACTTGTTATTCGATAAATCAATATAAAGAATATTGGACGGGAGATACGAGGAATTCATTGTTTAACCTCCCTTGTCTTTTCAAGTTTTAAGACACCATGGGGACAGAATTTTACGCAATATCCACAATGAATACAAATCATTGGTTTGTCACGTTCATCATTCCAAAAAACCGCTCCAATTATACAAGCATCTTTACAGCGGCCACACCCAATACATTTAGCGATATCTAATTTTACTCCGCCGCCATCTCTTGGCGTCAGGGCATTGGTTGGACATATCTTTGCACATGGGGGGTTATCGCAGGCTCTGCAGACTATAACCATAAACCCTCGTTCCATCCCTCCAATGGATTTAACACCCAGACAGCTACTTGCTAACCCTCCCTCCTGTTGTCTCCGGGAACAGGCGAACATGCAACTCTGACAACCAATACATCTCTCTGTGTCTACCACAGCTAATCTCATAGTGGACGCCATCAGTTTCATTAATCTTTTCAATGATTTAGTTTTTTTGGATACCGGGTACATAAAAACATATGCGTTGGATTATTATCTCATTCACGCTGATATTCCTAATAAAAATAAAAGAAATGCCTGTTCATTTGAACACAGAAGAAATAGAAAAAATACTTCTAAAATACTCTCCATTATTTTATTTGAAGTATATGTTTTTCTTACACAAATCCTATCTGTTTTTCTGGGTTAATGTCATACCTCATCACATTCAAAATATTCATCGGAACTTGTGTTTATAAAAATTATCAGTTATTAAGAAACAAAAGAGGACACGAGATGTGAACCTTTTTTTGTGTTCTTCTGCATACATTTTCAATAATAAAATTGACTATCATTTTTCTCCTTATAATTGACTATCAATTTTTTCTTCTGTAATCTACAGAGCTCCAATGAAACTCTTAACCCAAAGGGTGAAACACAGCAGGCAGCTGCATAAGGTCTTAAAGAATCATTATTCAGTGGGAGATGAAATAATATATGCCATTACATCATAGTCTATTTTTATGAGAATAGCAACGATCTTCATCTTATAGTCATCGGAGAGTCATCGGAGCTGTTCAACAGAGTTGTACCCACTTTCCTTACTTAAAAGAGGATAATATTTTCGTTACCCTCAGTCGAGGTTTAATAACGATGGCGAAACTTTCGCTTAGTTGTAGAGTTAGTTGGTCAGATGAAAACAGTCTCATGATTAAAGCAGCTGGTGGACGTCTATGGTTTGAAATGGGAGTTGTTTCGCACTCAAACCTTGTGGCATCCTTCGATTTACACAAAAACCATGTCAATACTTAACTTCACACTTTTTTTGTCCATGATATTCTATAAAAAAAACAAATCTTGATAAATCGTTTTAGTGCTTTATTGTTACAAATATCATCTTATCTTTTTTTTATACAAATTCTTCGATTTATATTCATTAGATTTATTCCATATAATATACAAATGAAAAATATTAAATACATGACATGCATTAGCATTATCATTGGAGGAATATTATGAAGAAAATTATGGCACTTGTAATAGTAGGATTAGTATCCTTCTGTGGACTTCAGGCAGCTGCAATACCATTTAATTTCGATACAACCAATATTCAAACATGGCAGAACCTGCCCCAAGAATCTCTTTTCTATCCAGATGATCTAGACCAATCACAGGAGTTAATGAACTGGTTTGGACCAATTGGACCTGGCCCGCTGTGGGGTTTTGCAAATTATATTCTTGCTCAATCGTTTACACCAACAAAAAATTTACTTACCAAAATTGAGCTCATGGTAGGGAGAAATTCAACAACGACCTATGATATTACTGTTGCTATACGGGATGATCTGAATGGATCAGATCTGTCCTCTAAGAGTCTACCCTCATCAGAAATTATCGTTGAGAACTTCAGCTGGGCGGAGTTTGACATCCCAGATCTCATGGTAACACCTGGAGATACCTACTATATCGTTGTATCCACCGTAAATGTTACTAATAATTGGTATGTTTGGGGTTTCTATACAAATGGTTCGATTTATCCAAATGGCACGGTTTATTATTCGATAGATGATGAGGCGACATGGGAGGAAGAGCCTGGTGGTGATACGACCTTTAGAACATATGGGACAGATGCAACATTACTTAATCTTTCTATTACAGGTGGTATCGGTGTATCTGTGAGTGCAAAAAATGATGGCTTAATTAATGCTGATAATGTGAAAACAGAGATTTCTATTCAAGGCGGTATACTTGGTTTGATTAATATCTCAGCTGAGGATAATACTTCTTTATTATTACCTACAGAAAGCCTTGTTACAAAAACACAACCACTTGGATTAGGACCAATGACCATTGTCGCAACAACTCGAGCAGATAATGCGGAAGAAGTAACAAAAAACCAAGACGCATTAATCCTGTTATTCTTTGTGATCATCCGATAACCCCCCTTTCTTTCATTCATTTTTTTCGTTCGCACAAAAAATAGTAGTATTTGTATCTCCGTAAAACCGTGTCATTGTTTTTCTCTATTTCACCTGCTCTAAGATTTTTATTTTTTCCTTTTGATGATATTGAACACTTGTTATCCATTTTTAGATAAGGATATGTTTTAAAGAAGTGAATCATCTTTAGATACCAATAACTCTTAATCATTATTTCATTTTATGACAATAAACGAAACGTAATATACGATTTACCTACCACCCAAATCAATATAAATAAATCAACAATGTAATAAATTAAAATTACATAGACTGGAAGGAGAGATAGAAAATGGATTGGAAATCTCGATCAGCGTATGTTTTTATAAAAACAACAAAAGGAAAAGCAGAGCAAGTCTGGGAACAGTTTCATAACTGGGACAATGTCATCGGCTCATGGATTGTCACTGGAGACTGGGATGTAATTGTATGGTTTGACGCCCAAGACTGGGATACTGTTCATCAATGTGTCTCAACAATAAAAAGCTGGAACGAAGTCGATCAGACAAGCTCACACATGGTGTATTCTGGCCATAAAACCGATGCCTGGTGGTGGGAAAAACCTGCTGGTGCATGGATGTTAATTAGAGAGAAAAACCTTGATGTCACTCCAGAGAAAACAAAAAAATGGAATTGGATTACAAGCGGTGCGAGTATTCCCGGAGATTGGGATTATATCTCATGGATCCAAGGGGAAAACTGGGAAGACCTCTGGAATCATGTATTACAAGTAAAAAAAGAAGATTGGGAAACATCTACATATGTTCCGGTTAAATCTTGGTGGAATGAAAAATGGAAATCGCAATGGTGGTAAACACTACCTTTCTTTTTTATTTTTTTGATTAGCATATAACAATCTGTTCTAAGTCAGTATATTAAAAAGCTAAATCCAATGAATCTACAGATATTATAATAATCGTTATATTTCTTGTAACTTTTGTTACTATTAAAATTTGATGATAAATTATAAATACCATGATTGAATTTTAACTCTTGAACATGTTTTTTAGAGGGGGAAAGAAAACCATGAAAAAGGAAATATTACAAAGAAGTATAGCTCTTGGAATAATCATCTTACTTATCGGAGGAGGTGTGATACCATCTCTAGGAGATACCATTACGGAAAAGAACAAAATAAAACCAAGAATTAATGAAAATAACAAGTATGTCAGTTGTACCAGGAATGAACTAGACGATGGAAGAAACGGCTGGAATCACACATTTGGAGGTAACTCCTATGATGAGGGCTATTCAGTCCAGCAAACCAATGATAATGGCTACATCATCACAGGTGCTACTTTGTCATTTGGTGCAGGAAACTGGGATGTTTGGCTGATTAAAATAGATACTACTGGAAGTGAAGAATGGAACCGGACGTTCGGAGGAAGCAATTATGATAGAGGATCATCGGTTCAGCAGACCAATGATGGTGGATACGTCATATTAGGAGCCACATATTCCTATGGCCAAGGAGATTTTGATGTTTGGTTAATTAAAACAGATTCAGTGGGAAACGAGGAATGGAACTTTACATTTGGTGGTAGTAGTAGTGATTGGGGCTGTTCAGTCCAACAGACAAAAGATTACGGCTATATACTCACAGGATACACGGACTCATATGGTGCAGGAAATTCAGATGTTTGGTTAATAAAAACAGATTCTGCGGGAAATGAAATCTGGAACTCTACATTTGGAGGAATCCAGTATGATAGAGGTTTTTCAGTTCAACAAACGACTGACAGCGGCTATATACTCACGGGATACACAGTCTCATATGATGCAGATGGAACCGGTTGTGATATTTGGTTGATTAAAACAGATGTAAATGGAATTGAAGAATGGCATCAGACATTTGGAGGAACCGGCATTTCTAATAAGTTTGATATGGCTTATTCAGTCCAGCAGACTAATGACGGTGGTTATATTATCATAGGTGATACAGAGATATATTTTGTAGCTGAATCAGATATTTGGCTAATTAAAACTGATGCCAATGGAAATGAGGAATGGAACCGTATTTTCGGAGGTGTTACTGCTGATAGAGGACGTTCAGTTCAGCAAACCAATGACATGGGATACATAATTACAGGATGGACAACATACCATAGAGGAGCAGACCCCGATCTTTGGTTAATTAAAACAAACTCCAGTGGAAACGAGGAATGGCAATATACTTATCGATATGGAGAAAACAGTAGTGATTGGGGGTATTCGGTGCAGCAAACCAATGACGCCGGTTATATAATTGTCGGAGCGACTATGCCTGATGGCTGGAACAACACTGATTCCTCACAATCATATCGGCAAGAAGGCACCGATGTTTGGTTAATCAAAACCGCAAGTGAAAATCATCCGCCCATCAAACCAATTATTAACGGTCCTGCTTTCGGACGAGTGGGGGTACGTTACAACTTCACTATAGTGACAACAGACCCAGATGGAAATGAATGTTATTATCTCCTTGATTGGGGTGATGAAACGCAGAGCAGTTGGCTTGGTCCCTATCAATCAGGAGTACCCATACAAATCTCACATACATGGAATGAACCAGGAACCTATCTAATAAAAGGAAAAACGAAGGATATAAATGGAGCAGAAAGTGATTGGTCATCTGAATTTTTAATTACAATCGTCCAACTGAAAACAGCATTCTTCCTTGGAACCTTTACGAACATCAGCCAAACAGATGATCTCATGATAATGTATATGCGATTCTTTATTGTGTTTCCATCTGATTCGATTTTTCATCAAGGAGGAATGATAGTTATCTGGAAGGAGTATCTTGGGTATATTGGACAAGCCTTTTGCCTTGGACGGGGAAATGTTGTAGTTCTCTAAGAATCCTGCGTCTTTTTTTATTTTTCATTTTGATCTTGGATAAAAAAAACCACTTGTGTTTCAGAAGTTGTAATAATACTTCTACTTCTCTAAGAGTATATTCTTAAAGAAAGGAATTAATAAAAACTGATATTTCAAATAACATTCCGGATACATCCGGGATCAGACGCTAAATAATCTCCAGTATATCCATAGGCACGTGCACGGCATCCACCACAATAATATCGATACGTACATTGACCACAATTTCCCCGTAATATATCCTTATTTCTCAAATTTTTCAGAACTATATTATTTCTCCAGAGATTTTCAAAATCATCTTCTTTAATGTTTCCAACTTTCAATGGAAAAAAAACACAAGGTTCAATATCTCCATTTGGACGGATGGCACAATATACTCTCCCGCACCCACATCCCCCGATAAACTCAGCGAGATTCACCAGTTTGCCGGTAAGGGAGGGATTTGCAAAATGAGTCGGAACAATTTTTTCATTTTCTCCAATTTCTGATTCTAACGCTACTCTTGCAAACTGCGGTGCCGTGGAAAGCACGTTTATTTTTTTATCATCTTTTAACCGCCTCCATAAATCTTTGAGTACCTGCTCTCTTTCCATGGGGCTTAAATCATTTTCTACGATGAATATCCCCCGGCCGGTTGGGACAAAATTATACGCCATAAACCAATTCACCCCAAGATTTTTACAGAGATCAATAATCTTAAGAATCTCCATATAATTATATTTTGTAATCGTAGTTGCAATATTTACAAAAAATCCTTCTTCGATACAGATTTTAATACCTTGTATCGTCTTTTCAAATGCTCCATTAACCCCTCTAAAATCATTATGAGTCTCTGCTGATGCACCGTCAAGGCTGATTTGAACAAAACGAATACCTGCTTGTTTCATCTCCTGGGCTTTTTCTTTTGAAATCAAGGTCCCATTTGTTGCGATGGCGACATATATTCCTTTCTCAAGCGCATACTTAGCCAATTCAAAAATATCACTACGTACTAACGGCTCCCCACCAGAAAACGCGATTATAGGTACTGAGGCATGATCAAGTTTATCGATAACAGTGAGAGCTTGCTCAGTTGTTAGCTCATCATCAAGAGATTTACCCGCATTCGCATAACAATGTCTGCATTTAAGATTACATTGATAGGTGATATCCCATACAACAAGGAAAGGCGCACCAGTAATAAATGGATGTTGTACACCAAACTGTGCTATACCAGTCAAAACATTTGCAAGACCCTTTCTCCAAGATGAATGACGGAATTGCTCTTTGAGCATCGTCGGTGTTATACCAAAAATATTTCCTCCTGTATTCAAAATCCTTTTCAATATTTTCTCAGCGAGTTTACATTTCATGCAAGCATCTTTCCGTAACCCGACATATAACTCTAAGGCCACTTCAACACAATTTTTACGACAAGTTTTACAAAAACCAAAATGAGATAAAATAGTTCGAGTAAACGGATTACCTATCGTTAACCGCAAGAGTTGTATGGTTGTAACGAGCTCCAATTAATTCCTCCAAACCAATAACGCAAAAAATTGTTATGAATTGTTATAACCTACATTATGCTCTATTATTTTTGTCCCTTGATTTCGTGTTATCTTTATTCCTCATTTTGTATATTAAAGCATTTTCTTCTGTAATAAGATAACCTTGGAAAGAGCAGTAGTACCTTGGTTTTCACTCATTTTTCTAATGGACGTCAAGAAATTCCTTCCAAGGTGTAGCCAATACTGTTTCAGTGGATGAACGTCCATAAGCACGAATGATCATTGCAGCTTTTTCAACTTGTTTTGGATCATCTGCTTCAACGATATCAATGACATCGTAACGACCCATAGTCGCATAGCTATTTTTCCATGTAACACCAGGACAATCGCTTTTTATTTTCTCAGCGACTTTGGCTGCTAACTGTTTAAACTCCTCAGGATTTGAAAATGCTTGAGGAGAAATTCGACAAAGAATAATATATGTTGCCATACCTCACCTCATAATTAAAAAAAAACGAATAATGATTAATAAATTTTTTGTTGCATTTTTTCTCTTTTTCAAATTGTCACGCATGTAAACTCAATTTTAAACGTTTAAATTCTCAACCAATTAGGATATTTTTTAAGGAACATAAGTCAATATGATTTTTTAGATAAAGTCAATTGTATGGTTTTTTTACCATTGTTACCTTAATTAAAGGAAAAATATTAATATATGATATACATTAGCAATATATACGGGAGTATGAAAGAATGAATATACTAGTAAAGATTGGAAGTTTGTTTGTTATAGCACTTATAATATTAGTTACTTTTACCTCAGTTGTTGGATATCAGTCAGTACAGCCCAATGGAAAAAATCTATCTTCACCATTGTTTAATATCAGAACGCAACGTGCGATTGACAAAGTAAGCGAAAGGAGTATAACATCCGAATATCTTGGAAAAGGTAAAACTCTCTATCTTTTCACGTCATTGAAATCAGGATTTTCTTCACAGCTTGACAAAGCAATTAAATTTATAAACGATAATCCAGGAATCATTCAGAAACTCCTTGAGAGAATCTCAAAATCTCCGCAAATGATGCGTCTTTTCCAGCAGCATGGGTTAAGCATTACTCTGGTAAAACATACACTCGCTCAAATTTCAGAGAATCCAGAGTTGCTAAAAAATCAATTGAATGAATTGAAGTATCCTGTTGATATTACTAATGATTCACAACCTCTTGGCTTGGATACTTCTAGCGTATTAGGTTGTTTTGTAACAGTCCTTATCCTTTTACCTCTTGCAATATTGATTGGTGTGCTTGTTGCTACAATTCTTGTCATAACCTGTTTCAACATTGGAAATTGTTTTGAAACCATTGTTCAAGCGATTTTAAATGGAATGCTACAAGGTTTAGATTAACCATAAGAATAGAAATTTGATTTAATAGACGTTTCGTATATTCTTTCTGTTTCTCCTTTTATTTCAAATTTTTTTGTGTTCAGAGTAATTGGGGACTCTCAAAATGAAAGGGCGGTATGATATGCAAAAGATAAAAGAAGCAGTGCGAAAAATGTTTTATTTTTACTTTAAATGTTTGGAAACGATAAAAATTCAGAAAGAAAAATGGGGGGAATAAAGGAAATGTTAGGTGAATTATATTTAAGGGAGGAAAGAAATGAAAAATAACTACATTTCCTATTTTTCCCCATATATACATAATAGTTAACAATCGTTAATAAACTTTTCTCCCAATTCATTCCCAAATTTACCGAATTTGTTTAAAAAAACACATAACCTCAGTAATTGTAGGGGTGAAAAAACATTGGTAAGGTTTTAAAATTATTGAAATTAGTCTTTTGTATTCAATTAGATTGATAAAAAAGGAAAATATGAAATTTTAGTATTGTAAGAGATGCTGTAGTAGGGGGAATGCATGAGGGAATCTCTCAAGTAATCTCATCAAAAATTGAATGTATGGAATGTTGTATGAGCATGGCATTGTCACTGAAAATGTTGTCCAGTCACCTTCCGCACCTAGCCCATCTTTCGCTTTCGCTCTAATTACATAAGTTCCTTTTTCAAACCATGTATGCCCCACTACGACTTCTTCCCCAGAACTATATGAACCGATCCATCCGCTGTTTATGTCGTCTCCCCAATCTATCCAGTAATAGACATCGTCTCCCTCCAGGTCAATAGTATTAAATGTGAAATGGTATTCTATTCCTGGTTTTCCCTTGGAATCACCATTGATTGTTGGTTTATTAGGTGGAGTATTTGTTCCTTGTAATTTTATTAATAACACATCAACAGCAGCAAGGTTGTATTTACCAGTTTCACCTGTTATTATATATCCCCCATCATTTGTTTGGATTCCATACGACCCTGAGTCTGTTTCTCCATTATGATCAATAATGTAGCTCCATTCTTCATTTCCATTTTCATCAGTTTTAATCATGTATAACTCAAGATCCTCATGAACCGGATCTGTATAATCACCGGTTATGAAATACCCATCATCTGCAGTTTGTACAATACTTTTTCCTTGATCCCAATTACTTCCCCCAAATGTTGAATTCCATAGTTCATTTCCATTAGAATCAGTTTTTATCAACCAGACATCATCATTTCCCATACTAAATGAACTGGTTCCTCCTGTAATGATGTATCCACCATCCAAGGTTTGTTGAACATATTTACCAGTATCTAAATACATACCACCAAATGATTTATTCCATAATTCGTTTCCATTCGCATCTGTTTTAATCAACCAGATATCTCCATTGCCACCAGAATCAAAAGAATGGGTCGATCCAGCAATAATATATCCCCCATCAGAAGTTTGTTGGACACAATCCCCGCCGTCAAGCCCATTTCCTCCAAAGGTTTGAATCCATTCGTCCACTCCAACTGCATTCAACTTGATAAGCCATACATCACTACTGCCAGCACCATATGAACCTGTCCATCCTGTTAGAATATACCCTTCATCAGTTGTTTGTTGAACAGATAAACTATCATCATAATAATTAAAGAGACCAAGTGTGCGTGTCCAGGTAAAGGCACCACTGGAATCTGTTTTTAAAATATAGGCATCGAAATGATAGTTATAACCTGTAAATCCTGCAATAATATATCCTCCATCAGAAGATGGTTGTATATATTGACCGACATTTTCATAGGGTATGATTCCATACTGTTGCTGCCATTCTATATTCCCCATAGCATCAATTTTCAATAAATAGATATACCCCTGACAAGGCGTGTAAACATACCTATCACAAGCTCCCGATAAGATGTATCCTCCATCAGAAGTTTGCTGCACGCACCGCCCCCAATCAACTAGCTCTCGCCCATATGTTTTTTCCCACTCAATAGGTGGTTGTAACGTGAAATTTCCAGGTTTTTGTGTATCAATACTTGATACAGGAATAACAGTAGCTGCAATTAAAATTGTATATATCAATATTCCAAATATTTTCTTTTTCAAAGGATTTCCACCCATACTTGTCTATTTATTGATAACTATATTAGATTTTATCTTACATAATTGTACAAATTTTTAATTTAACTCTCAATAATTTATAAATGCACAATATTTATTTTTTCCAAACATTTAAATGAAATAAAATCATAATAATTTCTAATCTGATTTTCAGGAGGAGGAAGAAAATGAGAAACATAATTGGGAGAGGAGTTATCTTTGGAATAGTATTTTTATTTATTGGAATTTGTATCCCACCAAATTTCAGTATTACTCTAGAAGATATCGATCACTTACCTGTAATTATTGATGATGAGTTTGACAGTAAAATTGCAGAATTAATGAAAAAAGGCCATATGCCTTCTTTGGTCGCTTGTATTATTAAAGACAATACCACGGTATGGTCAAAAGCATACGGATACTTGGATTATTATAAAAGAATAAATGCTACAATAGACACTGTATATCCAATCGCTTCAGTCACTAAATCAGTAACAGCAACTGCAATTATGCAAATCATTGAAAACGAATCATATAATGTAGATCTTGATGATAATGTAAGTGAATATTTACCTTTCGATTTAAAAAATCCGAGATATCCAAACGTGAATATCTCTTTTCGTATATTGCTTGCACATCAATCTAGCCTTGGTGACTCGACTATTAGATTCATCTTACTTTTCACCCTATTAAAAATTCCATTCAATCTAATCACGTTTCAGCACTATCTTGTCAAGGGCGGAGTATTGTATCATCCAAAAGTGTGGAATGATTATCGCCCTGGAGAAGGTGTGTGTTATACCACGCAAGGAATTGACATCCTAGGTTTATTAATTGAGCAAATCACGAATCAATCCTATTCAGATTATTGTCAAAATCATATATTCAAACCATTAAAAATGTTTAATACTAGTTTTTATTTTTCTGATATTACTAGAGCGCAACTTGTATGTCTATACATTTGGATGGCTGGATTTTACCTTAAACAACCTTATATTCAAACGAGTAATCTTGCGGGAGGGGGGTTGAAAACTACTCTTTCCGATTTTTCGCATTTTTTAATTATGCATACGAGCGGGGGTATGTATGATGGGGTTAGAATTTTAAGTGAAGAATCTGTTGAAGAGATGCATCGTGCTCAATATCCAGGATATTATGATGGAGGTTTTCTTTATGGACTTGGTTGGTATCAACGAACTATAGAGAATGAAACATATGGTGGACATGCTGGTAATTGGAGAGGCGCACGAGCTCAAATGAAAATGCGGTATTCCGATAAAGTTGGTATTCTTTTCTTCTGGAATCAGAATTCGTTTTTAAAGATGCATTTAAATCAAACTCGCCCTGAAGAGAGAGAAGCCGTAAAAAATATCGAGAAAGCTTTATTTGAAAAATCTGATGAATTCCAACTAACCTCTTGCATAGAGACGGATAATTTCCCTTAACGATTTTCATCTTCTATGATGATGTAGACGATTAAGTAATAATTGAGAAAAAAATTTCAATCAAAGTGTGGAATATTTGTTTTATTATACTTTTATTTGATAATAGAAAATAAACAAAAAAAAAACCGTTTCGGGAAACCTAAGTAATGTCATCTAAGTCACATATAATTCTTATCAAGAATTTTCATCCCAAACACCTCTTTAGGTGGTGGTTCTGTCTTCCAATACATCGCAAATTCAATGACATGATTATAAATAGGATAGCTGAACTTATGACTTCTTGTAATATCAGCTAATTTCAACTGCGTTCTACTTCCCTAAAGGTAAAAAGCAAAACTAGCTTTCCACTAACAAATATAAAATCCATATTACCTGATCATCATAAATTGACAATCAAACTAAGGCATACAAAAAGTTTATATTTTAGTAGTTGTATGTTAAATTATAAAATGGAGGAGAATGAATGAAAAAATTAAAATACGCTAGAGTAGGAATCATTGTAATGACGCTTATATTGTCAATTGCAAGTTCCTTCGGTAGTTTGGTTGGAGATAGTAACAATGCTGAAATGTTTTGGGAACATCCTGTTTCACAAGGACCTATACTAGAGGTTACGACAGACAAAACTGTGTATAATGTAAGTGAGCCAGTAATTATATTTTTAACAAATATCGGGGACGAGACATTAAGTGCCGGTGGCCCAACCATTACTATATATAACGAGGACGAGGAAATTGTTTACCAAGAAGCTACATATTGTTGGTATGAACTTGATCCTGGGGAATATATAGAGTGGCCGCCTTGGACTCAAACAAATCAACAGGGACAGCAGGTTCCTGTTGGTAAGTATGTGGTTGAAGGGTTTCTCTCTGGTGGTGATGAAAACTATGTTGACACTGCGACATTCTATATCATAAATTATGAGCCACCAGGTCCACCCTATGGTCCTAATGAAGGTACTGTAGGAGAAGAATATACCTTCTGCTTTGATCTACCGATGAATCCAGAATGTGAGCCCTATTATATCATATGGGACTGGGGAGACGGTTCGTTAAGTGAGTGGAGTGGACCGTATACCGCAGGACTGACAGTCTGTGAAACTCATTCATGGGACGAACCAGGAAATTATGAAATAAAGATTGGTTTAAAAGATGGTGTTGATAACGAGTACTGGTCAGACCCGTTGATAATAACAATCCATCCTGCTCCTGGTCCTAAATTAGAAATTGTGAAAATACGCGGTGGATTAGGCATCAGAACGTATATTAAAAATATTGGAAACGAAACCCCTAATAAGGTGTATTTTTGGCTTGAGCACGGTGGAGGTATTTTTGTACGACTCCATAGACATGGCACCTCGCTTGATCCGATACGACCTGGAGAAACAGTAGTCTATTGGACTAAACTAGGAAGATTTGGTATATCATTTGGTTTTTTAACAGAACCATCTTGGTTTACAATAACTATTGAGGTAGAACAAGATCAAGTTTCCGATGTTGAATCATTCAATGCTTTGGTGTTTGGTCCGTTTGTATCCATCCAATAAAATCTAGAAAATAGGATTATTTCAAATAGATAATATTTCGTTAACAACGAAATAAGATTAGATTATTTTGTCTTAGGACCGCGTTGGGATCTGTAAAATCTCAATACCTGTCAAAGCTTATGTTAACGGCTATAAATTAGCCATATATGAGAGTTTAGGTTGGTCGTATTTCTCATTATCAGTGATAATAGTATACCCCTCAAAATATTCCATTTTTTTCTAACTTTAAACGAGTCTCCAGGTCTTTTGCCGTGAGAAAACACACTGTTAGGATAGATCGTTTAAGTTTGCATTTGGAGTTTTTTGCATCTATACTAGGATCCGCTTTTCATATTTCTTCTTCTGTTCTCTACTTGTTTTTACTCTGATTCTTCATTAATACACGTAGATCGCATTTTTATTAGAAATATTATGAGGAAAAATGGGAAACCTTCATCTACGAGAAAAAATCATGATATTATGATAAAAGCTACCATGATCCGCATTTTTTATTCTTTTTCCTATATCAATTTCGAAAAAAAGCCATTCTCATATTGAGCCTTTGAAAAATCATGTCAATGTTTTTCCAAATAGCACATACTCTTACACATAAAATAAAAGATCAAACGTCAAGTTCAAATCTCTTTTTTTTCTATACGGTAGTTCCATTAGAATAAAAACATTAAGGACGATTCTGACTCCTATTTACTATAAAAAATTAATTGTTACGTTTAACTGATAAAAAGCATAGATTTATGAGCAATTAGTTAATTTTGGAATTGAAAATGGGAATAAAATGACTAAGAAAAATTACTCTTGGAAAGAAATCATCCCATCAACTATAGTAACTCTGCTCTTTATATCGCAAATCATAATAGGCATATATTTACTATCAGAAATTTCACAAAATAAATTTTTAGCGTATACCGGTGTCGGACTTTACATTTTTTCAGGATTGATTTTTGGCATGCTCCCCGTCTTTGAATTTCGTAAAAAAGGAAGTGTAAAAAAGGGAAAAAGTTATATCCATACAACAAAACTTGTTGATACCGGTATTTATGCCATAGTTCGTCATCCTCAATATATTACCTGGATGTGGTGGGCTATTGCTGGAATGTTTCTTTTTCAACATTGGATTGTCATTTGTTTGGGGATTCCTATTATTCCTCTTACCTATATTGATCTATTAAATGCAGATAAAAATGGACTTCAAAAATTTGGGGAAGAGTATAAAAGATATATGGAAAAGGTCCCAAGAGCGAATTTTCTTCTTGGAATCATCCGATTACTTCAACATAGGATGTGAAATGAAATGTCAAGTTTGTATGAATATAGAATTGAAAAAGATCACATCCGTGAGCATTTAAACAAATACACAAAGAAAGCATTTTCACTACTTCCAAAATATCAAACCCCTATTATCTTAGATATCGGATGCGGAACTGGAGTTGCAACAGTTGAATTAGCAAAACTCTCAAAGGGACACATTACCGGAATAGATATTGACGAAACATCATTAAATATACTTCAACGAAAAATAAAGGAAAAAGGATTAGAAAATCAGATAAGTATTATCAAAGATTCAATCCTAACATTGGATTTTCCGGAAGAAAGCTTTGACATCATCTGGGCAGAAGGATCACTCTTTGTCCTTGGTTACGAAAATAGTCTAAAAAAATGGCGTCGTTTTTTAAAACCAAATGGATTTTTAGTAACTCACGATGAAAACAGAGACATCTCTAAAAAACTTGAGGTTATATCAAAATATGGGTTTACATATATAAGTCATTTTCTGATCTTAGATCGTCTCTGGTGGATTGAATATTATATTCCTTTAGAACGCCTTATTCAAGAGTTTCAGTCGAAGTATCCGAACGACCCCGAGCTAAGAAATGAGCTACAAAGAGATCTGATAGAAATCGATAACTGTAAATCAAAGACTGTTGTGTGTAGTTCATTTTTTGCCGTACTTCAAAAAATCTAGTGTTGTTCCAAAGATATTCTTAGATTTATGAAAAGATACCTTACGGTTTCGAATGGATTCGAATTACTAGAAACTATTTTGATACACGATTTTGATAGGAGAGATACTCGTTCCCAAGTATTTTTATTAACTTTTTTATTCGTATGTTGCCATCTTATCATATACAATGAAAAATATGGTCCAAATTCCTAGCGAGAGAAGTGAAGTCATCAAGAAAAAGAAGCCTAAGCAAAACAAGAGTATTCCAAGATACATGGGATGTCTAACCCATGAGTATACACCAGAATCAATGAGTTTTTGATGTTCATTTGATCCGCAGAAAATTACCCTATGAGATTTTGCGATAAGATAAAAACTTACAGCAAAAAATAACATCGCTGGAAGAATAAGAAGAGGGAACGATATTATTTCAACTATAATGGTTGAATAATTAAAAATAAAAAGACTTATGGAATCTATTCCCCAGACTAGGAAAAACAAGAAAATCAGTAGTTATTGTATCTTATCATATAGTGGATGTTCAGAACCTAAACCAAATCGTTTTTCTGAAATTTTACTCACAACCTTTACAATTTATAATCTTTTAAAACTTCTTAATTCTATTACTCATTCTTATCGAACTCAGATCAACAGATGTTTATCAGTTTAACAGATTTATAAACCCAACATCGACATAACTTATCAATTTTCAAAAATCAGGGTTTAAATACTCTTTTTTTTCTCTCCAATTTGTGGCTATTAGTTCTGTTTTTAGAGAATTGGGGAATTGAACAAGCGTGGAAGGGATTTTGAATCTCTGAGAACAATGTTTCTCAAGAACATATGTAGGTAATCTTAAATGTTCGGTAGTTATTCCAATAGGATACTAACATGAATTTACTAATAAATCGGAGCAGAGAGCATTTTTTTAATTATGTATTATCTCTGTTCTAAAAACAATAAAATTATGTGGGGAGGGAGATAAGGTCCATATTCATTAATAAAAATATAATTTAAAATTAAAATCTATATTGTTTTATTTTCTAATAATAAAATCACATTATTTAATGAATCTTAATAACTGCCACAGGACAAATTTTTTCACAACCCTTTAATTTATTACATTTTTTTCATCAGTCACTTTTCAAATATTGTCCTGAATGTAAAGTATTAAATAAAGAAAACGTTAGTGATGTTTAGATTTTTTATCGATTACCTCTCTTTCTACATGTAGGAACGGAAAATTATCAAGATATGTTGGATCTGGTGACTCAGGGTTAAAGGTGTTCCAAAGGACAAATCTCCCCCAGCGTTCAACGCTTAGCTCTATTTTAAGAAAACATTCCTTACATAACAAATACTTGGCTCCCAACGTTGGATGAGAATGTCCTTCTAATAAGTGAAGATCCTTTCCGCATTTCACACATTTTCCTTTTTTCGATTCATCAAATAATTTCGTGTTACTCATTTCCTTCTTCCGCCCTATCATCTTTGCCTCTAATAAATACAAATGAAAGCATGATATTTAAAATTTATCATTATTTTTAATAGTAAAAAAAGTGATAATAAATAAAAAAATATTCTTATTTTTATGTTTTCCTGGATGTTTGTTCCAAAAAAATATCCCTGAAACAAAGCATAACTATATGAACATTTATCAAATTTGTAAGAATCAATCCTTGGTACAATCCTTCAGAAAAGTAAAAACCACTAAACAATAAATATCGGAAAATTATATGCACCCTAAAATCGATTGTTCCTATTCTTATACTTGACAGGTAATACCAAAAGAAACATACTTATTTTATATAATTTATGTTTTTCTACATTATACAAATCTTTATGAGGAAAGAAAATTATAAACATCTGAGAGAGAAGATGGCAAAGATTGTTTTAACGGCTGATGAAACCTTACTTTCAGGATACAACGGACATGTCTTCCTAGGATTTGCCGCTTGCGCACCAAAACTCCTACCTGAGTGGTTGTACACAAAAATCTTTTGCCCTCCACTAGACAAAAAAAGCGTTCGAATGACATATGCTCATTGTGGGCAACGAAAAATCGAAGCGGCGTTACTTGCCAATGGATGCCAAGAGCAGGATATCGCGATTGTACACCCAAATAAACTACAACAGGTGGTAGATAAACAGACAAAAGTAATAGGAGTGACTACCCACGATCCATTAGGACTTGGACCCGCATCCACCATGTTTAGCAGTCTGGTGAATAAAGAGACTTATACGGCGTTATTTTTCAAAAAACTAATGACTCATCCAGTTCTCCAACAACATCAATTCAAGGTAATCGTCGGAGGAGCAGGCGCATGGCAGCTTACCGATGACCGTATCATGGCGAAATATGGAATCGATTGTGTCGTTGTTGGTGAAGGAGAAATCACCGCAGTGGATCTTATCGATAAAGCAATGAATGGGGATACTCTACCATCATTTGTACAAGGGGAAGTGGTACCACTTGAGCAAATACCTTTGATTCGATATCCCACGATAAATGGGCTTATCGAAATCTGCAGAGGCTGTGGACGGGGATGCCGGTTTTGTACTCCAACCATGATGAACTATCGATCTCAGCCGTTACAAAACATTTTGCAGGAAGCAAAGGTAAATGTCGACGCTGGCAACGGCGTCTTATTTCATGCAGAGGACGTCCTACGGTATCATACAAAAAGATTTATTCCTAATGAGGAAAAGGTTCTTCGGCTTTTTACAGAGGTAAAGAAACTTACTGATCGTATTAGCATCAGTCATTTCACCCATGCCTCAGTTGCATCAAATCCAAATCTGATAGCACAGATTTCAGAGGAGTTAAACATAGGTTCAAAAAACCATCCGTTCATGAGTGGACAAGCAGGTATTGAGACCGGTTCAGTTCAGCTTGTCATACGACATATGAAAGGGAAAGCAAAACCATTTACTCCTGAGGAATGGCCTGAGATGATACTGCACTCCCATCAGATTCTTCAAGACCATCTCTGGGTCCCTGTGGATACCATAATCATGGGTCTTCCAGGAGAGTCATCAAAGGATGTACAAAAATCTATTGAGTTGGTTCAGAACCTCTCAGAGTTCAGATCATTGATTATACCATTATTTTTTGTTCCAATCGGAGCGCTTACAGAGGCTCATCGATTCTTTCGGACAAAGCATATGTACGCTGAACACTGGCAGTTGCTATCAGCATGTATCCGACATAGCATCAAATGGGCGCGTACCATGGCAGATGAGAATCTTACAGCAGTACAGATGAACTGGTGGAAGAAAGCGGCGATAAAACAGGTTTTGCGTATCATCGACCGACGATTACATCCCTATTTACAAATGATGGATGAAGGGATAAACCCACAGACGCAGAACACATAATATTATCAAAAATACGAAAAAACAAGGTAACTGTTCTATTATCTGCTATTTTTCTACCCATGTTAATAGAGACCATGCGTTATTTACATTTCATATCTAGAATTATATCAACTACAAATCCAATGACAATAACAAGCGAACCAAACAAAAGTACATCAACGGGGAGGCTTACAATCATCCATAACGATGTCACAATTCCAAGTAACGGAATAACCGGGAACCATCCGATATGAAACGGAACCATAAACCCAATGACAATAGGCTTTTTGTAACGGAAATAAATAACAGAGGCATTTATCATTATAAAAACCGAAAATATCGTAAAATTCGTCAAATTCGCAATCGTCTTCAGATCGCCAATGAACAAAAACAGCATTGCTACAACCACAATAGTAACGATAGCGACCCAGGGCGTACGGAACCGTCTACCTACCGCCATAAACATCTTGGGAATCGCCTCCTGCTGGGCAATACCATAGATTAACCGCGAGCCGGTTAGCAGCATCATAAGAGCAGTGTTAAAGGTCGAAAACAAGGCAATCAACGTAAGAATCAAAAAACTCTGTGCACCAAACACCCGCTCAGCTATCAACGCCAAAGGCGCCTTTGCAACTGACAGCTGCTGCCAGGGAATCACACTGACCGCAGAGATCCCAACAAAGATGTAAATCAGTGTAGTAATGATCATGGAAAACAGAATCGCTTTTGGGATGTTTTTCTCCGGGTTTTTCGTTTCCTCTGCTAAACGAGTGATACCCTCAAAACCAAGGTACCCAAAGAAAATCAGTACTCCGGCCTCAACAATGCCTTGTACTCCTGCTGCCGCCTCAAGATAGTCCACCGAACCAAGAGTGGGTAGACCAACGAAGATAATAATCAGCAACCCAAGAATCTCAATAACGGTAAACACGATCGTGACTTTCGCGGTCTGCTGCACCCCAATAATTAAAATGACTTCAATGACGACCAGCAGAATGACGGCGACCCAAAGAACAGGTGTATGAAACATCGCTGAAAAATACCGTGCAAATCCCAACGCAACCGTCGCACCCCCAATCACGCTTCCAGCAAGAAGTAACCAGGCAACAAGCCAGGCAGCTCTGCTGCCAAATGAGTTCTCAATATAGACATACTCAGCCCCTGCCTTAGGAAACCGAGAGGAAAGCTCAGCATAGCTAAACGCAGTAAGAGTCGCAACACCCGCAGCGATTAGAAATGACATCCAGATGCAATTGCCACTTAACCCCACCGCCTCACCGATAATAACGTAAATACCAGCGCCAAGAATGATGCCAACGCTCATAAACGTCAATTGCCACAGAGATAACGAACGTTTCAACTCAATCATACGCTCAATCGAAGATTAAAATTCTATTTAACTTTTTTTTCACCTGGTTAATCGTAATATTTGTATCTACCTGTATAAAAAAATAATGGAATCCTACACTATAAAAAAGTGATTGAAGAGATGGATGAGCTGGGTAAAAAAAGCTTTCTATAAAGGGGTGGAAAGCAAATGGTACCCCAGCTCAGCATATACTGGATATACCATCGGATTTAAAAGACTTTTTATAAATATAACCCCAAAAATCAAGCAGACACATCACCACAATTTTATATTACGTCTAATGATACCGATTTATCTCTATACGTAAATAATCAAAATAAAAAAAAGAATTTACTATCTTTTATTTTGTTTTTCACCAGGATTTGTTTGCTTCTGATCCCTTAGGATTTTACACATAATTTGATAGATTTCATCTCTATTCGGGGAATATTCAGGGTGACGATCGATGAACTGACTGACCAGGATTTTGACGTTTCTTCCTTTTTTATTTTCAGTAAACTTTGAAATCTTTCCTGAGAGCGACTTCAAAATATTGTTTTTTTGATAATTCATATGGATTTCACTAAGAACAATCAGTATCTCACTAACCGACAAGGAAAAAAGAATCGTTGTGAAAAAGATGATGTAATGTTCGTTTATCCGGACTGCATGTTCGATAAGGATGATATCAATAACGAGCACTAACACTGGCAGGAGCAGCGAGAGTTTTTCTAGAATGGGGAATGTTGTGATTTCACAGAGAAGCGACCTACATCGACTAAATCATGGTATATTCAGATATAGGACAAACAAACTTATGATTTAATAATTACGATAAATAATGGTGACAAACAAAGGTATTATGCAAAAAAATCATACAAATGAAGCAAACTATCTCATGTTTTTTCTTTTTTTAAAAACAAACCTTCACAAAACAAGTTAATAAAGCGATGAAATATCTTTTTTCTTTTACTACAAAAGTTTATTTATGAAGTAGTAATTCGTAAGAATGGCTCCGGGGAGGTACAACTAGTTAAATAACACTAACCTGTTCGTTATTTCTTCCACTTCTCGGAGCCTACTATAAAAACAGAGACAAAACACTAGGCAAATCTATATAAACATGTTTTTTATTCAGGAAAATCAGCTCCGGAGATCAATGTTTTTTTATTTAATTTTCTTTCCTCCCTTGCTTCGGAGCCTCACATTTCCTTCAGACACGCTGCTCGTCCTTAAACACACTCCTTATCCACAATAAAAAAGACAGGAATCTATTGATACGATTGGAAAATCATGTGATAATGATTTTATATTACAGAGATACCTATATTTTCATTTGATTTCACATAAAAAAAATATTAAGTCATCGTGGCTTTGTAAACCATGTATACTATCCCTTGATTTTCAAGAGAATGTGTTTAGCAAACGGAAATCAATGATTACCCCAAGGAAAATTCGGCCATCGTAATTTTTATAACCTTTGTTACAATCGTATATTAAGCATAAATTATAAATACCGGTAGGGTATTTTATATTTTATAGGACCCTGTTTTCAGGGGAGGAAGATAGAAAATGAAGAAGAAAATAATTAGTATAGTAGTTTGTACGCTAATGATAGGAACAACAAGCCTCGTCGTCGCTGACTGGGCGCCAGGTGATGGACATAAAATGCATTTCCCGCAACTTCCAGATCCAACCGGCTGGGATGTAAACTTCCACGATTATTTTCTTGGAGATGATTGGCAATGTACCCAAACAGGACCAGTCACCGATATTCACTTCTGGATATCCTGGCGCCAAGATGTAATGGAAGACCTTCCATTTGTTCATGTCTTCATATATTCAAATAACCCGCAAGGACCTGGGTATTCACAACCAGACGTTCTATTATGGGAACAAATGTTTACCTTTGATCAATTCATCATTGCAGGTCCATGGACAGGTGATCAAGGCTGGCTTGAACCATATGGTGAATACTTTTTACATGATCACATACACTATTATCAAATTAATATAAAAAACATTTCTAATCCATTTATACAACAAAATGGAACTATCTACTGGTTGGTTATTCAGATGCCATTCCTCTACCCAATTGAAATGGGTTGGAAAACAACATTGGATCATTTCATGGATGCAGCAGTATGGGGTGCCCCGGGGTCATGGTATCCCATCGAGGATCCATTATTAGGAACACAAATCGACTTTGCTTTTGTAATAACTAATTTTATACCACCACCACCAGAACCTGATCTCAGTTGCAGGGGATCACTAACTTGGGATGAAGTACAACCTAGTTCTACTGTTACCGGGACATTCGAAGTTGGGAATGTAGGAGAAATCGGTTCACTACTTAATTGGACGGTGGACAGCTGGCCGCCTTGGGGGACCTGGTCGTTTACGCCAAAAAATGGTACGGCTCTTCCCAAAGGAAGCTGGGTGAACATAACAGCCACAGTGGTTGCACCTTCCGAGAAACCAAAAGAATTCAACGGGAAAATAAAAGTAATTAATACAGATGACACAACTGACTTCTGCGAAATAGATGTTACTCTTAAGACTCCAAAGTCCTTTGATATCCAGTTCCTACTTTTCTTCGGGAGACTCTTCAACCGATTTCCCAATGCGTTTCCGATACTCCGATATCTAATGGGATACTAAAAAAATCTCTCTCTTCTTTTTTTAATCATGTTACGATGGCCACAAAAAAAAAACCATAAGTGCCTCTAAAGAGTGATTTTTTAAAGAAAGAAATGATCTACATTCGTAAACCGTAGGAGAGAGATCTAATGGTAACACTAAAAATAAAAGTCGGACATTACTATGCATATGCATACAAAGATAAACATACAATCGCATTTGCTGTACTATATGGTTTTGAACGAGGAAAAAACAAGGATGTCTATACACTACGCCTGTATACGAGCAACGGGGATTTTGAATTTCCTATTAAAGAATCCACATTTGATCGATGGGTAAAAGAAGGACGTATTACAGAATTAACACCTGAGGAAGCACTAGACTATGCATTGTAAATAACTATTTTGCTTTTTAAAGAATGACATAGTATTTGATAGTGTAACGATCTACCAATCATTTCATATCAGTATAGGTTACCGAATGTTGCTTCCCTGCCGTCCCCCAATTATTTAACTGAGTCTCATGAATAAGTATCGTTACTGCCTGAGCAGGGATCCCCCATTTCGTAAATACTTCGGTAATTTTCTCCATTAATTCAGGTTTTTTTTCTTGTGGCATCGGCCATGTCTCAATAGTTACTATTGGCATTTATTTATCACCAAGCAAAACATGATTTCAAACATGTTTATATATTCACCTTTTCCCATAACTCTATAGAGAACTTCTTTACATCGTAACAGAAAATTATATATAGTTACATAACATGTATTTAAAACTGGGGATAATAATGAAGAAAAAAATAATTGGATATATGGTCATAACGCTTTTAATCACCGCAGCAACATTACCTGCATTAGCACATATCACACCAACAGAACCAACTACACCGAAAAACAACAGTGTTATGTTTTCTCTATTGTTTCATTTGTTTGAACGCTTTCCAAACGCGTTTCCATACTTGAAATATTTTCTTATCATCAATGGGTTTTTAAACGCGTTTGTTAAAGAAGGAACAGGATCGCTAGTTCTCAAGTTGACAGACGCACCCCCTGAGCTTAATATTACAGAAGCATTGGTCACGATTTCTCAGGTGACTGTTCACTATGCAGGAACAAACGACACCAATGGCTCATGGATCACTATCGTCAATGAGACACAAACCTTTGACCTGATCCAATTACAAAACGCAACAGAGGTTCTCGGAGGACAAACGTTAGCTGCGGGATGGTATACCCAGATCAGATTGTCCGTCGACAGTGCACTAGTAACCATCGATGGGACCCAATATAATCTGAAAATCCCTTCAAAGAAAGTAAAACTCATTACACCATTTTTGGTGCTGGATAATCAGACGCTAACTTTAATCTTAGACTTTGATGTGCAAAAATCAGTACACAAAACAGGAAGCGGTACTTATATCATGAACCCAACCATCAAGGTCATCCAGTAAGGAAGCCCAACTGAATCTACAGCGGATGCAGGTAGAGACTACGAAGGAGAGATTAATGAAGCTATCCAGTTCTATCGAAACGCCTGGGGTGGTATTTTGAATCCTACAGATGGCACTAGAACTTCGGTTATGGAACAACAGCAACAATCCAAAACCCGACACATGCATACACACAAAAAGGCACATATCAGGTCATTCTCACTGTGAAAGAAGTGACAAACCAGACTGCAACTGATGATACCAAGGCTGAAATTAGGGAGGATTAACTTGTCATCCTCAAAAAAGCCTCCCTCTTTTTTTCCTTGTTTATTTGATATTCGCTGAAAGGAAAAACAACCATACATCTCCATCCAGACCAGTTCTTGAGTCTACTGATATATATTAATTATGTAAAAAAATTTTGTCTTTTAAAAATCCCTTTTATTTTTGAGACTCAAGATACAGAACATACACGGCACCTTGTGTTTTACTTTTTCTGTGATATAAGTCTTTAGCGTAAAGTTTTAAAGTATTTTTTGGTTTGTTGAAATGAGGTTTAGAGAAATGATTGTAAATGTAACTAATGCACACCAATACAATGAGGATGAAGTAAAAAGTGTGATCCAAAAAACCATACGACGAGGGGATGAGACAGGGGCGTTGTTTTTTGCGTTGGAACTAGCCCATGAGGATGAATCCTCGTTTTGGTGGTTACGGAATCGTTTGAAGCTCATTGCCTATGAAGACATTGGGCTTGCGAACCCTGATGTAGTCCTACGGGTGTCAAAGGCTATCGATGACATGACAGTTCTATACGAGAGCAATACCCAAGATTGGGAGACGACCCTTGCGTACGTCATTTTATTACTCTGCCGAAGCCAAAAATCCTGTCTAGCAGACCATTTCAAGGTGTATGTCAAGAGCTGTTGGGAGGATCAGTCAGGTAAATTTAACATAGAAATCCCAGATTATGCACTTGATTATACAACCTCCAAAGGAAACCAGTTAGGACGACTCAAATACAGCAAGAAAGGTGTTGATCATTACATCAAAGCCGGGGAAAAACTGGTAAACGAAACAATCGACATCGAAGATATCTATAAGAAAAAAGCACATAAGGTATGGAGAGAAACCGTTTCCCCTGATACCGAGATGGAGACCATCCCATAACCAAAACCGTACCATCTCCTTAGACCAAAATATTAGGGCTAATTTAGCGAATATGATACTTATCAAAAATTTTCTATGAAATTGAATACTTGATACCTATTTTACAAAAAACCGCCTACAGAAGCCTTTATCCTCTCCAGACACCCCCTAACAAAGAAAAAACCAAAGATACAAGCACAGTTAATATACATGGTGGAAAATCGCATGATTTTTCGTATGCGCAAAGCAAAGAGAAAACATTCAATAAGCCATATCTGTTCTCGATAAATATAGGTATGAATAACACAACCCACTTTGCAGAAAAAGCAAATAATCTAGCAGGAATTACTTCCATTACATTAATTGGATTAGGACTTACCCAGATCACACTTGGTCTAACCCTCTCGAAAAGTGTGGCACTTACTGCAAATGGCATTGACTGTATCGGGGATGGATTTGTCAGTAGCGTTGTCTGGGTAGGTCTGTTATTTTTTAAAAAACCTGCGAATGAAAAATTTCATTATGGATACTATAAAATGGAAAACCTTGCATCAGCGCTTGCCGCAGTTGTCATGATAATTCTTGCACTCTACATCGTCTTTAGATCCTATAACCAACTTGTTAACCCCCAGCCCATCAACACTCCACTCCTCGGCGCTGCAGTTGCTTTACTAGCAGCAATCATCGCAATTACTCTTGGGGTGTATAAGTATACGAAAGGAAAAAAATCAACAATGAGTTCTGTCAAGCTTGAGGCATTTAACACGATCAAAGATGGCACATCTTCAGGGCTAGCGGTTCTGGCGCTCGTATTAACTTCCATGGGGTTTTTCATAGCTGATGCAATCGTAGGGTTTATAATTGCAGGGGTAATCGTTACCATTGGTTTTTCAGCGATAAAAGAATCAACCTATATGCTTATCGACGCATGTGACATGGAATGTGTCGATAGAAGCTTTATGATTAAAAAAATCGCAGAAGAAATTGAGAATGTTGAGTCTGCAAACCTGATTAGATTACGAAAATCAGGACCGATTTATCAAGGTGAACTTGAAATACAAGTGTCATGTGATTTGACTATTAGAGAATTCAATCAGACAAAAAATAAGATAATAAAAAAAGTACGTTCTGTGTTCCCAGAAGTTGAACGCCTTACAATCACATTAGCGGAGAAAGACACACCGAAGTAATGCTTTTATCCTGGTAGTTAATCATACGTAAAAAATGGAGAATGATGTTTTTGAAAGCTACTATGTATGTGAAATTTAGAGATTGCGGATTACTATAATTACAAACAGGCAGTTTAAACGAAATGGAGATACCGGATGGCAATAACTTTCCAAACTGCGGCGGTGAAGTAATTCTGTTAACCTCCATCCTATGCATACCCAGCACATATTCATTAAAAAATATCATCTGTTTTTTATTGATATCAGTAGATCATAGAACATTGACCTAGCTTACAAAGCCATCGATGATACTGGTTTGTTTCTTAGGAAAATTAACTGGAAAAAAAGAAGAAAGTGCAGAAATTTTTTAGATTATTACATCCGCAAATCCTACAATGAACCAAGATAAAAAAATCATTTTGACAGTCTCTTTTACGACGGTTACATACTCCCCTATGAAATAATGACCCCATTGAAATGGACTGATAACTAAAAAACGAAGGTTGACTGCCTCAATGCTGATATACTCACCTACGGTTGTCTTATTTGAATATCTACCAAAAATAAATGCATTCTTAACTGTATGCACGTTGAAGAGAAAAGGGTCAGACCAATTACTCTCTTGACCAAGTTCATCTTTAAGTTTTCCTTGTATCTCATAGATGCCTTTCTCAGACCAAGCATGGGATGCACAGATCATACTTTCAGAGGAATAGGGACCAAGCCACCCGCTATTTGTACCATCCCCCCAATCCCATTTGCAATAGAGGCAGTCTCCGTTAAGGTTTGTTGAATTGATACAGAACGTATAGTGAACATCGATAATCCCCCAAGCGGGACCGTTGAGTACTGGTTGCTTTGGGGGCAGTAGCCAACCATTAGGTTCCATGAACGGATATGTATCCTGATTACTGCCCCCAGGGATAGGATATGGTATGTCTCCAATCCCATCACCATCAGAATCTTCTCCTGTGTAATCAGACCAATAATTCCCTTCGTGAAGTAATGTGTTATACCAAGTGTTCGACAAGGTGTCAAATGAATTAAGAGTATTGTGCAGAAGATTGTTATGATAGATATTATTGTTAGTCGAATCCTTGAGTCGTACGCCGTACAGGTTGTCTGCAATGGTGTTCTCATAGATGGTGTTGTTCCACCCGTTCAGCCAGATACCACACTGGTTTTCTATCATGGTGTTAGTAGAGATAATACAAGAATGAGACCTGATGATTTGGATACCGACAGTCGTATTGAAGAGAGCTTGGTTTTGTACTGTGATATTCGTGCAATCTACAAGAAGTATCTGCCCTGCATTACCAGAAAGGATAATATCAGATTGGTTATAGACATAGATAAGTGGTTTGCCATTGACCGTATTATTCGTTACAATATTATAAGTAAGTGAATCATCGGTAATAAATAAACCACAGTAAAGAAAGTTATTATTCGAAATAATGTTATCCCATGCATCCGTTATGAATATCCCATAGACGTTGTTGGTAACGTAGTTATCCGAGATGATATTGTTATTTCCAAGCAGATAGATTGTGTCGCAATAAATACTGTTGCACGAGATGTTATTGTGATCACCAGAAATCCGTATATTATCATTGGGAAACTCAATAATGGTGTCAAAAAAGGTGTTATAGGATGAATCTATTCTAATCCCCTCACCTATACGCCCGGTGTTTTGAATAGTAAACTTACTCATATTCACCCAATCAGAAATAATAGAAATCGTAAACGCAACATACCCGACGATATATGTTGTATATTTATCCTCACCAATTAGGGTGAGTGATTTATTGATGTTGAGATGCCCAACATACGTCCCATTGAACACAAACACGGTATCCCCAGCACTTGCGTTGTCAATCGCTTGCTGAATCCCCGTGTAATTCCCTGGTCCAGAACCACCAACATACAACCAATTCCCTCGTGATACCACCTGAGATGTTGTTTCTCCCATGTGTCCAGAAATGGGAACGCTACTCGCTCCAAGCATTAAAAGAATTAATCCGATAGTAACTACTTTTGGATTCAGGTAATATCCCCCTATTTATTATGTTATTATCATACCCCTTATAAGGATACATCCTCTGAAACAAACAGCTATACCCTTTGTTGTGAACCGTTTTTTTATATAAAAAATCAAAAGAAAAAATGCATTAAACTCTATGTAATCAATAAAAAACCAGAGGTCCCCCAATCTAGATATTCTTTCATTTTGAAACAATCAGATAATTCACACAGAGCTGAGAGATTTTTTCATCATCCCATAATTACTAGGTTTTAAAGACTGGCCATAGAGACTCATCATCCCACGCAATTACGATGGCTTGATGTGCAACATCATAGATGAATCCCAGATACATCTCATTAGCGGAGAACATGTTGATGATATCCTCTTTAACAGACCAAAATTTATCCTTGTTACAGACGTTATTTCTACTCAGGACATCCATAAAGAAGAGCAATTCGTCACTAGACAACCCTTTTCATTTCTATTATATTACTGCACGTTTTTTTTCGATGCTTATCATCTGATATATGAACAAATAAAGGTCACGTTCAATACTTCCGCTATGGAGTATGTATATATGCATATGCACCTACCCACCTGTATTTATAAATGGTAACGAGAATGATATCGTGGAGGCAGAATAAGGTATGGTAACCTATGTTAAAATAGCCGACAACGGGCAACTGTTACAGATTTGGGAGGAAAACATAATAGATATTAGGCAGTAATAAACGTTAAAAAAAAAAAAAGATAATAAAATTTGGTGGTGAGGAGAATGGTTTTTGATATACAGATGATTCTAGATTATTTCATCCCTGATTCCTTAGGTGATTTTGGAGCAATGTTATTCTGGGTCCTCCTTATCTTACTTGTAAGTATGATTGTCGTTGATATACGTCTCTTTGTTCGTTATAATAAATCACCAAAAATAAAAGAAAAAATGACACAACAGAATCAAAACACAGAAGAACCATTACCAGATATTGTTGAAGTGAGAAACAAAGTCGATAAATTATTTAAAATAAACAAAATGTAAACAGTATTTTATTTCCAGTAAAAACCATCATTTGTTTTTTCTTAGAAATGTTAGCAATGAAAAAAATGATGCAGGGTATCAAAGCACAAATGTCGACATCAACATCTAAAATAAAAAATGGAAAAAAGATAATTCTTATATCACGATGATGACTGGTTGAAATATGAATTCATAGACTCCTTTTTGCATGACTGATTCATTGACATCGAAATCCAATGTCAAGGTCGTCGTTTCACTTGTAGTCAATTCGAATTGTTTAACCAGTTTAATCGACTCTGTGGGTAGTCTACACATATATTCTGTTCCATTAACCGTAATCACACACGAATCGATGTTAAGCCGTATTTGTGTGTAAATACCGATATCAAGTTCTGCACGGCCAAGAAATTCCTTGACATCCATTATCTCGATAAGATCAAAGGTCTGAGATTCGTTGACAACAGTGAACCAGTACGCCGTTGTGTTATTTACACCCTCAACATTCTTATGAACCTGAACATGGGAGATTGTCACATTCGCATGAGTAATGTTTAAATCACCGAAAGCATCAGTAATTTGAAGAACCAATACGCCGGTCTCATTTTTCATACAGCCGCTAAAAATTGTTACAATGACTACTGCTGCTATGATACCAACAAAGCAGATTTTCTTCATTTTTTTCATCTCCGACAGAACATTTCTAACAGTATTCTTTATCGATTTTATTGCTTAAATATCTTGTTGGAAATTCATCGAATATGATGGCGTGGCATTAAAAAAAGATTTTTTGAATATCTTTGGTTCTTTGTATCATTCCAATCTTGTGAAAATATAAAAAAAATTCGAGACCCTAATGCCGATGGGTCTCAAGAGCGAAGAGGAGAATATAAAATGGTTTTCCTTCTTATCTTAAGACAACTTCGTCTCTCATACTGATTGCGTCTAAGTAAATGGCAATCATTACGGCTGATTGTGTTGGTGTCCGTATCGCCAGCGCCAGTGATGCTGCGCTGCCCAGATCGGCTGTCCAGGCTCACGGTAGACTTCACCGTTGATGGTAAAGACGCTCATCCAGTCTTGTGCTTGGTAGTGTCCTTCGACGGTAACTGTGGTGTTGACCAGACCAAAAAGTTCATCTATCACGAGTTCAAGTTCTCCATCCAAATCGTAATCTACTGCTGATAAGGCCGAAGTAATATACCAAGTTGGACCGAAATGAAGTTCAACAGATTCGATATAGAAATTTGTTCCATCATAGGTCATCACACCAGTAAGTTCTGAAAGATTCGCGCCGCCTTGGCATATCCCAAGCATATCTCGTATCCGATACATCAGCCGTTGCATAATACCATCGCCATTTGGTATTGGTTGGTATTGGTTCTGGTTTTTGGTCTGCAGCATACGGCCATTCTCGTTGGACATTGATTGACACTGGTTTCTTTCACCGTGGTTTTGATAGTTTCCGGCTTGATTTCCCGCAGCTGCAACAACACCTGAGAAAAGGAGGAGGGCTGCGATTGCGATAATTACTATTTTCCCTTTCATGTTTTCACACCTTTATTTATTCTTACGCTGAGATATTTACTTATGTTATATATGATTTTACCAGAATCACACCAGAATTTCACCCATATCTTGACATACCTTTCATATGTATCGGCACCGTAGATGCAATATCAAAGGATATGAAATAATAGGTGGAAAATTTGTTAATCAAACTAAAATAACAAAAATTATAAAGATTGTTTTTTAAGAATAAAGGAGGTACGAAAAGATATCAGGAGGAGACTGGTTAGAAGAAAGAAAAATTAGGGAAATATACGGTAGAGTTTGACCGAAATCTACCACAGATAGGTTTTTAAGGTGGGAAAGTCATCGCAGAACACCTAGCGTTAGGATGAATTTTTATTGGACTACCATTTTTTATCATTGGATTATATGGTCTTTTTACTATGTTATTTATATGGCTCTAGATTTCCTCAATATTCAGTAAAAATTATTGTAGTAGTCGTCTCTCTACTGATTTTGGCTATTGGTGTTGGGTTGTTATTGCTTATTGGTGGATTTTTTATCTATAGTACTAAACATGTTTATTTTTAAAAGAGGTCAAAATTGATAACTTTGAACCGAACAAGGATAACTTATAAATATTGGACAATATACTAATAATCATCTAAATTTTTTTATTTTTGTATAAGAAAATAGAAAAAAATCTTATGTAGTATGATACCAGTATCCTTTATGAGGTAACACCATGGGAAAAAAAATATTTGGTCTATTGGTAGTTGGGCTGGTGGTCGCACTGGTTATCCCAGTTGGAAGCTGTGATTCGGATTTTGATTCGGAATTATCCGCAATCGGAGTGATTCGAATCGACACAGTGAACTCTGAAATAAAAGGATTCGTTCTTTTTGGGGATAATGACGGTGAGACTCTACAATTTACATTCATCGCCATAAAATTCGATAATGGAAGAATGCCTGAAGTGTTAGACAGCAAGATGCCGCTTCTTATACATCACATCAACTACAATCCCTTAAAGTAAAACCACCATTACTCTTTTTTATTTTTTTTGTTTCTTTCATTCGTCCCAAATTAGGTCTTAGATTTAAAAAAAATCCTTTCAATATCTTCTTTCTCTTTTTTTCCATATTATCGTAACAATACATTTAAATGGAATGACATCATAATAATTCATAAGAAAGGTAAGTTGTTGGGGGTCATAAGAGTATGAGAACAAAGTTATTAAAGATAGGCCTAGTGTGTGGAATACTTTTTGTATTGCTTGGAACCCCAGCTGTGGCAAGCCTTATTCAAATCGAACCAAAGCCTGCGAACACTATCTCTATTAGTGGGACCATCTATGGTCTTCCACTCGATGGCACAGGACCAGTCCCCGTCGAAGGCGCCCAGGTGTCACTCATAGGTGGAAAACTTATTGGTGGTGTCACGTTTGCCTTTGAGAAAAGCGCACCTACCAATGAAGAGGGGTACTACTCATTTTCTGACATCCCCATTGGAGTTTTTTTCATCTTAGCCCGTAAACCAGGGGATTACCTCGGAAGCTTCCGATTTGTACGATTGACACCATCCCAGCCGATAAAACAAAACCAGGACATCAGCATGATTCGACTCGGTGGAGGTAACACTACCTAATACCTGTTTAAAAGAGCACTACACTATCTGATTCTGACTGACAAAAAAGAAAGACATTCAATCTTTAAAAACTACCCAAAACATAAGATCCTATCATTCACACAAAAAAAAACTTTACGCCTAAAAAACCTACTCAATGTTATTGTTTTTAGATTATTCATCGTTTCCAAACATTTATAACAGATAACAATATAATAATAGTGTCTAACCTATTTTCAAACAGTGGAGAACCACATTATGCATAAGTGTTTGTTGACTAAAGGAATACCCCTAGGGGTACTATTAATGCTTATCACAACGAGTGGTGTCCCACAAATCATAGGAACAAACGTCCAATGCGCTGATGAGAAAAATATCGTTATGGGTGATTCTAACAGAACCACTCTCGATGCAAAATACGATTCACCAAATCACCATATTATAGCAGCGAACTTCAATTACTTTATACCACCTTATAATTCAAGTGGTGGTGGGAAAGACCATGGAGGATCAGGGTTAGGATCGCACCATGACGCAGAATGGGATGCAAACCATCGTTTTGGTGAGTTATTTACAAAGGCAGAATCATGCGCAGAAGGTCTAGACACCATGGCATACGCACAGTCACAGGCCTGGATCACTGGACCAGCAGAAGGCACGTTGAAAACAGAAAAATCAGGTAACCAAATCATGGTGATGTTCTTTCTATTAAACGGGGCTGCTTCTACCACAACAGAAGGAACATTCACAGAAGCAGAATCCCAGATGAATCTTAGTGGATCTCTGATTGATCTTGACACCAATGAAACAGTGGGGTCATTGACAAGAACCTTATACCGAGGACTCTCTGAACATAAACGATGGTTGCTTAAATTATGTATTCTTATATTTCCAGTGACTCTTTCAACAAATCATTCGTATTATTTCAAAGCACAACTTTCTATACAACATAATGCAAACTCCGACAAACTCTTTGGATCCGCTGATGCCCATTCAAGCCTAAACGCCATCCTTTTCTTCGTCTTACTGATCGAATCACAAACTGCATAAACTATCTCAGAAAAACAGTAAATGCTAAAAAAAAAATGTGTATCAGTAACCGTTGTTTTAATTTTTATTTTTTCCAAATATTTAAATGAACAAAAGTGATAACAACTCTTAAAAAAATTTATGGGAAACTGAAAGACACATCTGAAGAAATTAGGGAAAAGAAAAAAACAATATAATAAGAAAATCGAAGAATAAAAATAAGATTTATAGCTTCCACTCCCAACTTTCTTAATTTCAAAAAAAATAGAAAATAAAACAAAGGATGAAACGTAAATAATTGAAAGAAATTAGAGGAAAAGAATAATGACAAGAAAATATTTTTCTAAGAAACTTGTAAGTTTTTTATTAACCACTTTTGTTCTTACATTAACATTTCAAGCACTTTTTGGGATACACAATTGTAGTGGTAGCGAAAATAACACTGAAAAAGCTAAAACAACACAACCTCCTACCAATGATACATCCTTTGGTATCATAGTTCCATTAATCTACGGAGATGCTCTCCCATATACAAGCATACAACAAAGTATAGCAAATATGATTAATGATTTGTTACGAATAGACATTCCTGTTTTTTGGGCATCATTGAATTTTTCAGCGGTAACTAGGACACTTTCAAATAACACAACCAAAACAAGGTTTTTTGAACGAGGGGCATATATTATTCCTTTTACAGAGAACCAGTCGATAAACGCACTAATAATATCTATTGCTACCGATTATGAACTAAGCAGCGAAATCGAAACATTCCGTCCAGTAAAGATGTATTATGTCATGCAGCCTTTATCATTATCGGTTTATCCATTGCAATATGCAACATGTGCAATGCGGGCTGGATTAAACTGTGGATATGCTTTAATCTATCTTTATTCGGATATTTTATACTCCTCAGGTTTCCTAGATATCTACTATCTTTCTGATGATGAACTACCCAACAGATTAAACACCAGAGCCTTTAATGTTGTGATCTGGCCAGGAGGCATACCCCCAGATTTGATCAGTGTTGTAAAAGCTGCAAATCTAAAAATTTGTAAAGCCATCAGAACATTCGTCAATGATGGGGGAGGATACGTAGGAACCTGTTACGGAGCGACGTCATCAACATCTGGTCTACTCGTACCATTCAATTTCATTCAAAATTTTAAAAGAAACCTCCCCACCATAGGAACACTCTCGTTAACCTCCTGTAGTGCCCTATTAATGGATTGTGCAGCGACAATTTCAATTCAGATAGAAAATCATGATCATACTATCTCGTTCGGATTGGAAAAAATCCAAGAATCGTTTCATATCGGAGGTCCTGTATTTTTAGGAACTCGCCTCAGCCAAAATACACAAGTAGTGGGTGTTCTGAAAGATTTGAATGTCGCTTGGTGGATGAATAGCAGAATCGAAAAAAAATCACCGGAAGAAATAGATAAATACCTCTCGATACGACTAGGCAAACCAATCTGGATTTCATCATATTTCGGAAAAGGAAAAGTCGTTGATTTTGGCTATCATCCAGAAATCCATTTTCCGAATAGACAGGACAGAGTCATTGATAATGCGTTTTTTTACATCACCTCAGAGGACAACACCACTATACATCTTTCCAATTCAATGTTTATAACCGAGATTATTGCCCGTTCGATGAGTACATGCAACATCACACTTCCAACCCATGAGAAAAATTTCAACAAAATATGGAACATTACGACTTCTGTGAATAATACGGGAAAAAAGATCGATGAGACTATAAAAAACATAACAATGCAGGTATTTACAATCAGAGAAAAATGGAAGAACCACGAAGAAGTCCCCTTAGGTCTGCATGATTACGCTAACTATCAACACACGTTACAAGTCTTTATAAAATCTTTAACCACCCTTGAAAGAGTACATAATCTTTCAAAGAACAATACAAACCTCTCCGAAATGGTATCTCTATGGAGAAACAAAACAACCTTCTCTCTCTCAATTCTCGCAAGTTCTTTTATAAGCTTATATGAAAATAGCACGATGATTTTTAGTAAATTAAAGAATTACGTTGGCACCCCAGCGGAAAGATCACAATTACTCACCATGATGAACAATCTTGAGATACGCTATCGGAATGCTGATAACCTCCTTAACCAGCTTTGGTCATCAACCATTGCCCTCTACAGAAAAATCTGGTACATCTATGAAAGCAAACAACCAATATGTCTTATTACCAATGACAAAACATCTGAATTGCCATCCCAAGAAAAACATGGACAGATCTCTCCTATCAATACCCAGACAAGCACCCATGTTCTCTATGTCGATGATGATGCATTCATCGGTGGAAACGGAAGTATAAATTATCCCTATCAACGCATACAGGATGCGATTGATGCCTCCACTAATGGTGATTGCATATATGTTTATGATGGAGTGTACTATGAAAACCTCTTCATTGGAAAAAGTATACGGCTCATCGGTGAAGACAAAACCAGCACAATCATCGATGGACAGAAACGACCATACCATCATATATGGATAACAAAACCAAATGTTGAAATAACCAGGTTTACAATCCAGAACTCCTCAGATAAGGAATGCGGGCTTTGTCTATATTCTTCCAATAACACCATCAGAGACAATATTTTTAAAAATAATGGCATCGGATTAGGATTATACCCACTGGCATCAAACAATATAATCTCAGAAAATCTCTTCTCACACAATGTTCTTTTTGGCACCGGTATTGATACAGTTACCCAAAGAAACAATCACATAGAAAATAACAATTTCCACGACAACACAATCGGGCTTTATATTGTAAATACCAAGAGCATTATTAGGAATAATAGTTTTATTAACGATGGGTTCTATCTTGCTCCATCAACAGAACCTTTGATCATCGATCTAAGCGATAATACCGTGAACGGTAAGCCTCTAATTTGTTATAAAAATATTAATAATTTTACCATCACCGATGCAGGAGCCATCATCATATCCAACTGCAGCTATGGAATAATCGACAATATTACTCTCTTACATACAGATACAAGTATTGCCATTCTCACCTCCTCTAATATAACAATATCAGATTGTGAGATTGCCTATGGGGTTGTCGGGGTTTCTGCCTGGTCATCAAAGGACATTACAATAGCCCATAATCATATCTATAACAAAAGCTGGCTAGCTTTGTGGTTGTCTAAATCGGAAAAAAACCACATTCATCATAATATTTTTACCTGGAACGATGGTGCCATATCCTTAGATACCTCAACAGATAATACAATCAAAAATAACGCTATTACCGATACCACGGTAGGGATATTTTGCTGGTCGTCAAGCATAGCCAATCAAATGTATGAAAATAATTTTATACATAACCATAAAAACGCGTTTGATAACGGTCGAAATCAATGGGATGCAAATTATTGGGATGACTGGAGAGGGCTGCAGTGCAAGCTATTGAAAAATCTACCGTATCATGTCAAAGGTCGATTTCTTCATAATTTTGACCGACATCCCGCACAAGAACCATATATAATTTCTAGTATATCCTAACAAAAATAGAAAATTAAAACAGAAATAACCTATCAGATTAAAAATAATGGATAATAATACATCCCATCATAAAAAACCATAATTCCTAAAAAAAGATCCCTCCCCTCTATAATTGGACTTATACGCGTTGGTTTTTTAAAGAAAAAAAACATTTCTCATTCATCTGTCGTAAAAATATAATTTTCAAAAACTTTTTAAAGCTAAATGTTGTTAATATAAAAATAGGAGGTTTTATCAAATGAAAACAACCCTGATTATAGGTAGTTTTCTGGCAGTATTCCTGATGATAATGCCAACAATAGGCATAGTAGAATCAAAACAAGTACAAATAATCCAAACAATACCCTCTCTTTTAAAATCCCAAGATACCGTTATACAAGTAACCCAAGAGAACTTCAAACAGGACCCGCAACCGCAACCGTTTTTATTGTTAAAATTGATGATTTGGTTCCTAAAATTCATCGCATCCTTACCAGTAAAGGTGTTGTACATTTACCTATTGCTGCTCATTTTATTTTAGGTATTTATAAATGCCAGTTATAATTCATCATAGAAACAATAAATCCTATTGACGCTTCTGTATGAGAAATACCACCTCACGATATCTTTAATCCATCGTCTTTTTTTCTTTGTTATCGTCATAGAAGTAACCATTGGGTCAAAAAAGAAAAAGAGAGTAGTGTCCATCCACGGTACCCTGCTTTGGGGATGAGACAAACCATCAGCTACTTATTATTTGATAGAGACAAAGAACAGGACGACTGTTGCATTTTGTTGCTTTGAAACAGCGTAATCTGGTATTGACACATGGACTGTTACCACAGTTTTTCCAAACCCGACAATAGGGGAAGAAGTGATAATTCTATTCGTATTAGGCTGCAAATTTAAAATAGAACCAGTCGTTTCTTTGCCCAGAAGTACCAATCCACCTGTCAAGGTGATACTCCAATTGATTTTGTTTGCATCAATACCACCAACATTAGTCACCTTTGATTTTATCTTCAAGAACCCCCCAGTAGGTTTCTCAATCTCAAAGATTACCCCAAGGATAACAATCTGATGCGCCTCTGACCAGTCACTCTCCTCACCTTG
>LSSI01000016.1 GCA_001595945.1 Thermoplasmatales archaeon SM1-50
CAAAGATATCTTCATGCTGGGGATCCGCACCCATCGCTGGCAGATCCACATCAATAATTCCATCACCATTTGCATCGTACCCATAGATTTCCCAATCATTAGGTAAACCGTCTCCATCATCGTCCTCGATTATTTTTATTTTTATTAACCAGATATCGCCAGAACCAGCGCCAAAAGAAAAGGTAGTCCCTATAATGATATATCCTCTATATCCTAAATCGCTTGTCTGTTGCACCATCGCACCGGATTCACTATCAGTTCCTCCGAAGGTTCTGTTCCATTGTTCGTCACTATTGTCATCTGTTTTCATTAACCAAATATCACCACTTTTTGATCCAACAACGATATACCCTCCATCCGTTGTCTGTTGTGCAGAACCATCACCGCGGTCTTCAATAAGTTTAGTCCATTGTTCATTCCCATTGGCATCTGTCTTTATGAGTTTGAGATCAGAAATACCGCTGTCCCACTGCACAGCACCTCTAATAATGTATCCATCATCCGTAGTCTGCTGCACAGATTCTCCGATACCCGATTCATAGGATTTATTCCATTGTTCGTTACCATTAGCATCTGTTTTTAGTAGCCAAAGACTACCCCAAGCATCCCATTCTCCTGTAATTCCCGTTATTATATAACCTCCATCAGTAGTTTGCTGGAGATCTTTACCCCAATCACCAATATAATAACTTTCGCCTCCTTTTCCATAATTTTTGTACCACTGCTCGTAGCCACTTGTATCTGTCTTAATCAGCAAGAGATCTATATTGTAGGGACCACCTGGATTTGGAACATCTATCATTCCAGTGATGATATATCCACCATCTGTTGTTTGTTTCACCGAATAACCCAATATCCCTGTAAGGCTCCTGTCCCACTGTTCGTTGCCATTGTCATCTGTTTTTATTAACCAAGTATTACCACTTTTAAATCCAACAATGATATACCCTCCATCCGTTGTCTGCCGCGCTGAGTAGGTAACTCCATCAAGAATTTTTGTCCATTGTTCATTACCATTTTTATCTGTTTTTATTAGCTGATCACTCCCAAGTAGGATATATCCTCCGTCCATGGTCTGCTGTACTGATTGTCCCTGCTCAAGCCCTGTGGTTCCAAATGTTTTATCCCATTCTTGTGTTAACGCAGCTTTTACCACCTTGGTCATTGGGGTGGAAACAAACAATGTGATTAACATCAAGATTAACACACTGAGCAAAAAAATAGCTTTTTTAAAAATAGATTTTTTCTTATACATTTTTCCTCCTTTCTGAAAATTATATTCCTCCTCTGTTAACAACAGGCAGAAACAAGTATCGTTTTATCTGATTTAAATGTTTGGAAAAAATAAAAATCTCCTAATAGGATGGTTGGAAGGCAGTGACACGGTTCTCACGTATGGTTTTATTGTGTGAAAACAAAAATGAGAAAAAAGAAAAAAAATTTGGTTTTTGGATGTGTATCTATTTTAATGTCGCTGAATTTTGTTCAGGACAAAGATGATTATTTCTTATGGGATAAAATTTCGAATTGATGAGAGTATACCCGGTAGCGAAAGTACAAACGTTATCATGTACACACCAACAACAACCATTCCGAGTCGTACGTATTTTTCTATAGTGTCATTCACAATCCCACCGCCTATCAGCACGGTTCCAGTTAGAAAGAATCCAAAGGAATTTAAGACCATGGCGACTCGGTATCCAGTCGTATCCGTACTAAAGGTCATCACCAAGACTCCAATCCATATAAACAGGAGACCAAGCAGGATGGCAGCAATGATCATATTTTTTGAAAACACCGTGTGAAATATTTGATGGATCGGCTCACTTACTGTTCGCGTTTCTTTTACGACCTTTGCTCCACAGTTCAAACAAAACTTAGAGTCCATCGGTATTTCAGCACCACATTTATTACACTTCTCGTTTGACATCTCCTTTAACCACCTACAACTGATATCGATATCTTATCTTAAAAACTTATCCTCCATAGGGAAGGTAATGACAGGGATTACATTACGGTTTTCTCATATTGATTTGGTCCAGGGGTTCAAATCCTTTCCCCTGTATTATTTATTCTGACATTCATGTGTGGATATACGCGTTTTTGAAAATATAAACTGTGTAAATTTATTATAAGAAAATGAACGAAAAATCATTGAATCAAGAGATATTTCAGCAGCCCAAATAATACTCTATAAATAATACTCTATTAAATAAAATATATTAAGGATATATGTATAAAAAAATAGATGTTTATTATATCGTTGTTTTGAGTTAGAAAAAATGTATCAACAACATCAAGAATTTCAGGAACCTACTACGGATATTATAATTTGGCGATATCTAGATTTTGCTATGTTTATATTTTATCTAGAAAAAAAGCATTGTTTTTTATTTGAAGCGACTAGTTATCTGATAAATATGATGAGAAATTTGCTGAGGGAGATGCAAATCTATGGGTAAAGCAAATATAACCTAAGATAAAATTAGACTAAATAGCTATTATAAAAGGGGTTTACAGGTGCTTTGTCTTCGAAAACATAAGTATTTAATACTATTGTTGGCTAGTTGAATAGTAACATGGTCTATTATATTGGAAGGTTGAAGGATGATATATGAAAAAAATTCCAAGAGGATCCTGGCTTTAATTTTATGTACAATACTTGTAACTGGAATCTCAGGTTGTATTGACACTACTACAAATAATCGTGAACATAGCACAGAGGAATATATGCTTGCTATTGCATTTGGTATCGATCGATTTAATGGTTTTTATCCCTGGATAGATATTCTAAATGATCAGACATCTACTATAAATTCTAATATATTCAACTGTCTTGTAGAATTTGATAGAATTTTTCGAATAACTCCTGCACTTGCTGAAAGTTGGAATAATCCTAATAATCTTACCTGGCGGTTTAAGTTAAGAAAAAATGTGAAATTTCATAATGGTGATAATTTTACAGCTGAGGATGTAAAATATTCAATTGAGTTAATAACGGGAAATAAAAATAATTCATTACACTGTTTATTAACAATGGTAAAAGAAGTAAAGATTGTTGATGATTTCAGTATTGATATTATCACAGTTGAGCCATATCCTATATTACTAAATAGGCTAGCGAATGTATATATTGTTTCAAAAAATTACCAAGAACATACAACAAGTGAATATCCAATTGGAACAGGCGCATATAGATTTTCTGGGTACGTGGAAAATAATCATGTAAATTTTGAGAGATTTGATGGTTACTGGAAGAAAACATCAAAATTCCAGAATGTTACAATTAGATTTATCGATGAGTATGATGAACGATTAAATGCTCTTGTTGATCGACAGGTGGACATGATCGATTTTATTTTTCCAGGAAGTATCGATGAGTTATCACAAATAGACGGTTTTAAAACACTGACTTTTTTCCATCAAGTAGTAACCTATCTTAGCTTTGATTTTAGAGAAAATGATAGTTGTTGTTTTAAAGGAGAAAAAAATCCTTTTTCAGATGTACGAGTGAGAAAAGCAATATATTATGCTATTAATATTGATGACATCATTGAGAATGCTTTTTATGGTTATGCTGAGCCTGCATCACAGTATGTGACTCCCAATATCTTTGGATATAATCCAGAGATAAAGAGATTATCGTATAATTTGCAACAGGCTCGTCAATTGATGCGGGATGCAGGTTATGAACATGGATTTGAAGTTACGTTAGATACTACGACCGTCAGTGCTAATAGAGTGAATGTATCTAATACAATTGTGGATCAGCTTGCAAAGATAAATATTACTGTGATACTTAATATACTTCCAAGTAGTGATTTTATTACTAAAATTATGAATAGAAATAGTTCATTTTATCTTGTAGGTTGGAGAATTGATACTGGTGACGCAGGGGAAATATTTGATAATATTCTCAGAAGTGTTGATATTGATAATGGCCTTGGAACATCGAATTTTGGAAATTACTCAAATCCAGATATCGATAGGATTGCTGATGATATTATGTATAATATGAATGGAAGGGAAAGACTTGAACTTATGCAAGATGGATTTACTATTGCTATGGATGATGTTGTATGTGTCCCTCTATATATTTATAAGGGTATTTCGGCGATGATTAATGAAATCTCTTGGCAACCACGAGCTGATGGATTAATTAAGTTAGAAGATATTGATATCGGATAGGATTCTCAAAGATATAAAAATTGATCTCATGTTTACGTTTTTAGAAAAAAACAAGCATTAACTTTTCATTTCATTTTACTAATAGGAAGGAAAAGCTCACCTCTTTCATATTTTTTATAATAATTCAAAGACTTTTTTCCGTATCCCTTCTGCGACTCATCAAACCATTTTCCCTCCTGTTAAACGACCTCAAAATCACAAAATTACAAAAGGGGTTTTTTTTCCCCTAAAATTCTTCAAAAAGATTGCAAATCATTTAAAAGAAAAAATTGGTGTTTACATTTATGTTTTTAAAAAATGAATCAATAGGTTATTTTATTATTGTGTTTTTTCGATTTTTTTTAAAATATTTTTTCACTATCTATCCACTTGACTGAGTTTTAGGTCATAACTATTATATACAATATAATTTTAATAAAAATATTAAGGAGTAAAGAATAATGAAAAAAATACTATCAATTTTAATAATAACTATTCTTATTATTTGTAGTTTTTCTGTTCATGTATCATCAAAACAAGATAAAGACCTAATAAAGCGAATAACACCTGGGGATTACTTCCGATTTATGATACATAATTTTCGAATTCGCACGTATAGAATGCATATACCGCCTAGTTATACTGGCGATGATCCTTTACCATTAGTCTTAGTTCTCCATGGTCATCCTTCTAATGGAAAAATGATACAGTTAGGATCTGAATTAGATGAAAAGGCAGATGAAGAAGGTTTTATAACGGTTTATCCAGATGGTGAAATACCACCTATACCTATTTTATTACTTGCTCTTCTAATGGGAATGAGAGGATGCTGGTGGAACGCTTGGGATTACAACAAATTTAATAAGGTTGATGATGTAAATTTCATCAGGGAATTAATTAGCAAGCTTCAAGAAAACATCTATATTAATGCAGCACGGATTTATATTACTGGTCTTTCGGGGGGAGCATTGATGACCTACCGTCTTGGTGCAGAGCTCTCAGATGTTATTGCGGCAATTGCCCCTGTTGCTGGATCAGTGGGTGGAAGTTGGAATGCTTGGTTAAAGAATTCTGGACAGTATATTATTCCCGACCCTTCAAATCCTATTCCTGTAGTAATTTTTCATGGATTGGAAGACCGAAATGTTCCTTATGACGGTGGTTGGGTTAATGGTACAATTGGCCCACTTTCTTTATCAATAAAATATCTCTCTGTCAATGAATCTGCTTTGTTTTGGGTAACGCATAATAATTGTAATCCTGAGCCTGAGGTAAACGAAAGTGGAAATATTATTAAAACATGGTATATAGATGGTGATGATAATTCAGAGGTTGTAATCTATACTGTTATAGATGGAGGTCATGAATGGTTTGGATCTTCATTTTTTCCTGATAGAAATTTTTCAATAAATGACAATATGTGGGAGTTCTTTAAATCTCATCCAAAACAATAACTCATTTCTATTAACCATCTTTTTTTTAATTATTTAACTTGTACAAAAATAATTGAATTAAAACCGTGTCACTGCTTCTCAGATATATTTTTAAAGGAGAACAATCTTATAAAATACCATAAATGGGGTAGGAAAGATATGAGTAATAAACCTCTGATTTGGAAATGGCTGGTGGTTGGAATCATTCTCTTGCTTTTTGGAACCTGTATCGTTCCAGTGATTGCACAAAAAACTGAGAAACCATTACAAAAATCAAAGGTTAATTGGTTATATGTTGGTGGATATGGAGTAGGGAACTACACAACAATACAGAATGCAGTAGACGATGCAACAGAGGGAGATACTGTATTTGTGTATAATGAGTCGTCACCCTATTTTGAAAATGTATTGGTTGATAAATCAATAAATATTATTGGAGAACATGCAGAAACAACTGTGGTAAATGGTGATGGGTATAACAATACATTTTGTATCGTTGCACAGAAAGTGCACCTTGAATATTTCACAATCTGTAATAATCAAACAGAGAATAATAATGCAGGGGTGCGAATTCGGTCAAATGATACTAGAATTTCTAATAATATAATAATAAATAATAAATATGGTATCCTAGCGTACTATCCCCTGGGTTATTATTTTAATAATAGTATTGAAAATAACACATTCGATGGTAATTATGTTGCAGTTTATTTCGCTAATTCCTCATCTAATATAATAGAACAGAATATCATGATCAATAATTATGCAGGTATAATATTAGATTTTTACTCTACGTATAATGTGGTTTCTCGAAATACGATTGAATTTAACGATTATGCTGGGATTCTTATTGGGCATTCCTCAACCCATAACACGATTAAAGAAAACAGAGTAAATGATAACAGTTGTAGTATATTACTCACCGCTGATGCACATCATATGGTTATTATTGAAAATACAATCACAAATAATGAGTACTATGGTATATTGGTAGATTCTACAATTAACAACACCATTTCCAGGAATCATATCACGAATAATTGGGTTGCTATAGTTCTAGGATACGATAGCAATGATAATAGAATAGTCCAAAACCATATTGCGGACAATCTCGAAGGTCTAGACATCTATTATTCAAAAAATTGTGTCATAAAACAGAATAATTTTATCAACAATGATGAAGAAGATGGTTGTTTACAATGTCGATTATTCCGTGATCTCCCGCGATGTACATGGGAGGAAAATTATTGGGATGAATGGCCGTTTACACGCCCCAAACCAGTTAAAGGTGCGTTATCGATTTTTATTATCATGCAAATTCCTTTCCCGTACAATACCTTTCCCTGGTATTTTTATGACTGGCATCCTGCACAAGAACCCTATGATATTTGATTGTAGGAAATTCTCCGTCAATCTGAATAATATCCATAATCACATGTTTAACTCCTTTCTTCTATACTTGAAAATAAATTCTATTGAATCAAGGAAAGCAGTGACACGGTTTTTTCATAAAAAATAAAAAAAAGATGAGGAGATTCTTAGTATCCCATCAGACGTCGTAATAGTGGAAATGCATGTGGGAATAGCTGGAACAATAACTTCAAGAACTGTGGAACCGGCTTGTTATAGGAGTATGGCATTGTTACTGTAAGAGTCCCCCAATCACTTTCATTGTCTTGTATATCCCACACTTTTGCTCTAATGGTAAAGTTACCAATTGATCCCCAACTGTGTCCATATTCAAAAATTGTACCATTTGGCAGCGGGCCGCCTTCACATAACCAACATATATATGTAGTATTATCACTATCCCAACCACCCCATTCTATCTGAATTGCTTTTAGATAATCTCCATCCGGGTCTGTGAGAAGAAAATTGTAGAAATACCTTGTATTTATTTTTCCTGAGGTGGGTCCGGTGATTTCTGGCGGATTAGGTTTTTCATTATCCATCCAGGAAGCTTTCACTATAGAAGTATTATTGATAATATTATTTAAAGCTGGTGAAGTTCCACTTAACAGAAACAACAACAATAATGATATACTACAGATTTTTAACATATTTCTTTTCATAAATTTACCCCTATGAATTATTTAAACGATTACGATGATATAAATGCTTTGACCAATGAATGGTGAAAACTATATTTGTTTTTCGCATAATCTTTGTCTCTACTCTATGTTTTTGTCACTATTTCTTCGTTAAAAACATATTCTCAGAAAACAGGTTGGTGGGAAAGCAGTAACACGGATTTCATCCATAATAAATAAAAAAAGAATGGGATTTTTAGTAACCCATCAGATGTCGTAGTATCGGGAATACGTTCGGGAATTTCTGGAATAATCTGTCCCAGAACCATTGCATCGGTATGTTGTACGAACAGGGCATGGTTACTGTAAGATATCCCCACTCGCTTTCTAAACCATAGATATCTTTTGCTTTTACTTGAATTGTATATGTTCCCTTAGCATTATATTTATGAGATCGAGGCATCGTCTCACCAGAATTATATGCTAACGACCATCCTATATACTCACCATCTCCCCATTCGACATAATAAAAAATATCATCGCCATTGGGATCACTAGCTGTAAAGTTCCATTGATGAGATAACAACCAGTTGCCAGAGGTTGGTCCTTCAATTGTTGGAGTGTTTGGGGGTTCATTAATATCTATTTTATAGATTTTATCATCTAGCATATCAATATTCCATAGATAATTCTCCTCACATGCAAGACCACATGGAGCATTTCCTGGACTATCGAAACTGACTATGACGTTCCCATCGGAAGGATTATGTGCATAAATTTTTTGAGATACACTGCTTGAAGACCATATTTTTATACCATCCCAGGCAAGCCCTAATGGAGAAGATGTTGGGGAATCGAAACTAAAAATGATACTTCCATCAGATGGATTAAGTTTATAGATTTTAGAATTATGAGCGTTAGCATTCCAGAGATATGTACCATCCCAACAGAGGTCTCGAGGATCATCTCCCGGACTATCAAAACTATCTACGATACTGCAATCCGAAGGATTAAGTTTGAAAATTTTATCAACATCTGTATCTGAATTCCACAGGTATGTTCCATCCCATGTAAGACCCCTTGCTCCGTCTCCGGGACTATCATAACTGTTTATGATTGCGCCATCCATTGGATCAATTTTAAATATTTTATCAAGAACAGAATTATCAGACCAGAGATAATTACCATCCCAAGTAAGTCCAGATGTGCCGTAACCAGGCGATGGGATTTCATATACGACATCCCCCAGGTCTGCTTCCACATTTGTAATTATATGGGGTAGAACAGCTGCATACATAAGAAAACAAATCGTCATAAAAACTAATCCTTTCCTTAGTATATCCTTTCGCATTTTTTATTCCTCCTCTCTAAACAATAGGTTGAATTTCGTATAGTTTTGGTTTATTTAAATGTTTTGAAAAAATAAAAATCATAACTATTCCATCTTTAAAAATCTACTCTTTTGTTTAGAAATTGATAACAAGTGTTCAATATCATATAAAGAGTGTGATAAAAATCAACTCAATTAATTATTTGTTATAAATCAAAACAGGGAACAAAGAGGGAAAATAGGAAATGCAAGATTAGGAGAGGAGGATGGGAAAAATAATAAAAAATCATCTCCTATTTATCCCCAATATACATATTATGCTTAATAAATACTAATTAATTTTTACCCAAATCACACCCAAATTTACCTCAATTTTTTTTAAAAATAACAAATAACTTTAGAAACATGGTGGTGGGAAAGCAGTGACATGGTTCACAGAAGGCATAATTTAAACGTTTTTTAGAACATGATTAACAAGATTATTTTTTTTCTTTTAACAAACCATTCATTATTTGCATATAAAATATTAATCTGTTACAAACACTTAAATATACAAAGATTGATGAGACATTGAACGGGGGAAAGAAAAAAATGAGAGAGAAAATAATAATTATAAGCATCTTAGTAGGAGTTCTTTTATTACTAATACCAACAATACCCGCTCTTAAATATAGTTATCTTGGAGAAAAAAACAAGTCGTTTTTGTTTGAAAAAATTAAAGATATTATTAGCGAAAAACTAAAGGAGAAACTCGACGGGGGATTCGGCTTATTGGAGCTTTTTATTGCTTTTCTTATGTTTTTGTATATTGAATTAGGTATCATTTTTGATAGAAGTTTTACCTTGATATTGCTCTTAGCTGATTTTCTATATGAGATTGGAGTAAGATTAGGATTAATCGACCCCACCCCTTTACTCTTATAGTCATCAACTACTTTTAGACTCGAAGAATATAGAACAAAAAAGAAACAATATGATGGAAGTCTGTTAAATTCAATTTTCAGATATTATAATTTATTCAATACTTATATTATTTAAGTTAAAATTGGTTTAACAATAGTCTCAAAACAATTTTCTATTTTAAAACAGATTATGATACTGAGGGTAATAATAAACTATTAGCTATAAAGATAAAAATAAATACAAACAGGGGAGATGGAAAGCAGTGATACGGCTCTAAGAAACAATAATTTTGGTGTGATTTGAAAAAATTAAAATTTTATTTATTTTATCTTGCATAGATCCCAACTAGCTGTGCTTCTTCAAGTATATGACCAGACATCGCCGATTCTAATTGTTGTTTTGAAGCCCCTATATTTAGATGAAGTGTTGTATCAAGAGCATATAGTTTGAAAAAATATCGGTGTGTTCCAGAGGGAGGACATGGTCCACCATACTTAGTAGTCCCAAAATCATTTTTTCCTTGCGGATAGGTGATATTCTCTCCCTGTAAAAACCCTGTTTTATTTGCTGGGATATTCCACACCAACCAATGAACCCAAGTGCCCATCGGAGCATCAGGATCATCCATGATCAATGCAAGACTTTTTGTGTCTGTTGGAATGTTGCTAAAAAAAAGAGGCGGAGATATATCATTACCATCGCAGGTATATTCAGAAGGAATCAACTCATTATCATTAAACGCAGAACTCAACAATTTCATATCTCCAAACCTCTTTGGTTCATTTTCAACACAACCTATATGCAAAGCGATCATAAATGTAATACCTAATATAACAGGTATCACAACTTTTCTGCTCATTTTGTACTCTCATCAAGATTTTTATGCTTACATCGTTTCTTTCTTTAAAATAACTTTTCATGATTCACTAAAATTTTTATTCGAAATCAAATGAAAAAAAAGGAAAAAAGAAGAAAAAAAGAGATTTAGTTAATCACGAGATATATTTCTATGACATTGACATATACAATTCGACTTCGTGACTGCCCATAAGTTCTTCCCACTGGGGCATCATCTCTTGTACCTCTTTATCTTCCATGATTTTTTCAAAAAAAGTTGCCATTTTTTCAAAACTGTCCCATTCGATTTCAAAAATAACAGTATGCATATAGTCACCACCTCCAACAAAAGGGCGATACATCCTCATGGATGGTACCCCATATCGTTTCATGATAGCCATATATTTTTCATTAAGTTTCATTGTTTCTGCCATTTTTCCTGGCAATATTTTCATAATTCCTCGTTGCATTACCCTCATTTTTTCTTCCTCCATTAAAATTTTAAAATTTTTAGTAATTGTGTATATTTAAATCTATCTAAAATAATTATTGTGATTTTAAGTCTATGTAATAATAATTATTGTCATAAATGTAAAATAAGACCACAAAACTCATTCTATTTAAATTTTTGGAAAAAAGAAAAAATAAAAATCTATTAATAGGGTGGTGGGAAAGCAGTGACATGGTTTACAAAGACCACTAATGGTTTTTTTGTGCGAAAATCAAGGGATATTAATTATATGCTTCCTGTGCTGGATTCCAATCACGGTCAACCCACGGAATCGTAATATAAAAAGGATAACCCAAAATATATCTCCCTATAGCTAATGTCCCAAGTATTTTCTTTGGACCAATGCCTATCCAAGTATCCCAATAATTATATACCCATCTATCTTTCCGAATTATATACTGTATCAAACCCAAACCTGAAAAATATAGATAAAAATCTCTTTCAAACCAACATCCGATCAAACTGTAATTTTTGAAATTATTTTTTGTAATAGTATTTCTACCACCATTCTCACTCCTAACCCCTACAGGACAGTTTTCAAAATCATTCCCATATACAACATTACCACTACCAGGAGGATATAATGATATTCCTACTCTACATCGTCTAATTGTATTTCCTGAAATGGCTTGCAGAGTATCATCGACAGTAATACCTACCATAGAACAATCTGTTATGACATTACCTGAAATGTTCAAAGTCTCCCAAAACCTGTGTGTTGTACTTACTGTTGAGATTCCATAGCTACAATTGCTTATTCCATTATTAATAATTTTAATATTATTACCAACATCACCAACGCCAATCCCTCTTCTAGGTGAATTACGAATAATGCAATCTGATATTGTAATATTGTTTCGTTCAATCTCGTTATAGAACTCTACCGTATCGTTTCCCACCATAATACAAGAATATGCAGTAAAATTAGACGCATATGGATTTTCAATTATAAAATTCGAAACAATAACATGGCTTTCTTCTACATGAATGACTAATGCTGTTCCATCGCCTTTAATAAAAGGCTTTCCGCTATCATTACCGTCACCAAGTTCATGAGAAATACCCAGAAGTGTAATGTTATCTTTTCCTATACAAATCCCTTGTTCAAGATACGTCCCACTGTACACCTCGATAGTATCTCCAGGACTGGAATAATTCACTGCTTCCTTTATTAATGTAAAGTCTGCATCCCCAGGTTCATCATCAACCGTAATGATAGTTTTATCATAGGTCTGTTCAGATGTTACAGATGGAATGGTACATATTCCAACGAATAAGAGAATGATTCCAACCGCCAACCATTTCCAAATTAGAGATTTATTACTCATATCTCTCCTACCCTATTTATGGTATTTTATAAGATTGTTCTCCCTTAAAAATATATCTGAGAAGCAGTGACACGGTTTTAATCAATCATAACAGTTACTATATCATCTGAGTTATTGTTTGATGTCTTTTTTTCCTCAATCTCAATCAAAGTTGAGATTTATAATTACAAATAAGTGGTCACAATTGATCATTAATTTATAATGAAATGTTCACAATTATTGTTTTTTAAAAAAAAACTAAGGTAAAAATATGATTGGAAATATTGAATTTGTTAATCTTATGATTCAAACGGTAAAATTACATGAAACAAATATTTTTTTACAAAATAGTTATATTGTGCTACTTATAGGTTTGTTTTTTCTTTTTTTTATTATTATAATGGCAATTTTAACTAATCTATTAAATTTTTTTAAATATAAATTAAAAAATAAGAATATGAAAGTGTAAATTGAGGAGATATAAAAATACCAGAAATACTCCAGCGTTTAGGTTCAGAACACCCCCTTCGTGACAATGTTCAGATGATAGTGTGCATACTATTTTTTATTGTATTAACGTGGTTGTCAACTATTTCATTTATATGTTTTGAACCAATAAAAATCATTAGAATAGGAATGGGAAAGCAGTGACATGGTTTCCAAGATGAGTTATTGTTAAAAAATAGAAAGAAAAAGAGGGGGGTTTTAATATCCCATCAAATGTCGTAGGATTGGAAATACAAGAGGAAAACGCTCGAAGATCTGTTCAAGAAGTTGCTTATATAAAAGTCCGAATGAAAAGATATTATTTTTTGGCATTGTTACTTCATACTCTCCCCAATAGCTTACACCGCTGTCTTCATCCATTGTTTTTGCCTTTATTTGATAAGTTCCCTTTTTTTCCCAGATATGTCCAACGGTCACAGGTTGACCAGAGTTAAAAGGGCCTATCCATTGCTCTGTTGTTCCATCACCCCAATCAATAAAATACAACAGGGGTTGACCTTCTGGGTCTGTTGAGGAGAATGTATAATCATATTTAGTACCTTTATTTCCATTAGCTGGTCCATCAATATTGGGTTCCGATGGTGGGCTATTATCTACTGTAAAAGAAAAGGTATTGACCTTCCCGCTCCAGCCATGCACATAAATATCGGGGGTATCAACCACTAAGCCATAAGGATGGTGCAACGTAATAATATCAGGATTCTGCCATCCATATAGCAATTCACTGTAGTTAATCCCACACTGTACCCCTGGATAAAAACCCGCAGGTTTACTATTATGGGTGTACCCATCGTAGTCAATATCTATATCAATTTTCCATAGACCCTCAGGGTTTTTCACAACATAAATGGATGAATCATCAGAAAACCTTGCATCAGCCTGAAAACTTGTCCATGTACTCTTCCACCATGGATAATATGTTTCATCTGGAATTTTTATAAGGTTCCATGCTTGTGCATCTGTCATCGTATTCAACTCAGGAATCCAGGATAGATGAAAAACAGCGATTCCTTTGGATGTTGCGAGAGCAATAAGACCTGATGGTGTTATATCAATGTGATTAACAGTGATATGTTTTAGACATTTCAGTTCTGTATCCAATTCGATCATAATATGCCTGCCTGGATTGTTTCTATCAGGGACTCCTTCAGGATAGATGACGTTATAGATGTGAAGACTTGAATCACTGGAAAACACACCTGGTTTGCTACCAATGAGTATTTGTTGATTGTAAAATACCATGCAATTGGCAATATTTGTTGTACTAAAACTATCTGTTCCAAATCCCTGGGTCACACAATCAGTATGTAACCCTATACTAGGTTCATCTGGGTTGATAATGTAAGCACGAAAACCATCTGTTCCAGTTACCATGTACACAAGGTCAGGCTCTGGCCAAATCACACTAATCCCAGTACTGTAAAGACCAGGGGGATTGATCGCATCTGAAATAGCGAGAAATTCAATATCTTCCTCTGTTTCTTCATATAATATACCATATACCTCTTCACCCCACGCCATCGCTTTATTATGGCCTAACGCTGCTATTAATGTACCATATGTAGTATCCTCTCTTGTACAGAGTGCACTGATTGGATGGGGTTGCGGTTCTGTTTCTATCCAGTCCCAATCAACCCATTTCCAACTTGATTCATCTGAGAGATCGTATCGATCTGCACTCCAAACCCCCGCACCTCTATCCGCAACAAACAATCTGGTGTCAGTCAGATAGATTTCTTGGGTCATGGCGCCACTCACGACCCAGTGATAATTCTGTACATGAGAAATCATATAACTGGGGGTGTTCGTATAATCATAGGTGAGAAAACCACCCCATTCATCCGCGATAATTATTTTACCTTGATTTGCATCGGTCGGTAATGAGTAACCAGTGACATCAAATGCCCAATCAATCGTATTTGCGGTTGCAAGTGGTTGCGTTCCGGAATTAAAGGTTTTTAATAAATAAACATCTGGTCGTTCACCAGACCATGAACACCCAACAGTTATTGTATCGTCGATAATTTTTACTCGTGTTGCCCTTCCAATTCTAAAGGCTCCTGTGATCGTTTGTGCAACATTCAGATGAGCTGTTCCAGGGTGGAGATTGTACGCTTGAAATCGTACGGTTCCCGTTTGCACGATTCCGGTCCATAGAGTATCGTCTCTTGCGTCCATGTCAAACGCAAGAATCCCTCCCGTTTCCATCTGATAGTTCAAGTGAATATTCTCGACATCTGAAATATCCAGTTCAAGGATATATCTGTCATTGCCCAGAAGAGTTCTAAGACCCGACACATAGAGTTTTGGATTCAGGGGATCGATTGCTATCGCATGATATCGTTCAAGAGAATCTACTAATTTTGTGTAACACCCCAAGAATTCAAGCTCTTCTGATTCGAAACGGAACAAAGGAGTTCTCAGAATGTTCGTACCCCATATTGGAAGATATTCGCAGAGAGCCAGCAGTGTTCCTGTGATAGGATTACCGTCTTTTTGTTTAAGATCAAGGGTGATAAATGAACCCCCAGCTATTGCTGCGATAACCTCAGCAGTATCATTCTGAAGATCGCTGCATCGATAGACGACTAAACCGTGATCTCCAGATATAAAAAGATAGCCATTAAAAATTTTAATATCACCGACTCGCTGAGGAAGATATATTCTACTACATAAATCATAGGAGCCATTCCCTAAAATCTCATATGTACAAAGGGTTTCAAAACCAGTGACACCATAAAAATAGGAGCCGTCTGTTTCAACTAAAAAAGCAGCTCCCGCAAGTCCTACGTCCTCTAGTTGAAACCCATATGGTTCAAACTGCCCTGTAGGTAAAAACCTCTCAACGGTTAATAAGATGCTATTTGATTTTCCATTCATTGAATCACGAACATACAGAGGACCTGATGCACCGTTTTCCGGGACGGTAAACTCTATTTCTGTATTAGACCATGAATCTACCGGGATTTTTAATCCTGTTAAAACGACATATCCAACATCACTTCCAAATCCCGTTCCATAGATAATGACAGAATCTCCAGGGTATGCTCTATTTGTTGATAGATGATCAATAGTTAAGATTGGATTTCTTTCATTTGATGAATCGTAATTGTTAGGAGAGATGATGTTTCCACTTATACTTGGATTGATAGTTGTAGTTAAAAAAATTATTAAGAGCATGAAGCTTAGATATGTTTTATATCTACAGAATATCACATTATCGCCTCCACATTATAAAATGTATGATTTTTATACTATATAAAGTTGTGATAATAGTTATTATTTCATGTAATAAACTATTTTTTATTGATACAGAGAATCCCTACAATTATATGGTTAATAAAAAATCAATAGGTTTGTATAAGATAAAAGTTGTTGTCTATGATTTAAAAGGAAACAGTATAACAGGTCAAATGAAAATATTGTTTTTCAATATAAAAACTTAATAAACGAAAAAAAAATATTATTTCAATTTCAATCTCTCTATGATCTTATTTTCACGTCCATATGTTCAAGTCCTTTCCCCAGCATTCATAAACATATCAGCAGAATTAGGTGGAAGGAACGCATTAACACGGTTTTTAAAACAAGTTATCAATGAATACGAATAGTTAACTCCTAAAGACCCTTAGAATCACATTTCATCTATTTTTGCCTCAATATTTACTAAAATATTATGGCATGCACGACAAATATGTGAATGATTTTCAGATCCTAATTCTTGTTTACAGATATTACAGTATCTTGTTTCGCTCATTATGAAATCCTCCACCTTACAGTTTTGTAATAAGTCATCATATAAAAACATATCCTCAGAAACATACAATAAGTATTCGGTTTTTCCCAAATATAATCAAAATATATTTATAGAATAAACAACAAAAATATTCTTAGGGGGAGTCAAACCAGTTTAAGCTTTCAGATTATACTTCTAACGATATACGTTCGCCTTTCCTCCCCGATGACTGACTCCCCCTTTATTAATCGTGTCATGATATTATTTTTTTCGCCTTCTCAAATTATATACATTTAAACATTTCAGGATGTAAAAAATAATGAACTGGTTCGTTACGAATAAGATTTAATCCATCCCTTAAGGATGAACATATCTTCTCAATACCTGCGTCATAACCACTATTTGAAATTAAAGAAAAAGATAATTTAAGATCAAACGATTGATTTTTGAAATAATCAAATATATGTTTAATCCAAATAAAACCTTCTTCTTTTGGAATATTAATTAATGCAAGAACAACATGTTCTTTATCAATTGAAAAAAATTTCACAATTTTTTTCTTAATTTTTATATCTTTATCAAGTAATTTTTCAACTTCATTCCTTTGCATTAATGCAATAACACCTAAATTATTTAATTTAACCATAAATAAATATTTTTTTAGCTCTAATAGCGAGATATTTTCATCTTTTATTTTTTGTTTTGGTTCATCGAGCCAAAGAGCATTTCGATATTCTTTTGCTTGATTTGGGGGATAAACACCTTTTGTAAGATTTTGATTTACCCTTCTTACAATAGTCAAGAAAATATCTTTGAGACCACCATGAAATTTACTTTCATCTTTTTCAATAATATCTATTGCTTGTTGAAGACTTAATCCTTTTCCATCAGGTCTTGAGCGAATTATTGCATTAAAGGTATCTGCAAGGGCAATGATTTGGCTTTCAGGCAAAAACATATCGGGGGCAAAACGATCAAAAGGATAACAAACACAACCTGTTTCACCTTTAGCATATTCGTCCAGACCATCCGTATTAACAGGTAAATAATAACGAGCATGATGCATTGAGGCGATATCTGCGATATCTCCAAGTGTTTTACTTTTTACTAAAATATTATAAGTACAATATGAATGCATTTTTCTGACTAACATCTCTTCACTGTTAAGGGAACTTTTTCTTAGAATATTGCTTGGGATAAACACTTTCCCCATATCATGCAGTAATGCTGCCAATCGAAGTTTTTCTATTTTATCGACTGTTAATTTAAATCCGATATTTTCAACTCGTTCTCTCAATATTTTATCTCTTGATAGTTCTTCAATAAACATATCAATCATTGTACGAACATTAAGAGAATGTGTTGCTTGATATTCATCTTTGGCATCAATACTCGATATTAACAATCGACTCATTTCCTCAGATTTGTCATAGGATATTTTTTCCATGAAAAGAATTAATCCAAGCATTTGAGCAATTGGAATAAATTTTTCATCGATGTTTTCTCCAAGGAATTTATCGGCCGTCGTTTCTTTCATAGAACTTATTGTAAAAATTCCAACAACTTCTTTTCCGAATGTAATTGGGATTAATAAGAAACTTCCAATACCTTGGTCAAGGGTTGTTTGTGCTCGTTTTTTCAAGGATTCTGCTTCTTCTGATAAACCATGGTTTTTTAAATAATCGCTTGCTACTGAAAACTCTTGGTTAATAATTTTTTTTGAATATAAATTAAGATATGACTTCCCCTCTTTTTTATAGAGAGCGCATGCTCTTCCAGCGATTGTGGTATCACAGGACATAGCACCAAATAGTTGAGCATATTGATCAAAAATCCTTCCTCTATAATACATATCAAAAGTATTTCCGCGTAGTATGCCTAGACCTATAGTGTGGATTGGCTGACCACTTTTATATAAAAATAAATAAATATTATCTAGCACAGATCTAATAAATTTTTGTTCGGATTGCTGTGTAATTTCTTTATTTTTTAGTTCTTGATGAATGGCTTTTAGCAATTCCTCAATCATCGTATTCCTCCAAATTATTGTTACGCATCTTGTTATTTCGATTCAGATATAACCAGCTTTCTCGCATAATAAATGATTGTTCATCTCTAACTTCTATCGCTCTTGATGTTGATTGAGATTTCTCTACATTCCGTCCAGTGTATGGAAGGATGCAACTTCCAATGAACAAGAGAATGATTCCAACAGCTAACAATTTACTACTCAGAGGTTTCTTATCAATAACTTACCAACCCCCACAATATAATTTTATATTACTATTACCCTTTAAAACATATCTTACTAAGGGAAAGCAGTGACACGGGTTCTAAGACCTACGTCAATCTCATAAACAAAAATGGCAACGATTCCTATGAATACGAGTTTTTTTCATAACCTTACCTCCACTATGAATTTTAAAACATTTTTTTCTCTAAAAACATATCTTAAGAACTTACAAAACGTTTTTATATAATCAAATATATTAATTATATGGGGAGTCGGAGGAATATACATAAGAAAATGCATATTTTCCCTCATAAATATCTGCAACCCTTTCATCTCTCATTTCGCTTATAAGACTCCCCAACAAATTTTATTTATTCGATTTTGTTTGAATAAATGACATTAGGTTTTGGCTCACAGAACTTGCAGAACTCAGACCAATTTCCCTCATCATCTACGTAGTAATAATTTATCCCACGATTCATACCACATTTTGTACATAACTTCGTCAAGTTCATAAATCTCGTAACACAATCCAGATTAATAAAAAACACCTGAAGGTGACTGAAAGTATCAATGAGAAAGCAGTGACACGAATTACATTGTTTTTTTGTGAAAGTAAAAGAAAAAAATGGTGCTGAAAGCCCCTCTAGTGATCTACTTACTAGTAGGATACTGAAAACAAAAATATAATTTAACAATTGAATCCTGAGGTTGATGAACCTTCTTGAAAAATAGTTACAAACTTAAATTCATTTCGTTAAATATTTAACATTTTTTCTTTTTTAAATAAATTTCGAATATATAATTTAGCCCATGTAAAAGAAACAATAGAACCACTTAAGTTAGCCACTACTAAACCCCACCATACTCCACTAAGACCAAATGAAAAAACACAACAAAACAAAACAGCAAATATAGGTGTGAGAATAATGGTCCTTAATAAAGTTGCTATCAAAGAGTAAAGACCTTTTCCTGTTCCTTGAAACATAGCAGACGAAGCTATTCCAAGAGCAGCTGCAGGATAAAATAAACATGATATTTTTACAAATAATTCAATATCTGATCTTAATTGTGGTAAACCTTCTCCTGTTGTAAATATTAAAGTTATAAAAGGAGCTAGTGCAAAAAAGATCACTGCAATTAGAATTTCGATTGTTAATCCAAATTTTACTGAAAACAGAAAAGCTGTGTTTAATTTTTTATACTCTTTTGCTCCAAATGCAGCACCGGTAACAGATACTGTTGCTGTTGCTAGACCAAGTAATGGGAGAATTGCTACCATTACAACCCGCCATCCAATTGTATAAATTGAAATACCCAATACTCCAACTAATGTAACATAGATAATAATAACATTAATTACTAACATTGTAAACGACATAGACAATTGCTGAATTGAAGCAGGTAAACCAACTTTAAAGATATCAAATATGATATCTTTTTTGAATTTAAAATTTTTGAGTTTAAAATCAACATATGTATCTTTTTTGAAAAGTAGCCAATACACTAAAATAAATGATGAACATATCATTGACAGAATCGAAGCATATGCTGCTCCTGGAACCCCTAATTTTAATGTATAAATAAAAATTGGATCTAAAACTATGTTTAGTGTTGTTCCAAAAATAATTGCGTACATTACTCTTTTTACATCCCCTTCGCCCCGTAATATAGCTGTTGCAATATTTATAAAAAATATTGTAATACTACCGGCAAAAATTATTCTACCATAAGAAACAGCATAAGGAAGCGCTTCGCCAGCACCAATTAATTTTAACAAAGGCTCTGAAAAGATAAACAAAATAATGCTAAACAATAGACCTATAATAAGAGCTAGAATTATTGAATGTTCAGCAACATTATCTGCACCTTTTTTATCATTAGCACCAATTCTTCTTGAAATCGCTGAAGAAGCCCCAACACCAATACCTGTTGATATCGCAATTGCCATCATAAAAAACGGAAAAATAAGTCCTATTGCAGCAACCCCAAGATCACCAATTCCGCTAATTTTAGATTCAGTAAATAACTCTTGTCCAATTCCTGATATAAATAGGGTATCTACAAAATTATAAATTGTTTGAACAGACATCGCAATAATCATTGGAATTGCAAGTTTGATTATCGCTTTCTTGGGGTCTCCAAGTAATGTCCTTACTCCTTTTGTTTTCTGTTGTTCGTTAAAAAAAGATTTATCAGTCACAAAATCGAGAATAATAATATCTATTTCAATTTTATGATTCTGGAAAATGTAAAATATTGCATTAAAATAATTGATGCAGGGGAGAACATATCCTACGAACTCCATTTATTAGTCGAGTTTAAATTCCTCTAATATTCCAAATAGTTTCAACCTAATAATTAAAATTTATTTTATAATCAATTTAACATCATCAAACCATACTTGCCCTGTACCACAAAGAACTAATCTTACAATGATTCGTGTTGTGTTATATGGGACAAATACTGAAGCGTTATACTCTTTCCAATCATTTGTTCCATTTATACTACCAGATGTTTCCGTTGTTCCAAAACCTATTATAGTATTCTTATTATCCCAACATTGTATAACCATTGCGACATCTTCTGATTCTATTGTTTTAACCCAACCTATCAGTTCAATATTTCTTCCAATAGGTACTTTATATATTCTCTGAGCCCAATTATTACAAGTATCATTCTCATAAATATGAGTATTATTAATGCCAACACTATAACTTCCATTATAAAAAATAGTTGTATCCCAAAGCATAGTTAAATTATCATTTGGTACAACTGCTTGATACCAAAAAAATGGTTTATTATTAATCCCTAGTTCAAATCCAGAATTCAATAGAATATTTTCTCCTTTCTTCACACATCCACTGAGAAGCCCTATACTAATTATCAGCATACAAACAAGGAAACAAAGCAATACTTTTTTCATAATCTTTCATTCCTCCTTGCATTTTTATAACAATGTTCTCCTTTAAAAACATATGCTAGGGAATTTGAAGCAGTGCCGCGAGATTAACAGTAAAAATCTCCATCCTTGTTTGCAGATCAACCAACACAAAAGGTTAACTATTATCGATAATATTTTTTTTTATAGGAATGAACCAACCCAATTCGTGATATCGATAACAACCTGTTCATCAACATTTCCAGGCTGATTATATTCCGTGTTTGTTGGTGGACCATTTCCTGCGATGAAAAGATGATTTAACAATGGGTACGCTATCAATGTTACATTTGTATTGCCTACGAAGGCTTGCTGCCATGCTAAAAAATCATCTGTATACGAAACCTGAAAATCTCGCTCTCCCTGAAGAATTAACATCGGAATATGTAATGCCAAGGCTGTTTCAACAGGATTATAGGAATTAAGATCATACCAGTATGCAGCAGAAGCACCAAGGATGATTTCACTAGGATCGAGGCTGTGTGAAGTTATTAATGATATATTCTCTCTCAATGAGTCTATTTGTGCTTGTTCTGCTTCACTGATGTTACCGTCTAATAAAGCAAGATAGATGGTTTGATTCAACAGAAGATCAGTGAGAGGTCTTGTAGGCGCGGCAAGCATGATTAGTCCTGTGATATTTGAATTATTTTGGGCGATTCTTGGTGCAAGCATAGCTCCCAAGCTATGGCCAAGAACATAGATGTGGTTTCGATTGATTTTATCTATTGTCTGTAGAAGTGTTACCGCAGCGCGCGCATCATCAATGGTTTCACCATAGACTGTGAGATTCGCAAGCATATTGACGATTGTTGAAGCGTAATATTTCGTCCGTTTCTCATATCGAAGGACCGCTATCCCCCTTGTAGCAAGCCCCCAGGCAAGATCTTTAAATGGTTTATTAGGGCCGATGGTTTCATCGCGATCGCTTGACCCTGATCCATGAACAAGAACAATTGCGGGGAACGGTCCATCTCCCCTTGGAAGGGTGAGTGTTCCAGGAAGAGGCCAGTCTGTTCCCTCCCCAACAGTGACATTGTACTCAGTGAAGTTTTCAGTGTTTGCATAGGACGGTGGTTTATATTCATCTGAGAGGTCCGTAGGAACAAACTGAAAACCAGTAATTTGTTGACTATCATCAAAAACAACCCGTGTGTCCAGCAAGCCGAGTTTATCGTAATTGCAGGTGACGTATACAACGCTGTATCCTTGTTCTTCTGTTGTCCTTGTGCTAATTATCTCCGTAAAATTCCCGTACGTTGCCTCGATTTGATTCCAGATAAGTTGGAGTTGTTCTGGTGTCGTCTGTGTTTTAAGGGTGTCGTTAAACAGAGTGTTATATGGTATGATAAATGAATCATTTGCGAAATAACTGACAAAGGTTACCGCTATATCTGCGTCTGTTTGTTCAGAGGGTGCGGGTTCATTGTTTGTGATACATCCAGTGACAAAAATGTTACCAACAACGATATTTATGATGAGAAGTGTGATTGTTTTTTTATTCATATACCTATCTTCCCCCTGACGACCGAGAAGGGAAATGATCTCCATCTTTTTAAGTATATCTACAAATAAAGTATGAAATAAATCATATATATCTACTGCAGCATACGATTAAAAAGAAAGATCCTCACATGACTACAAGAGAAATGCGTCAACACCAACTTTCTGGACAAATACCGTCTTAGTGTCATCTACGGAGAGACGGATAATGCGAAGATTTACGTACGGCTTCTTTTATTCTTTGTATATGCCCGCGTCCTAGGGCTTTGACTTCACAACCGAGTTTAAAATACTGTGTAATCGTCTCATCAGACAGAATACCAAAGCAATCAACCACTGCAATAGGATTTCCCGCCCACGTGACGATATCCTTTGGATTTAAGTGGAGATATTGTTGATGCGGGACAGCGACAATCATCGCCTCAACACCCTTGAGCACTTCAGAAAGATTCTTATGTACACGTAGGTTCATCAGTTCATCCTGGTTTCTGAAAAACCGTGACCAGGAATGCCCCGAAGCAGGATAAACATCTTGTTTTTCAAATTCATACCAATGGTCGACATATGGGTCATGCACACGTATTTCTGCTCCCATCTCGGTGAGTTTCCGTACAACCAGTTCACTGCCGCTATACCGGGTGTCACCTACATCTTGACGATAACTCGCACCACATAAGAGGACATCGGCACCAGCGATGTACCGCCCCATATTACGAAGTGCGTCTCTCGTTAGTTCCGCGACATGTAATGCCCGGGTATCATTGATATCAATTGCCTGTGGTGTAATCTTAAAAACACTATCACCATCCTCAAACCCAAGGATATGCTGATACGCCCAGAATCCCAAAGCACCATCCTTGGGCAGACAATACCCACCGATACCAGGCCCTGGGAAGATAATATTACTATGAGTCGGACGTATTTTTATCGCTTTAATAACTTTTATGAGATCGACACCGTTACGCTCCGCAAAAACACTCCATTCGTTTAAAAAAGCAAGAATAGTCGCACGATATGAATTCTCAACTACTTTGGTTGTTTCTGATTCAATCGGCCGGTCCATGACCGTCAGAGGATACTCCTTAGTATTGAGTACCTCTCGAAGAAATTTTTCTACACGAACTGTCGCATCAGCAGTACACCCTGAGCAGACACGCCAGAAATCACGGATACTGCTCACATATTCCTTCCCTGGCATGACTCGCTCAAAACTATGAGCCAATAATGGCTCTGAGTTGATCCCTCGTTGAACAAACGCTTTTTTTATGATGGGCCA
>LSSI01000017.1 GCA_001595945.1 Thermoplasmatales archaeon SM1-50
TGTTGCCTGGGCTGCGAAAGTACCCGATCGTCATCTTCCACCTCTAGCAATGGAGGAGATACACCAGGAGAAATTTGTTCTATCTCATAACATTTTTTGGGATGGAAGTCTGCATAACCAGATGATAAATATTTAGAGTGTTATAGAAATGCTAAGAAGAGATTTTAACTGTGGCTTGTTATAGGAAACAAGCAAGAAAAAATAATTTTCTAGGGTTCTGTCAAAGTATGAAGTTAAAAAAGCAGTAGAACGAAAAAAATTGATAAAATACTCTTCTGTCTTTTTTCGTTATTCGCTTATTCGCTTATTCGCATTGTAGTGTATTATATACGCCCGGTTTTGTACAACCAGAAAACTAGTATGACAACGATAATGCTAATGATAATTACAACTACGCAAATTATCGGTAGCGTAAGCAGTTGTTCGCTTCCTGGTTCATAGGGCGCTATTGTTCCTAACGTAGGATCGTAGACAAAATCCCAAATCCCGTCACTGTCGATATCAATCAACGGTTTTCCATCTTGCCTGCCGAGAGTGGATTTTGTGTTAAGTGCTAGGTTGTAAAGGATATCATATGAGCCGTCATGGTCGATGTCAACAAGATAGTATTGGTCGCTATTAATAGTAATCAATTCTATGTCGGCTTCTGTGATTGGAGTTCCTATGGCCTCGTCAATGATATCAGAGATGTTATTTCGGTTTGCATCTAAAAGAATTTTTGCTGTGGTTGAATCGATGGATTGAAGACTGTTTGAATCTTTTATAGTTAGAACGATGAGGAAGGTCCCTGCGGTTTCATACACGTGGACTGGTCTTTGACCATGCCCTGATGTACCATCACCAAAGACCCAGGTATAGTTGACGATGCTAGCGTTGATGCCGTAGCTTTCGGAACCGTCAAATCTAATTGTTTGATAGGTCAATCCTTTGTATGGGCCATCCGCGATTGCGACGGGTGCATGGATGTTATTTCCATTGATGGTGACGACGCTAGTCGCGGTATCTGTGAGATTTTCTTCGTCTTTAACCTTGAGGCGTACGGTGTACACGCCAGTAGCGTTGTATGCGTATGTGGCATAGGCTGAACTGGACCAGTTGGTATCATAAATCCCATCGTTTTTCCAGTCCCAGCAGTAGCCGATCACTCCGACATCATCGGTGCTGTTAGAGCCGTCTAAGACAATGGGGATGTTAATAATTCCCTTGTAGGGGCCACCTGCATTGGCTATTGGTGGATCATTCGATGGTGGTTCACCTCCTCCTGGTGGTGGTGGGACATATGTTTCTTGAATGGTAAATGTCGTGGATTTTTCAGAGATGTAGGTATAGATTTCGGAGTTGACAAATAGTTTTGCATAATACGTTCCAGGTGTCTGGGTTGTATATCTAATGTCATAACAAATGCTTAGATTAAATGAACCAGACGGCCCATATCCATACCCGTAATCATAGTCAGTTTCATTACCTGTCATCTCATCATATCCAAAACCCCATGAATCATTAAAAGGAAGATTTGAGGTGTTGGTTAAGGTAGTCACTACAAATGCGTTGGAGGGGTCGGAATTTTCTATTCCGTGTAAAGTGAAATTGACCTCTGCAACAAAACTATCGGTGTTACTTCGATATATTTTAAACATCAGGTATTTAACTGGAATCGCCTCACTAGCTCGTATGGTGAAATTGACATTTCTAAAAATAAATGTTGTAGCATCAATTTTTTCAGGAGTTCCAGGGAAGAGGTTTACTGCGGGAAATGAGGGGGCAAACACAGCAATGATAAGGAGTATTAGGGATAATGTCATGCCTGCTGCTATCCCTTTCTTCCATAGATCACTCCTCATGGTCCACCATCCTAGCTATAGTATATGAATATACATTATCATATAATTAATTTATCTATTTTTGTATTTTGTATGCATTTTATAAAAAAATACTAAGAACGGATATCTTCAATAGTCATCCTAAAAAAAATATTAAAAAAAAAAACCGATTTTTATGAGATGAAGAAATTATTTCTTGTGTTTGAATTTATTCTACAGATGCAAATTCATTTCTAAAATCCAAGCAGCATCGTCGCGATAAAAAGATACAGAATAATACCGACAACATCTGCTATAGAGGTGATAAGTGGTCCGCTTGCGACAGCGGGATCCCAGCCAGCACGTGTGAAAATAAATGGTAACGAAATACCAATCAGACTTCCGACAAACACGATGATGACCATCGCAAGACCTACAACAAGTGCGATCATCATACCACCGCGAAAAATCCCAATGAGAGAAACAGCAAATCCCATAGTAATCCCGATCGCTGCTGCCACTACTGCTTCTTTTCCAATGCAATAGTACCAATCATGAAGCGTCACATCCTTTGTGGCAAGTGCACGGACCATAAGTGTTGAGGTTTGTGCCCCTGCATTACCACCACAGCCAATGAGCAGCGGCATAAATAGAACAAGGACGATATATCGTGCAATGGTTTGCTGAAAAAGTGCAATTGCGGCACCAGAGAAAATATTGACAAAAACAAGAAAAATCAACCATCCAATACGTTTTCGATACAGTGTTTGAACCGGAGCATCACGTATTTTGTCAGGAAGTTTTAGCTCGCTCATCGCAGCGATTTTATGGAAATCCTCTGTGACTTCTTCTTCACCAACATCGATCAAATCATCAACGGTCACGATACCTAGGAGTATTCCTTGTGAATCGACAACCGGTAGTGCATATAGATTATGTTTTTTGATGAGATAATAGGCTTTCTCCTGATCCTCGTACGCATTAACTGATACAAATGAGTAATTCATTAAATCAGATATTTTATCTGATGGGTTGGCAAGGATGATCTGACGGAGGCGTAAATCATCCATGAGTTTCTGATCGTCATCAACAACGTAAATCATCGCAAGTATCTCACTGTCCTTTCCTTTCTCGCGAATGTACTTCAGAGCGGTTTCAACCGTCCATTCTTGATGGATGGCGATAAAGTCAGGGGTCATGAGACGTCCGACGCTCTCTTCAGGATATCCCAGGAGTTGACGGGCTTCTTTGAGGTCCTCAGGGCTTAATAATTCAAGTAACCGTCGTGTTATCTGGGCGGGTAGTTCTTCGAATAAGGCTGTTCTATCATCAGGGGGTAACTCAGCAAGAAGCGTGGATGCCTCACTATCGGTTAAATTCTTTAAAAGCGAATCTTGGGCTGTTGGTTCTAATTCAGAAAAAACATCTGCAGCAAATTCTCTGGATAAAGACCGAAAGATAACGATGCAATCACGTTTTTCTGCTTCTTGAATTAGATCTGCGACTGTCGCTGGTGACCATTTATGTAATAATCCTCGTAGATTCTCCCATTTACGTTCTTTAATAAGTTTTTTTATCTCTGATTTTGTTGCTTTGTTTAACGTACCATTTTTCCTTTTGATTTTTGTTGTATCATTTGGTACCATCATGTTTTTTTTTGTGGATTGTTCATTTGAATTGTTTTTCTTCGGCATAGCTGATAAATGGGGGTAATGCCAGCAAAGTTATTTAGTTATTACGCCTTAGTTTTTTGACCTCATGTTGATTCACAAGTAAGTAAATATTTTAATGAAAAAAATTTGTTAGTATTTTCTACCGCATCCTGCTTTTGCCAATAAAAATAAAAAAAGAGCCAGAAAACATTTGGGAGAACCCAAATTATGATCCGTATGTAAAAGAGGTTACAAGAAATTTATAAGAAGCAATAACGGGGTAAAACAAATCTCTTTTGTCTATGTACATTTGTCCCGCGTGTTTTTGTATTTAAAATAATTTTTCTTGGTTTATGCTTCGTTTTTTTTACTCTTTGTAATAATGTAATAAACATGAACCCTTCTTATTATAAGAACACATACAAATTTTTTTATTTATTCTCCAATACCTCTAATATGAAAACAAAGTCTAAATAAACTAAAAAGCTAATGTACCCCACTGCGCACCTATGGATTGGAAAAAACTACTACCCCTTATTGGCTTGGTTCTTTTTGTTTATGTCCTCTGGAGATTTGATATAGGAAAAATCATTTCTGTAATCTCGCTCCTTAACCCATTTTACGTGGCCATCTGTTTTCTTGGAACCCCTGTCATTTTAATTGTTATTAACATAGAATGCCAGATGGTGTTTAAACGACAACGTATCCATGTCAGCTTTATCTACTCGCTGAAAAACCTGCTAATTGGCTACTTCTACGGGTTCATCACCCCTGGTGGCTTAGGTGCATTCCTTCGCGCTTTATACCTCAAATATGAAAGCAAAGCACCCTTGCCAAAATGCCTCTGCAACCTCATCACCTTTAACACCATTGATTATATCTCCATCTTTATCTTAGGTTCCATTGGCGGGTTGTTTCTCCTTGGGCAATACCCCTATCTCTATCTCCTGATACTCCTGCTGCTGTTTATTATGACCTTTCTTTTTTTCTTTTTCTTCAGACAAAAGACATCCAAACATCTCTTTCAGAAACTCATTCAGACACAACTCTTCCAAATCATACAACAATATATCCAGGACCCCATTGAATCATTCTATGAAGATATGCCAAGCTTTAGAAGCCTACTTACGCCGTTTCTTTTCTCTTTTTTCGGCTGGATTGTCTTTTATACGGAACTATATCTCATCGCAAGCTTTCTGTTTAACATCCACATCCCGTACATCACGTTTGTCTTCATGATGGCGGTCACAAGCAGCCTTGCCGTTATCCCAATCTCTGTGTATGGTCTAGGGACACGGGATGCAGTGGTCGTTGCCCTCTTTTCTGTATATAACGTCCCACCGGAGAATAGCATCAGCTTTACCTTGTTCTGGTTTACGTTATTTTTCATCACACCAAGCATCATTGGTGCGTTTATCACGGTGTGGGAAAATAAGAAGCTTACGCCGATAAAACATAATTAGCATGTTAAAGTTCGACCCATCGTTTTTCATTTCGTTTATTACAAGGAATATCTTCGATAGTACTCTAGAGAAATAGACCTTAATTTCTGTATTAAAAAATTCAATAATTAGCTTATCTTTTTTTCTTTTTTACACAATAACACACAAATTTGGATATATACTGTTTATACCTTTGCTTTTTCAAGTAAAGTTTTTAAATAAATGAATCATTAATGTATCAACAATTTGGATGTACTCATACCAGCGATATTACTAATACGAAAGTGGAGAAAAGGTTTAGCGAGGAAGGGTGAAGAAAATAAAGAAAAAAAACAACAGGAAAAAATCATCATCAATTGCGGTAACCTCGGTACTGGAGACATTACTTCTCTTAAGTATGACTGTTGGGTTCTTCACAATCCTATATATCAGTGTGTTTTCATTTTCTTTTTCACAGATTCCTCCTGCGGTTCAGATCCTTGGGACGACTTCTGAAAATCTTGATATTATTCTGTATCATCGTGGAGGAGAACCGCTTTCCATTGATTCTAGCATTGTTCTTACCATCGAGAACAATCGCACTGATCTAATCCTTGGTGACTTTTTGGACAATACATCAAAATTAGATTCTCTCTGGAGCATGGGTGAATCACTTATTATTCCTTGTCTGCTTTCAGAGGATCAGCACGGTGAGATTTTAATCATCGATAGTGAGCGCAATGTGATGGTGTTCCATGGATATGTTTAACGAACAGGGCGTGTGTATATGAAGAACAGTAAGAAAAGAAAGTTGACGTCTCATAACAGTGGTGTTGTTGGTATTGTTGCCACTGTTCTCCTCATCGGGTTGATCATTACATTCGTTGGTATTTTACAAACAGTTCATGTCCCGAATTGGTTGAAACAAAAAGAAGCGCAGCATATGAACGAGGTTCAGACGCAATTTACTCAATTAAAATACACCGTTGACATGCTTTCCTTATTTGGGGAACCGGTCTCTTTAACAAATTATATCACTCTTGGCAGTGAGGAACTCCCGATCCTAAATATTGGGAGGACTTATGACACTTTGGAAATCCTATCAGATAATTTTATGATAACAGTTTCAAATGCAACTGATTCGTTTTCATCGACCACAAGCGACATTCTATATTCCTCGAAGAACTCTCATTTCGTCGATCAAGTCCTCTGCCTTGAGGCAGGTACGTTAATCCTTAGTCAACCACCAAGCAGCATTCTGCTTGGTCAGCCATTGTTTTCGATTACGAATTTTACAAACGTCTCCCTATGGTTATATAATATCGCAGGGCTTGAAGGCAAATCGTTTGTTTCAGGATATGGAACCTATGTTTTGTCCAATGAATACATCAATAGGACGACACACAGCATAACGGAAGTAACACATATCAATATCACAACAGAGTTCCCAGAGGCATGGGCTGATTTTTTTAATAGTTCTGCGTTTGTGAATTCTGGTTTGAGTTATTCAATGACTGTTGGAAATGAGACACTTGATATTGAATATAACATTTCACTTGGGAACTTCATTATCGAGGTTATAGACATTCGATCTCAACTCGCCATCTGGAAATACTAACGCTAGGACCATGAACGAGAACTCCGCTAGCTTTGCTGAAGAAGTATCGTTCCCGATATTACTATTTGGGTGTCGGGTATGAAAAAAAACAAATATAAGTATGTGACGGCTCAGAGCCATGCTCTTATTGAATTATCTGCAACACTACTTCTATTAACATTGACCGTGATTTTTTTTGCTGCCATCGCTTATTTCTTTTTTTCTGCACCACAGACATCCCCTGGACCAGTCATCACGATTACAGGAAAACTTATTGACAACAACCTTGTGTTGGAGCATATGGGCGGAGAGGCTATTAGTCTAAACGCTACCATAGGAATCTCCTTTGGAAGCACACGTCTCCAGATACAAGCCTATGACTATATCGATACCGAGGCAAAAAAAGATGGGTTGTGGAGCTTTGGCGAACATGTCATTTACCCCATGTACATCCATCCTGAATATCTAGAAGCTCAACAGATAGAAGTGATGATCATTAATAGCGATCCTGCATCTTCTATCATGTTTTCCTCTGTGTTGATAGAACCACTGTCTGATCTCAGTGTTCAGGTTAGTATTGATCCAGAATCCCCAATAATGGGCACACCAGTGACCTTCACTATAACCGTACTAAACAACGGCAATATCAATGTTTCAGGAGTGAAGTTACGATTTCAATTGCCGGTGGGATTCACGTTCGTGGGATATTCAGCAACGAGTGGAAGCTATGATAATAACACCGGATTTTGGGAGAATATCGCAATGATTCACCCAGGCGAGTCTGCTGTAATGAATGTGACGGCGATTGTTGGACGAGTGAGACCTGATGAGATAACACAGATCTTAATCCTTATTGATGGTTCAGGATCCATTAAAAAGAAAGATCTGGATTTCATACGAAACGGATTTGTCACAGCAATTGCAAATGAATCCATTTTCCCGCAGGATGGTTTCGTGGAACTGACCATAGCCGAATTTGGAGGTAACCCGGGGTTTTTAAACACAAAGATTGTACTCAACTCGACTAAGGTTACCAATGAGACAATCGCATCAGTATTATCGACTCTCGATAGTATTGACACAATGCCTGGTTTAGCAGCAACATCTTGTGGTTTTTTACTTGGATGCGATACCGTTACCGCTTCAAGTGTATTTACACCTTCGAACCGACATGTGACCTTGTTAATAACCGATGGAAAAGCAGACCTGACCTGTATAATCGATGGTGATTATCTCGCTGATCCTGGATCAGGTGTAAACCCTGAAAATGCTACTGTCATAGCACGGAATTATCTCATCGATGAATTTGAGATGAATCCAATGGATGATGAAATTGATGTGATACCTGTTCATTTAACTAATTATGATACGTTTGTATGGTTTAAGGATGAAATCGTATGGCCACAACCCGGGTACTGCGCACCACCAATGCGGACCGAATTGCCACTACAGGGGTTTGTGTACAATGCAACAGATTGGGATCAATTTCCTATAGTAATTAATAACTTCTTTACGACTGTTTTAAACAGGATAACAATCACTGCGGATATTGTACAAGCCAGTGCAATAGACCCAAAAGTTATAAATAATATCGACGGGGTACTAATTATCCCCCAAAGCCCATAACAAAAGCGAGTGACTTTTTTAGGAAGAAAGGCAATGGTGTTTAGTATGGTAATCGGTCTTATTATGTTATTATGAGTGCATTGTTGTGGAGTAAAACATCTCTGTCATGACTAGATGTTGATTGACCAATGATTCTCTTATAAGGATCAAACTTTTAAGAAGATTGGATTTTTCTACTGTTTAAAAAAGAGATATAAGAATCCCAGTAATTTGAAAGAGCTTAGAATAGATATCTATTTCATAGCTTATTTAGTTAAAAAACCTATGAAATAGTCCTATATATCTAATTGTAACAAGGCAACAATTAGTCTCTTTCTAGTGATGTTGTGGTTTGTGACTGATGTTGTATCAGATGACTTTTTCGTAACGCAACGAGGACAAAAAACGTCCCAAAGATTGAGGTAAAAACTCCATATAACATCAGAACATTGTAAATCGATTCAGTTATCTGATATTGTTTTACTAAGATATCTGTAATAACAAACGTAAAAACAAGGGTCGGAATACAGAGTGCATTAATAGTAATCGCTTTAGAGATTTTTTCTTTGATTCGAACAATGCGATGAATAGATATGATGCTGATACGTAAAAGAACAATGATGAGGCAGATGAGGACTGCTAGGAGGAGTGTGTCAGAAGAAAACATGGAGCTTTTCATATTTAATCCAACTGAAAAGAAATAGAAAGGAGCGAAAATCAATGTAAAGTATCCAAATCCGATGACAAGTTGTTGACCAAAAATCTCTGAACAATGTTCGTAAGACTCATCTCTGACGATGTCAATGATAAATCGTTTTGCTATAAACCCTGCGATGAATGCGCCGACCAAAAAATGAATCCCAACGAATTCAGTGATAAACGCTGAGATCATGGCAACTACAAATATAAAGGAAAATTCACATCCAATAAATTTACTAAACAATTTTTTAAATAAAAATTCAAGGATAACGGGTAGTAAGGTAATTAACAGAATCAAGGTGACCAACGAGAGAAGAAGCTTAGCGATGTCAGAGAGACTTAGTAAAATCACCATTAAGATTATGGCGGGATCTCTCCAGCCAGTGCTTTGCTTTCAACCCATTGTTTCCGTTCTTTCACAATTGTTCTTATTGATGAGAGTATAAAACTTGCTGAAGGAGTCGTAAGTGCCAAGGAGATAAGCAGGGCGATTTGAGGTGAGGTTTGAAGATACAGAATGATTCCTGTTCCAACTATAAAAAAAAACAAGGATATGGAGTATTATATGTTCTATGAAAAACTTTTTATTCGTTACAATGAAGTTTGTGTCAACCTCCATTCCTGAGAAGACAAAGAGAGTGACTACTCCTATAGTTGCAAGGATGGTTATCATATCGTCGATGAAAAAGAAACTGGGGAGAACAATCCCTAAGATGATTCCTATCAGAAGTTCCGTGAGCGCATCAGGGAGTTTTGTTATTCTATTTACCACTTTGGGAAAAAAAAGAGCAATGCGAGGATAACAAAAAATTTTATTAAGATATCCTCAGCAGCCATAGTCATCGGATAGAAGATTGAGTTCTATAAATTTTTCTAATTTTCCTGAAGATTTCTCTCTTATTTTTTCAATAGATCCATGATTGTTTTGGTTAAAAAATCGTTATTTAAATAAGCTGAAGGTTTGAGAGAGACTTTTATTAGATGAGGATAGTATGATGTAGGGTTTGAAGAAAAAGTTTGGAGGTGTGTGAGATGACACCTCTGCTAGGAGGTCATGTTTTAATCTGTTTCTTCATTAGTTTAAGACTTTCGATTTTGAAGCGCTTGAAGTAGCCCAATTCTCTCAATCGTTGGAGTCCCAATGAACGTAAACGACCCTATCGCGAACTTATGGTGACGACCAAAGTAGGTTAGTGACATCGGCCCGATGAGCATGCCGCCGGTGCAATGTTTGAGGTTGATGTTGCCACTTCCTCTCTGCGTGAGACCAACGGTTCTATAATATCCCTTAATGGTATAAAATGAGATACTGAACGGCATCTCTTGAATGTTGTAGAACAGTCCTATCACTTTGGTATGTAGCACCAGTCTTGAAACAAAGGTTGTCCCAATCACAAGCCAGGGGAGAATGTGGAATCTCCATTTCGTTATGTTGATTTCATCAGAAACAGTTCTGCCATCCGTATCATATGCGATGACCTTGATTGTGCGCGTCAGGGATATGCCGTTGAACTGAATAATAGGCTTCCAGTACCATTCATAGGGTGTTTCATTTACCTGACCAAGCAGCTTTCCATCTGCATAAAACTCCACTTTCTTTATGCCGACATCTGAGTTGACCTCTGCGGTAATTGTAATTGGTCCGTAGACTATGGTATTTCGTGGTAATGTGATGCTTTGTTCGATGTCGTTAAAGTAGAATTTATTTTGCAGTGGTTTAATGATAGCCATGTGTATTGTCGGTTCTTGTTGTGTGGTGAATGTGTACCATTGTTTTGTATATTGACCACTGCCGTTCTGATCTGTTGCATTAACCCAGATCGTGTAGGTCGTTGTATATAAAAGTCCCGAAAGCGCAAGGGTTTTTGTTCCATTTGATTCGTTTTCACCGCTATTTGTTTGTCCGTTGCTGCACTGAATTGTCCACGAAAACACATCACCGTCTTGGTCAGAGATGGGAATGGTCCATGTGAGATTCACGGGTTGATTAGTAGAATCATTTTCTGGGGATGGTGGACCAAATACCGGTGGTGTATTTGAAGGCTCATCTTGTGTCCTAAACATATACCATCCGCGCGAATACTGTCCGCTTCCTTCTGTATCTGTCGCATTGACCCAGATCGTGTAGGTCGTTGCATATAAAAGTCCAGAAAGCTCAAGGACTTTGGTCCCGTTTGATGCATTTTCACCACTAGTTCCTTGTCCGTTGCTGCATTGGATAGACCAGGAGAAGTTGTCGCCTTCTAGATCATTTATGGAGATGTTCCATGAGAGGCTTATAGGGTTGTCTAACGAACCATTCTCTGGGGATGGTGTGCCAAATACTGGTGAAGTATTTGGAGGTTCATCCTGAGTTGTAAATAGAAACCATTCACGTGTATATAGGCCACTACCATCTTGGTCTGTTGCGTTGACCCAGACTGTGTAAATGGTTGTATATGTAAGCCCAGTTAGGACAAGTGCCTTAGAACCATTCGATGCATTTTCACCACTATTTGCTTGTCCGTTACTACAGGCTATATTCCAGTCAAAGGCATCACCTTCTGGGTCGCTTATGGAGATGTTCCAAGAGAGGTTAAGCGGAATGTTAGTTGATCCGTTTACAGGGGTAGGAGTTCCAAAGAGTGGTGGCTGGTTATCATTTGATGGTGCTTGTTGTTGACTGCCGATACTGTAAAAACCAGTAGGGTCTTTTTGGTTGTTATAACTGGTTTTGATCCAACTGCGGTTCCGAGCGATTTTTGAAAGACGGAGTTCATCAAGCCGTACGTCTATCATAGGATAGGTTGTTCCTTCGTTTCCAAGGTAATCGTTTCCCAAGCCAAGGTGTGGGTAGTTATTTGAGATCGAAGGCCATCCTGATGATATACCTATTTTTGTTCCGTTTAAATAGAGAGCAGCACATCCGTTGTTGTATACGGCGGTGAGATGGAACCATGAGCCGACTGGTGTGTCGCCTTTTCTGATGAAATGCGAGTGATTCCTAATGCTAAAGTCAATGCCTTGATTCGCTGGTTGATTGTTTCTTAAATAAAGAATCCAATCTGTGCTTGTCTGTGAATATATTCCTTTGCAGGCAACGTAGATAAATGAGGTGTTGTCATGATAGATCCATGTTTCTAAGGTTAGCGCGTTTGGTGAATGGGTGATATTGTTAATGACGATTTTATCATTGCTATTGTATTGTTGACTGCCATCGATTTTGCCATACTGTGTAGGAGATGTCCCTGTTGAGAGTCCATCATTGTGATAGGAAGTAGAATCATGTTGGGTAGACCCGGTTTCGTTGAGGTGTTGGACCATAACATAATTGTTATCCCAGGTGCCAGTGATGTTTTCTTGCGGAGCACAGGTGGGGTTTCCGTAATACATCCAGAACCTGGTAGTGGTTATATTGCTCAACCGAGGGATTTTGACCCATGCATAGAGCATGCCACTGTTGTAATATTCTATCTCATGGGCAAGTTTTGTAACATTGTCACTGTAGAGTATAAACGCGAGATCGTCACCTGTAGGTTGTGCATGTGATGCAAGATCGCTATCTGTGACTTCTATTAGGACTGGAAAGTTTACAAGGGTCCCAGATATTTGTGTAGTGTTCATAGTAAGAAGTTTGCGGTAATTCCACTGGGGGTTCCACCAGGTATCTACTATTGTTGTGTTGATAGGTGGTATAATAGTCCCTATCAGAAGGATACTGATGAGGTAGGTTGCGAGTATCTTTTTTGTTACGTGTCTTTTAGTGTATATTTTATTTTGAGTATCGTTGGTAAAAGACATATACATTCTCCCTTTCATTTTCTTTTCATTTTTTTAATATTTTTGCATTTATATTCTTTTCAAACTATATAAATATTGTTGAAGCAAAAAGGATAGGATATTCCTGTAGTGGATATGATACGGTTTTTGGATAAAGAGAAAAAAAGCCTTTGAAAAAGTCTATCTGTTATCTTCAATGACAGTAATCCAAAGATGGGTTGTTAAGTAGGCGCTACTGAGTTTTTCATCTGCAATCTCGTGGTAATCTACAGTGGTATTATAGCTTTCCATTGGTTTGGTGAACAGTAGGAATGCGAGTTTGAAGGTGCCGGTAGTGTTGATTCGGAAGGTATAAATGTAAGTCCATTGGGATTGCCAGGGGTCTGTCGTGTTCACAGGTTGATGAGGAAGGGTGCCGGTGGAAAGTGTATCGAGATACCTCATCTGGTGGTAGATGGTTTGGGTTTCACCCGTCTGATTTGTAGTGGATTGGTTAATAAGCCAAATCTCGATGGTATAGTTGACTAGCCGATGTTCGTGGTTGACGACGCCGATGATCACAGAAGTGTTTTGGTGTTTGGAAACGTTGTGTGTAAACCCCTCCGCCTTGGCGGTTGGTCCAAGGAGGTAAAATTCGGTGAAGGTTTCTCCGGTTTTTGGCATGGTAATAATGAATATTAGGGAGGCGATGACAATTATGATGACGATAAATAAGATGACGGTTAAAGCGTGGTCGACGCTGTTTCCCTCTTTTGGAAGGCTTAGATTTAATGTGATGGTAAATCGTTCTTCTGGCTTTGTTTTTTTCCAACGATAGATGCTAAGCAGTCCGACTCCAAGGATGAAGAAAAGCAGGGATGCTAGGATTGGTTCAAGTTTGATCCCCCAAGGAGTGTAGTTGAGTAGCAAGCCGATCAGTGGGACGACTGCAATGGACAGTCCAAAGGAGAGTACGAGGCGTTCAAGGGTATCGATGCCATGGTCTGTTTTTTTTGTGGGGAACAACGCGAAGACCATGATGTAACCAGGGATAAAAAGGATAAAGGGAAGTCCAAGGATTACTCGGAGGGGTTCTGGAGCGTTAAGCAGGCAAAGGGGTATAAGGATGATGCTGCAGAGGAGAAGAAAGAGAAGATCAATTGGATGGTTTTTGTAGTTGATTTTCATGGTTCAGAGAAGGATGATGAAACGGTATTATTACGTTTTTTGTTGAAAAAACAATAAATTATATATATAAGAGGTTAGATAGGAAGTTTTGTATATATTATTTATATCATATAAAAAAGCTGGATTTAAATGGTGGGGAAATGATCACGACTGTGACAACCACAACCACAACTACTGTTGTTACTACCACGACAATCTCGGTGGTCGCATCGCTTGCCCTAATCGGGACGATTACGTTGATCTTTTTCCTGATCGCAAAGATGTTGCTGTCGTCTCATCCGGTAGACCGCACGCAGTTTTTATCCAAACGACTTAACATCGCGATCGTTCCGTTTTTATTAATGTTTGCGTTAATTGTGATTGTAAAAATCATTGATGTACTTGGTTTTTAGACTATGGTTAGCGGGAGTACGATAAAGAGGACGACGTTAACCAGGGTATGGGAAAGACTAACGCCGATGATGGTTTTTGTTTTTGATACGGTCAGTGCGTATATTACACCGATGAAGAACACAAGCAGCACATCTAAGAGAGAGAGGTTGCCGATGTGCAGGATAGCGAAAATAAGTGTAACAAACAAGATCCCTGGCCAGAACCCTATGATATCTATGGATTTTTTTTGAAGTAGTCCTCTAAAAATGAGTTCTTCCATCAGGCCTGTCGTGAAGAATAGAATAAGGATCGTAATCATGATGGTGTCAAACGAAATAGTGTCGATAAGTGCAGGAGGTTTTAGGATATAGTATTCCACGACTCCTAGGGGGATTCCCAGGAGGGTGACGGCGATTTCAAGAGGTATGTGTTTTTTTTGGGGGAGTCGCAGTCCGCATTCTTTGATCTTTATTTTTTGTTGAAAGAGTAGGATAAAAAAGGAGAGGTAGACTGCGGCGCCGATGATGATGAACCAATGGATGTGAGGGAAATGGGATAATGGCATCACAAGGCTTAGAATCCGTATGAGGGGTATGAGTGTTAAGGAGAGCAGGAGGGAGGAGAGTTTTGCTTTTTTCTTGATTAGGGTCTGCAGCAGGCTTGAGGGTTGTTTTTTGTCTTTGATGGTGAAGAGCTGTAGTTTGATAAATGCGAGATGGTCTTTGCTGGTAAAGCCAGAATGGATGAAGAGCAATGATAGGATTACTATGTGGAAAATAATACCTGCCTCGGGGCTTGCGTAGGCGACGGTGATTTCCGCGGCGGCGATAAGCAAAAGGTAGAGGATAAGGGGAGCCCCGTCCGGTAGTTTTTTCATTTGGACGGGGAACTGGTATGAGGCATATAAAAATTACGAGAAAATCCTGTTGGTTGGGTTTTATTTGTGCTGCTACGGTAAGGTTGCAATTGGGTTTATTATGAAAAAGTAGCTTTACAGCAAAAAAATTCGGCGTACTTCGACTAACGTCCTGCACAAGAGCTTTCCGATATTCTAGATTTGATCGAATGGATAGTCATTTGTCGTTCATTGTCATACCAATAACCACAGGTTTATCTCCCTGCATTGAACATAGAAATATATTATATGAATCCTATTTAATGAATAAAACATAACCCCGTATTGTTTTATCTGTGTTGGTTTAGCCAAGATGCTTTCCTGTTAAGGTCTTGGTGTCTGTGACACCAGGGATTGTTTTAATCTTCTTTATGATGATTTCTGCGATGCTTTCATAATCTTCTGCTTTGATTTTTGCCACAATATCGTATTCCCCAGATACTGGATGGACTTCGAGGACCTCTGGTAGTTTAGAAAGTGTATTGAATACTTCATTTTCATGTACTGTTGAAACATGCAGGAGGACAAATCCTATCGCCATCGGCATTTCTCCTTTGACGTCTATTAACATCTTATTCTTTAAATACATATGCTTTATATCGCTGAGGTTGGACAAGTAAAACCATAGCGTTGTATTTCATGTGGTTTTGTATATTCTCATGTATCTTTTTTTTGTACGTTTGGAAAAAATAAAATGCCACTATAATTAATGAAACTGTTTTTGAAATCGGAACTGGAAATCTTACTATGATTATCGCCTATGAAAAAAACGAGTTTTTTCTAAATGACACTTCAAAAGGTCCTTTGCGAATAGCATTTGTCGATACAGAACCTTCGTTGACCGACTCAGGGTTATGGTTAAGTTCTCTGGTTAAAATTGAGCTTATAGACAACTAAACATGTTAGTGTGGAGAAGTTACCGCTCCTTAGTTGTATACTTTTTATACGAACAAAGGTTTAAATAATCAAAAATACTTTTATTTTATATATAGTATGAAAGTAATGAAGACACGTCTGATCCTCTTCCTAGTTTTAGTTATATTCTTGTCGATTTCTTTTGTGGGTGTGTCAAATCAAATAACATCAGATACGAAACACAATCCCTCATTACCACCATTAAGAGGTCAATGGTTGTATGTGGGTGGGAATGGTATTGGGAACTACACAAAGATTCAGGACGCGATTGACAGCGCAAGTGACGGAGACACCGTCTTTGTATATAGTGGCTGGTACACTGAAAATCTTGTGATTAACAAGTCTATTATTGTCTCCGGTGAAGAGAGAAATACAACTGTCATCATAGGAGAAAATGATTCGGAAATCGTACTGATTAACAAATCCGATGTAGAATTCATGAGGTTTACCATCCAGAGAAACAACGAGACAAATCTCATTGGTATAATGATAAGGAATTGTGTGTCAAGTCACATTCATGAGATAACGGTAAAATCGTGTTATTACGGAATATTGGTTGTCGAAACTGAATCAGTTATTTTATCAGATAACAGTATTTTGGGTTGTTTCTATGGCATTCAAAACGTTATTACTGGGAATCTTACAATTACCAGGAATAGGATTGATGGTGACGGAGAAGGAGTTGGTATCGAGGTTCAAGTGACACGCTTTAGAAACTATATAAAAAGAAATAGTATCACGAACAATTCAATAGGTGTTAGTCTTATTTTTACAGCATACTGCGATGTTCGAGAGAACAATTTTTTTGAAAACCAACAAAGCGCCTTTTTTATCGATTCTTTTTTTAACGGATGGCATCGGAACTACTGGAATCAATCGTATCGATTCCCAAAAATTATTCCTGGACAACTTGGTGGACTACTGATTCCAAAAACCATTTCATTGATTAACTTTGACTGGCATCCCGCCATTGAACCTTACAACATTCTGGATATGAATTAAAAAATATGTGTTCTCCATCACTCTAATCATTATTCTACTGATGGGAATCCCTACTCCTACATCCTTATGATCAACAGTTGGACAAGCAACTATTCGCCTACTAATTGTACAATGAGAGTTCTCCTACGTGACTGAGTATCAAGTTCAATAAAAACGAGTTGTTGCCATGTGCCATGTAATATGCTCCTATTCTGAAAAGGGATAGTAAGACTTGGTCCTATGAGAGTGGCTTTTACATGGCTTCTTCCGTTATTATCGTGCCAGGTTAAATGATGTTGATACTCTTGATTCTTTGGTGCTATCTTCTCCAAGGCATTTGGTACATCATGCTTTAATCCATCTTCATATTCCATAGTAGAAAGTGTTGCAGTAGAACCTGGAACAAACACAACGCATAAGCCTTCTTTTAATCCAGAGTTTGATACGATTTTTTGTATGTCTTTAGTAATATCTATGATATCGTTTTCTCCTTTGCTTACTATGTTAATACTATCATGATAGACCGACATAAAGAAATGAATGAAAGACTTATCTTATAACAATATTGGAAGAAACGCTTTCTTATTTGATCCTGTGCTCATATATATCATTTTCCCTGCACACAAGGATTTATTCTTAGAACAGGTATTTTATTAACACAATTTTCCCCTGTTGTTTTTATCCTTATGCTATCAGAGAAAACATTCTGCACGATGGAGAGATTATTATATCAAAAGTAAATTTAACAAGCTTATTTTGGATGCTTGCAAGAGGATATCTCCACCTTTTATTCTATGATTCTAGTACAGTGTTTACAAATGTATCTATATTTTGTGCTCCATCAATAAGTTTTCCTCTTCGAAATTGCATTGCTAGGAAACTATCGACTGGTGGTAATTCTGCATTTTCTAAGTTTTTGTTCATGATTTCAATAAACTGATTTCTGGCATAAAGAGGACTGAGTTCAGTGCTAAAAAAAGCTAATTTTTTGCCCTTAATGTTTTGTGCTTTATTGATGAAACTTTTCATAAACAGTGAAGGACGCCCGTTCCATGTTGGAGAACCCGCTAGTATCAAATCGTATTTTCCCATATCAAAGCTTGTATTTTTCATTGGTAATTCCAAGTGTTTTGTCCCTGCTTTACATGCTTTAAAAAAAACCAGGTTTTTTCACATGCTCGATTTCAGTGAGGTCCACATCAGCTTTTTTTCTTTTAATTTTTCTTCTAAGGTTTTTGCGACGTGTTTCATGTTGCCTATTCTTGAATAGTATACTATCCCTATTTTCATACTATTAACCCCACCTGGAGAGTTTATAACAATTAGTTCATTATAAACATACGACATGTTAGACAGTTGTCGTATTTCAAATTTCAAAAGGGAAGGATGATGGAGACTTGAAGGGACCTAATCTATCTAATTTATTTTTATATCTTCTTTGTATGTCTATGGTTCTCATTTCCAAATCTTTTTGACACGTATTATAATTTTCAAGAGAATGACAAACAATGCTGTTGAATTAATTAAAATACTCTCATCTCTTCATTTGTAGAAAAATAAAACACAATTCTTATCTGTGAAATGAAAACATATCGAATTTGACCCGGAATGCAATTGTAAGGTTTTTAGCAACAATCCTATTTCTTAACCACGGGGAGTATCTCATCAAGAGTAAATCCAACACCTACCAAGACCGTTGCCACTGCAGTTGCTACGAATAAAATCTGAAAGACTTCCTGGACGACTAATAACGAGGAATAGATATTCCTAAAGAGCAGTAGACCAAATCCCCATGAAAGGCCTGAAATCATACCAAAAATACCAGAAGTGATACCTCCAGCTACAAATATGAATTTTGCTTTTTTCATTTCGCCACCTCTCTTTCTGTATTAAAGATTCATTTTTGTCTTTTAAATATTTGTTTTTGATTCCTTTTTCGAGTTTTTAAAATCATGTATACCTGAAAAGACATATCCTTAGAACTACGGGATTAATAACATAGATGAGATGCTAATTCTTTAGGGATTTGGATTTATGATTTTTATAAGGAAAATCGCTATTGACACAAGCATAATAACACATAACGAAACTACAAAACCAGCTACTACACTAAGAATTGCCCCGATACTAAAAATGATGAAGATAGCGGTGGCAATCAGGGCGAGGATAATTTGGAAAATCAACTGAATGCTTACTGGTTGAAAAGATGTTTGAGTCCGTTGTGTATGCACGGTAGTTATTTTTTTTGAATAAATGTTGGCTTCTTGTATCGATATGAGCCTTCTCGTATCTGTAATTTTACTATTGAAAAAGGATGCCCATGTCCTGATGTTTTCACCGATAGCTTCATTGGGAGCAGGTATCATAATGGTTGATTGATCATCCAGTATCTTATATTCCACTGCGGATGTAGAATTAGACAAAACGACGATAAATACAGATGTCATAACTAGGAGGAGAAACTTTTTATTCATGAGATACGACTCGGGTAAAATAAATATCTATATTAATAAACTTTTTGAGGAATATATTTGGTTCATAAAAAATTTATCGAGGTTCATCAAAGAAAATCACAGTACTATATTTTGATATGTTTCAATCTATAGCACGATTTTAAAAAAATAACTCCTATCATAAAGACATTGACACGGTTTTAATATTTAATTTCTCTGCCTTTTAGAAGAAATACAAGGCCCAATAGAAGAAATATTAATCCTAATAGACTAAACAATCCTAAAATTGGTATAGAACACCACAATATTATGGCAAGAATTAAGTATATTATTTTCATAATTTATTCCTCCGCTCCATTATTTATAACAATTATTTCTTTAAAAATCTATCCTATAAAACCAAGAGGATATTGACACGATTTTTCAAAGAGGTAATAATAAAAAAGGGGGGGTTGAGCGAATCAGAGAAAAAAATGAAAAAGAGTAAATGTTTAGTACCTAAGTAGATGTCGTAGTATCGAGAATGCAAGGGAAAAACGCTCAAATACTTTCATCCAGAATTCCTTAAATAGGGGGGTATAGGAGTAAGGCATAGTCACGGTAAGAATCCCCCAGTCGCTTTCATTAAAATAAGGGTCCTTTGCTATTACCTTGATTATATAGGTTCCTTTTTTAGACCAGGTATGTGATTTGGTGATCGGCTCTCCTGAACCATAGGGGCCAACCCAGCTGCTATTCGTTCCATCTCCCCAGTCTACATAGTAGTACACGTTGTCATTTTCTGGGTCTGTTGTTTCGAAATAATAAAGATAGGTAACATCCACTTTTCCATAGGTAGGTCCCGTTACTACCGGAGTATCTGGTGGCGTGTTTTCAGAAATCGTGATTAGATGCGGATCAGACCAATTGCTCTCTGTTCCGTAGCTATCTTTAAGTTTCGCACAAATCTCGTAAACACCTGTATTGATCCAGGTGTATGACTCACTAATGTCTTGACCTGAGGGATATGGACCAAGCCACTCGCTTATGTTTCCATCGCCCCAATCCCACAAGCAGTAAAGCGGGTCGCCATCAGGATCCGTTATTGCTTCAGCGTAGAATCGGTATTCAACGTTTATTACTCCCGTCTCCGGACCGTTAATATGAGGTGTAAGTGGAGGGTTGTTCACTGCCCCAAAACAGGTAAGTATCCCCAGATTATCACCGATGTAGACTCTGCCCTGTGCAACCGAAGGGGAAGAAAAAATCGGGAAGCCCGGAAACCCAGTCTGATAGTCCCATAATTTTTCCCCTAGGTTCGCATCCAGACAATATATCTTTCCATCGCGTCCGCCAACATAGACCTTTTCATCAGCGATTGCTGGTGAGGACCACATACCCAGATCACCAGGGCCTATTGGATACTGCCAGAGCAGTATTCCATTCGTAGCGTTGAGACAGTACAGGCCATCAACTGAACCACAGTAAATGCGATTATTTGAGACTGCTGGGGAGGAATATAAAAAATTTGGTTGTCTATCCCAAATATGGGCGCCGGTTTCTGCATCCAGACAGTACATCTTTGCTGAGCCGATGTACACTTTTCCATTAACAACTGCAGGAGACGAATCGATCTGAGCTTGTGTGGGGTACGACCAAATCTGTGTCCCTGTCGTAGCGTTAAGGCAGTAGACGTTGCCGTCCTGCGAGCCAATATATACTTTTCCATTTTCTATCGCAGGGGACGATCCAACCTGCATTGCTGTGATAAATTCCCACAGTTTTGCTCCCGTGACCGCGTCAAAGCAGTACACCTTATGATCTCCTGAGCCGACATAGACCCGTCCTTGAACAACCGCGGGGGAAGAATATACACCATACATGAGTGGATCATCTCCTGTTGTGTAATCCCAAATTTTTTCTCCGTTTGATGCATTCAAACAATACAGTTTATTTCCATTGAGCCCAGGAAGGTCATTGGTTCCAACATAGACCATATTGTTAAAGAGTGCTGGGGAAGAACATACCAAATGCGTTGTGTTGTACTGCCAGAGCAATACACCAGTAGCAGCATTTAAGCAATAAACATTGTTGTCCTTGGAGCCGACATATACCTTCCCATCAACAACTGCAGGTGATGAAACGATCTGATTATTGGTAGTGTATGTCCATAAGGTGAAATTTGTCATAGGAGCTGATGAAGTCGAATATCCACTACGGTGAAGATCATGGCGGAACATCGGCCACCAGTCAGCATCTAATGTAGTAGATGACTTTGAAATGTGGATTGAAGATGTCTTATTTTCCTGAGGAATAGCATGATTAGCAAATGGTATAACACATAATTCAAGAATCAAGAGAACGATTCCAATCGACAACCATTTTCTTTTCATTACTTTCCTACCCTCTACATAAAAAAGATTTCTCCGGTGTATTTAAACCTTTTTCAAGCTATAAAAAAGTGTAGAGAAAGGGATCGTATGGGCAAACCAAATATTGCCCTCTACGTCAACATCGCCTTGCGTGTATAACGACCAGAACCGATGGTATTTACTTGCGATGTCTTTTGGTGAAACCAATACTATGATGTCATGGTATTGTGGGAATCGTTCTTGCTCAACGAGTCGGTAGACAGACCACTCCACGTTCCACCGAGTATTTGGAGACCAACCCCCAATCTTTTTAATATATTCTTCTGTGAGATTCTGATCGTAGACATATTCTGTTATTGGGGGTGTCTCGATAAGATCGATGTCTTTTGAGATCAACTGCTCTCTTTTTGATTCCCATTCTTCACCATACACTAAATAGTATGCTTCTTCCACCTCTAGAGACGTCCGACTCCATCCACCGAGATGTAAGTTGTCCCAATCGTTCTGATCATACGGTTGACCGTTCAGGCCATGAGAATAGTCTAGCAGGTTAGGTCTATAAGTATAAGCATAGTTCATCACACTTCTATACTTCCCCCATGTCTCTCTAAATTCTTTACCTTGGAGTCGATCAAACAATGCGCCACCAATAAGATTATAGCCAACGTTATCGACTCCTTCAAAGTAATCTGAGGTCAAGCCGCCAAAATGCCCTAGTTCATGCAATATCACTCCCGCTAACCCGACACGTATTCCTCGTGGTGTTGGCACCCAGCCATACCCGATAAAGTTTGTTAAAACTCTTTTCAGAGAAGATCCTAAGGGAGCATAGGAGATATGTATGGTATCATACACGTTTCCTTTTGCAGGATGTTGATAACCACCGCCGTGTCCTATAAGAAGGTATATGAAGGTTCCTTTCCTGTCGTCAGGGAAATAATTATTATAATATTGCAGTATCGTCCCAGCGTCTTGAGAAAGTTTTTCCAGATGTGGGACGGCTTGTCCGCCGCCGTTAGGTGGAGTATTAGGCCATCCGTCATCAAAAAATGCTTTTATATTGTGTTGTGCGTATCGTTCGATAAGCCCTTGTTTACTCTCTTCATAAAAGACATGAGGCGGATCATTCCACCCACCTCGTTCCATATAGTCAACTTCCACATAAATATTCTCAATGAAGGGATCGGCAAAGTATTTTTCCAAGTGGTATTCTCTGATGTTTGTGATGCTATCCATATCTGGATCAAGGTTTCTATGGTCATCCCATGTGCATGGATCATATCCCCATTTCCATTCCCAATCAAGTGGGATTGTATCTCCATCAGGATCTCTAGCCAGATCATTTATGGATGGGTCAGTCCCAAGAATATTGACTTCGGTCCAGTAAGGGATGAAATCATTGTCATAATCAGGTTGATAGAGATTGAACCAGACCTCAAAGGTCTCTCCTAGGTAATATCCATATCCATCATGGTCTGCAAAAGAGTCATCTCCTGTCCATCTTCCTGTTCTATAACAATAGGTCACGGTAAAAGTATCTTTTTTTATATCATTGGTTCGCAGGCCAAAAATTCCTTTTTTTTCTCTTTCGACGATAGTAAGAGTGATCTGTGATGTTTCTTGTTCTTGCATTGCAGTTCGTACTACTTTATTTTCCTGAAATATGGTATCCCAGGTGTTGAACAGCACCTCAGTTACCGTCCTATGTTGTTCGACATCCTTGCTGATATATTCCATTCCATCCATCTCTGAGATAAAATAGAACAATGGCGTTGTTTTCCAGAATCTGCCTGGTTGTAATAATTTTTCAAGTAACCCTCTATGCCGAATTCGTAAAACTTCAAGAATAACCGCCTGGTTTTCATAGGGACTGATTCTGTCATCAATAATGGTTATATTTTCTAGTAAGCCTTCTTCTTTCATTTGGGTATATGTTTTGGTAAGAAGCTGTGTTCGTGGGACTGTTACTATCCCCACGATAGCTTGTTTTTTTCTATCATCACCAGGAAGGAGTGTGTAAAACATTACACTTGCCCCGATTCCTAATAGTATTATGCATATAATCAGTGAGTTACGTATCACATTCTTTTCCATAATTTTTTAGTCCTTCCCTGTGATAAGAGGATAGACCTGTTTAATAGATAAAGCAATTTAAATGTTATGTTATGATAAAAATATAAAAACTAATGCACTGATACGATTTCTGAAAACAAAATAATTTTTATACAATTTTAAAAAAAAAATATTTTAGTCTTCGGTATAGACTATTACAACTTTTGCGTTTCCTTGAAGATTGACGACGAGTTGATCCTCTGTGGTTCCATCATTAGTGTAGATTCCATTGTACCAAATTAGTCTCATTCCCCATATACCAATTAGATCAGTATCTTGCCAGAGAATTTCACCATTTTTTTCTTGATAGATAGTAACAGTTACATCTGGTTCCATCCATTCTATCAACCAGAGGAATACAAAGGCACGGTCATCACCAAAAGGGCGAAACCAGAAGTTTTTCCACATTACATATTTTATTAAAGAGCCTCCTGATGGTTCAATATCACCAGTTGCTTCGATGTAGCAGTCTTTAAAAATCTCTTTTTTGTTTCCAAATGTAGGAGTAGCTAATAT
>LSSI01000018.1 GCA_001595945.1 Thermoplasmatales archaeon SM1-50
ACTATCGCCAGTCCACCAGCTGATATTCCCTTTTTCTTTAATATTGTCTCCAACGAAGGCAGAAACTGGAAGATACTGGAGTTGTTCATCTTTGTATCCGACGCTTTTTGCGAGTTTTTCTACCTCAGATTTTACCTCTTCATATCGATTCTTATCGTAAGGTGGTTGTGTTGCATCAATCTGGTTAATCGCAACAATCATCTGTTTCACACCGAGTGTACGGGCAAGGAACATATGTTCTTTTGTCTGTGCCATGACACCATGCTGTGCAGCTACTACAAGAATAGCTGCATCTGCTTGGGATGTACCGGTAATCATGTTTTTAACGAAGTCTCGATGACCAGGAGCATCAATAATTGTGATATAGTATTTGTCAGTGTCAAATCGTTTATGCGCAACATCAATAGTTAATCCTCGCTCTCGTTCTTCTTTGAGTTGATCGAAAACCCATGCAAGAGCAAAACTTTCTTTTCCTTTCGCCTTTGCCTCTTCCTTGAATTTCTCTACCATGTGCGCGGGGAATTGCCCAGTATCAAGTAAGATTCTTCCGACGAGTGTGGACTTGCCGTGATCGACGTGACCAATAATTACTAAATTCAGATGTGGTTTTTCAGCCATACTTTGACCTCCATGAGTCTACATTTCATTTCAGTATTTATCTTTTCCTATTCCTTTCATTAGTTCGAAGGTTTGATAGCGTATAGCCTTCTTATTTATAAGTTTTACCTAGATGACAGGAGGTGTGCTTTAAGATGAATAGAACAATCATTTCCCATTAACATTCAATAAGGGATCTGACAATATTTTTGTAGGCCGTTGCTACCTGTTCAGCTTTGGATTTCTCTTTTGATTCTACGTACACCCGAAAGATCGGTTCTGTGCCTGACGGACGCATTAGTACCCAACCATGGTTCAGATAAACCTTCACACCATCGGTTCTATCGATATCTCGGACATCACTCTTGTTTTTCATGTGTTCAACGATTTGATTCATGACATGCTCTTTTTTATCGTTTGGACACGCAATCTTTGTTTTAAACATCTCATAAGATGGTATTTCTGCAATAAGCTCAGAAAGTGGTCGATTCTCTCTTGCTAGAATCTCAAGGATTTTTGCGAGAGACATACCAGAGTCACGACAGTACTGAAACTCAGGGAAGATAAGCCCTCCGTTTTCTTCACCACCAAACACTGCATGGTTTTTTTTCATCACAGAGGCAACAATGGGAGATCCTACTTTTGTATACACAACCTCCCCTTTGTTCTGGCGAATCACATCTTCGAAACAAGTTGAGGTCGTCACAGGAGTAACTGTTATTCCTCCTTTCTTCTCAAAAGTGATGTATTTGCCGACAAGGGATAGTGATTTGTCGCCCCAGATGTATTCTCCGTTCTCATCAATGAAAATCGCCCGATCTGCATCACCATCCAGTGCGACCCCAAATGAAGCATTATTCTCACGGACTTTTTTCATAAGTTTCGTGAGGTTCTCAGGGATTGGTTCTGAGTGCCGTCCAGGGAAGGTACCGTCAAGGTTGCAATTTAGTTTAGTCACCTTACATCCAAGCTTTTGTAAAAGGATCGGAGCGGTACGACATCCGGCACCGTTTCCGCAGTCGAGAGCAACGTGGAATTTCTGTTTTTTTATTGCAGGGGTATCGACTCTTGAGAGAATCCCGTTGAAATATAGGTCTATCGCACCATCCCAGGTGGAAGGTGTACCAACGTTTCCCCAATCTGAGGTATCATACTGCCTTGAAAAATAGATCGTTTCTATCGTTTCCTCAACATCTTTCGTAAGTTCAGTCCCATCGTTTGCTGTCCCTTTGATACCATTAAATTGAGGTGGATTATGCGAGGCAGTGATAATAACACCAGCGTCAAACCGCTTTTGTTTGACAGTATATTGTAACGTTGGTGTTGGGATAAGGCCGATGTCGACGACATTACAACCGGTTGAGAGAAGCCCTGCGGTGATTGCTGATTTCAACATATGATTCGAGAGTCTTGCGTCTGTTCCAACGGCACAGGTCGGCCGAGAAATCCTTTGTTTTAGATAGGTGCCCCAGGCCTTTCCAATTCCCAAGGCAAGCTCATTAGTCATGTCCTGATTGACGACCCCTCTGATGCCGTTAGTGCCAAACAGTCGCGTCATAATCTCTGCTCCCTTTATGCTGCTGTATGCATGTCTTGTATTATTTCCTGTGTTTTTATCATAAACCGGGTTGTCAACTCAGAAAGAAGTTCCATGGTATCAGCCTCAACAGTTAATCGGATAATAGGGCTAGTATTTGATGCACGGATCAGCACCCATCCATCTTTGAAATCAACCCTAACGCCATCCATAATATTTACCTGCGTAAATTCTTTAGACATGAATTCTTTAAGTTGTTGGATGACTGCAAACTTTATCTCATCAGCGCAGTCGATTTCCTCTTTTTTTGTCGGATAACTTGGGATTTCCCTGACCAGCTCATGTAAGGGTTTTTTTTCCCGCTCAAGGATTTCTGCTATCTTCAAAGGAACCACCAGTGCATCGTCAAAAAGGAAATATTCAGGCAAGATAATATGCCCAGAGGATTCGATGCCAAGCGGTGCCTGTTCTTGTTTTGCCTCTAGTGTTAAAAAGGTATGACCAACTGGTATTTGTTTGATGGAAAAACCAAGGGGTTGGAGCTGTTCATTGACGGATTTGGAGCATTCGACGTTGACAATGATGGTCCCTTTCTTCTGTTTGAATCCATGTTTTCCGATGATGATGCCGGTCTGATCTGCGGAGAGTATCTGCCCTGTGTTATCAACAATAACTGCCCTATCCCCATCACCGTCGAATGCGACACCAAAGTCAGCGTTGTGTCTCTGAAGGGTCTTGACAAGCGTGGTGAGATTTGTTGGTTTTGGATCTGATGGCCGTTTTGAGAACGTCGGGTCTGGGTTGCAATATACTGGTATTACCTGGAATCCTAACGCGTTGAAGATTTCTGGTGCGGAAAGGGTCATGCTTGCGCCGCCGCAGTCGAGAGCAACTGTAAGGTTTCCCTTGCTTTTGAAACGGGAGAGAAAGAAGGATTTATAGGCGGCTTGTGCATTGACAGCTTCTACCTGGCCGATGGCATCCCAGGAGACTAACTTGTATGTATCTTGCATCACAAGGTCTCTGATCGCCATGAGTCGTTCTTCAGGAAAACCTACGCCGTCGCCGTAGTAGAATTTAATCCCATTCCACTCAGGGGGCAAATGACTGGCTGTGACATAGGCAATCAGATCAGCTTGCACCGCTCCTCCAGTAAAAAGTGTCTGTCCAAATGAAGTCGTCCCAGTGTATTTGATATGCACTCCAGTCGCAGTGACACCTGCGATGAACGCATGTGCAAGAGGCAAGCTTGATTGACGGATATCATTTCCAACTGTGATGTGCGTTCCTTTTATAGCGTGTTTTACGTAGGTGCCTGCAGCAAGACCAATTTTGTAAAACACCTCGGGGGAGATGTCTTTGTTATACAATCCTCTGATATCATATGCCCGGAAAATTTGTTTTGAGATAGGCTGATTCATGAGAAAGCACATGAGCTGCCTGTTATAAAAATCTGCTTGATCGCCTGTTTGGTTTATTCACCAATCACATTTCCAATTTGTTTGCTTGGGTATCCTTCTGGTATTGGCTGGTTCCACACGACCGAATTGTCAAGATTTGCGTGTTTGTCAATTCGTTCATTATCACCAACCGCAACGTTTCGTAATATTGACCCATCTCCAATCTCAACATGTTCTCCGATTACACAGTGGTCTAATAAAACGTTCTCCCCTACGTTAACATTGTCAAATAGAACACTAGATTCTATGGTCGTTGTTTTACCAATTCGAACCATATTTCCGACACAGGAATGGTACAATTTTCCTTTGATAGAACACTGTTCTCCTGTAACAAATGTTTTCTTTTGTTTCTCTAAAAGCAGTGATTGGACGTTAATGTAGCTACTAATTCTGCCGACATCACACCAATATCCCTTAAATTTGTAACCAAAAAACCGCCCAGTATTCTGGATGATCTGTGGAAAGATCTGCTTTTCCATAGAAACAAGATTTCCGGATTCTATATAATTAAGAACTTGTGGTTCAAGTAGGTAAGCACCTGCATTGATAAGGTCAGAGGGGGCATCTTCTGCCTTTGGTTTTTCAACAAATTTTGTGATTGTGCCGTCTTTTTTAATATCAACGACGCCAAACTCAGAGACGTTCTCGACAGGCCATAGTGATATTGTTACGATTGCTTTTTTCTTTTTATGGAACCGGAGCATTTCTGTAAGATTTAAGGAGCAGATGATGTCTGCATTTAGCACAAAAAAAGCTCCTTTTATGTATCTATCAGCAAACTTAACAGCCCCACCGGTCCCAAGTGGCTCTGGCTCTTCGTTGACAAGAATGGTTTTTCCGAAATCATGTTTAAAAAAGTAGTCCTCGATTTGTTCTCTTCTATAGTTTACCGCGAGAATGACAGTATCGACTTTTTTTGGTAGTGTTTTAATTAGATGGGAAATCATCGGTTCGTTTAGGATTGGGAGTAGCGATTTTGCTTTTGTAAAGGTAAATGGTCGTAGTCTGGTTCCAAAGCCTCCTGCAAGGATTATTGCCTCCATAACGATCCCATATTGTGTTTTATTTTACCCTGAAATAGTTGCGTCGTATTAAATCGTTTGTTTTTTTATTTGAGAGTACACAGCGAAAAGAATTTATATGACTGTAATATTATAATTACTATACTACTTTGATATATGAGGGAATACTATGAATGGAAAAATGAAATTGGGCGTAGGCATTATATCTTTTATTTGTGTTGTACTTCTTGTGTCTCCAGCCTGTACCGCTGGATTGGGGGCTTTAAGTCTGAAAAAGCAGAACATACAAAGTGCAGAAACATCGCAATCGAGATATTGGGCTTTATTATTTGCAGTAGGAGTTTATGAAGATTATCCTGATCAAAACCGCCCATCGATGCTGGAAGCCTGTGACGATTTATATGACATGCTCCTTCAGTCGCCTAATTATTGGCAAGCCAGCAACATTCATACCCTAAAAGCCGCTCAAGCAACCCTTCAAAATCTTATCAAAGAATTACTCTGGTTGAGAAAAAACTCAAAGAGTGAGGATTATGTTCTTGTTTATCTGACAACACATGGCGATCATCTCTATAAAAGCCAAGGCATACCATGGGATTTACCACCGAAAGACGAACCAGATGGATCAGACGAAATTCTTGTTATGTATAATGGATATACAAAATGGTATGGAATAATCTGGGATGACCTTTTGAACTTCTTCTTAAGCATGATTAAGTGTCAAGGGCTCTGTCTGATTGTTGATAGCTGCTATAGCGGTGGGTTTAACGATAGACCAGTACCATTGAACATAGGTAATCAAAAGAAATTTACAGGCACAGCGGAATCGTTTGCGAATGGATTTGTTGAAAGTCTTTCAGCGGCAAATAGGGTCGTACTTATGTCATGCAGCGAAAATCAGATCTCCTATGGATCAGATTTCTCAGACTTGCTCATAGCCGGCTTTGGAGGAGTAGCAGATACTAACACATGGGGAGCAAGCGGAAATAACGATGGCGTAGTCTCTGCTGAGGAGTCATTTCGGTTGGCTGAATTCTGGTTAACTCTCCTTGGACAACAAAATCCAACGATCTCTGATGGGTTCCCAGGAGACTTTCCTATTACCTATATATAAGAATTTTAAAGACACGCCGAGTTCTGATGCACTGAAACATTTAAAAAGCAATAGAAATTCTGGTTGCTGCATATCAGTAGTATGAGTATGATTTTTGTACCGGGCTCGTGGTCTAGTTGGTTATGACGTCTCCCTGACACGAGAGCTATTTCTCGGAGAAAAAAACCTTTCTGAATATATGAGTATTTTTGAATTAAGTGGGATATCGAAAGGTCATATGAAAGAGGTAAATCATTATCTGAAGAACTACTTGCTATATCTTGACTATAAGATTGATAAAACTAAGAGCATCTTGTATTTCAAACAAATCAAAGAGAAATATGCTATCGCTACCTACAAAAAACAGATGTATCAAATCATCAAGTTCCTTACTCACTTCGGTATTGATTGGGCAAAGGATATCGAATTACCATCAGACCCTTTTTACTATCCAAAGAGAATCAATCAACAAATGATACAACAGACGTTATCTCTTTTCCAAGGGCATCAATATTTCAAGCAGATAAAAGCACTTGTTCTTCTTGGGGCATCATCTGGGATGAGGGCTGAGGAAATGTATCAGTTAAACCCTGAGGATATTGATATTGAAAATAGGATAATACACATCAACCATAATCCATCGAATGGTCAGACAACCAAGACATTCCAAAGCAGGGTATCATTCTTTACTAAAGAAGCGGAAGAAGCTTACATCGAATACCTTGCTTACTTTCATAATGACTGTGGATTAGAGAGACTCTTTTCCCAGACTCATATGATTCATCTTTTCAGAAATGCCCCAATTCGAGCAAAGGATTTAAGAAAATTCTTCTCACAAGAATGGGATAGACGAGGTGGACCGACTTCAATTAAGAAAATCCTTATGGGACACAGTTTAAAAGGAGATGTGGACCTGATGCATTATAATTGTCAGTCTGAGGAGGATTTGAAGAAGATTTACGATAGGGTGATGAATAGTAAAATAGAGGCAGATGCTAGCATAAATAGTAAATAGATATATCTGTTGACACCTTACCATAAATGGATATATTACTGCAACGTTTGAATAATGGCTATATATGGAGTATTTTTAGCTCAATATATCCTATATTACTATATATATCTTAATGATTATTCAATTTCAGGCACTTTACCCCTACTTTTTTGTATATGTATAGAAGATAGCATATTTTGCTCTGAATTTGTATATTAGTGTATATATTTCAATTCATTGTTGGTTGTAACCTATTTATAGGGGAACATTCATTTAAAATACTGTATAGGGGCAGGAAAGTATGGATAAGAAACCTCTGATAGTGGTAAGTCTCTGTGCAGTGGTTCTTCTTGTGCTGGGTTCGTTGAGTAATGTGGTGGGGTATCAGACCGTGAAATCAACCGTGAATGTCTCACCTTTATTCTCAACACGGACACAGAGAGCTACGAATCAACAACAGAATATACTTACTTCGCAATATCTTGGGATGGGGGAAGGAAGCATATTACAATTTCCAATCAGAGATAATAGAACTGAACAACTGAAAAAAACCATTGATATCATCAATAAAATGGATGATAAGACATTCGCACGATTCACAGAATTATGTATCCAAAAAGCAAGACAAGACGATACCCTACGAGATTTAAATCGTTCTCAGATAGTTCAAACACTTCTTTTGTTAAAAACAAATCCAAAAGCAATCTTAAATTCCTTTACAAGCAAGGATAATCATCCTGTAACATCATCAGAATGGTTTTCTCTGTGTCAACAGATTTTTTGGTTTGACTGCATTGCAGGTAATATTTTATTTCTTATATTTGCGACAATATTTTTTGTTTGTTTTATTATTGTACTATTAATTAGTGGCCCTACTGCTTTTACATGTATTTCATATTGTATGTGTTTAAATTAAATAGAAATTCCAAATCAAAAGAAAAAGGTCCAAAAGGGGTAAAGTAATGAAAACGAAATGCTTGGCGGTTGGAATCATTCTCTTGTTCGTTGGTGTGACCATAGCACCAAGACGATGATATCTGAGACAGAACGATTATGAAAAAACAACTCGTAATCATAGGAATTCTTACCCTGATAGTCACCAATTGTTTTAGTGGTTGTTATGGACCTACTCAAGGCATTAGTGCCCTGAAATTAAGTGGAAGATATGGAAATTCTGTTAACATGACGGAACAACAAAT
>LSSI01000019.1 GCA_001595945.1 Thermoplasmatales archaeon SM1-50
GATTTAACAAAAAATGTAACCCGTTCAATACTCAGAGGAGATGTTCTTGGCATACCCTTTCTTTTTTCAGTTCTGTGTAAAAAGATTTTTTTCGGGGGAAGCTACCGGATTGAAGAGGATGCACATTTTTTTGGTGTTCTACCGGTGTTAACCACGATCCTTGGAATTAATAGAATACTTACTTATAATGCGGTTACTGCATCTAAATAAAGATACAAGTGTATAAAACGAAGTGATAAGAGATATATTCGTTTAATCTTCATTCGTATTGTTTATGGAAAATCCTTTCATCCATCCTTTGAAATACAATTCTTCTGCCTTGTCAATGCATGTCCTAGTATCTTAACAGTTGAATTCATGTAAAGGTTTGGAAACGACAAAAATAAATTCTTGTATGTTACTTAATCTGCTATCATAGAAGTAGATTTAAGGGGGAAAAGTAATGTTTTATAGATATCATTGCGTTCCTTTGTTATTTCCTTCTCTACTGCAATCAATCTGAAAACTTTAAGAGGCTGACGACTAATCTCATTAAAAATTTTCCATGCTTCTCGTCTCATTTTATAACAACATTTTATTCTCTTTTCTCTTTCCTCTGTATTTGCAAATCGATGTACCTCTTCAAAAAATTTTTAATTTATGATAAGAAAATAAAAAAAGTCGAGCGGTAACACGGTTTCAAAGACATAATTGATAATGGTTTTTTTGTGCAAATAATCAAAATAAGAAAAGAGAGAGAGAGAAATATGTTTTAAGATTTTATATCTACTGAGTTTGCACCTCAGTAATAGAATTGTACGATGACATCAGCTTTGAAGTAAATATTCAACCATTTGAACGTTTCTTCATACATATTTGTTTCAGGATAGTCGCCTTTTGGGGGTGCGAACCTGATACTTGTCCAATCTAATATTTCGCTTGGATTGACAACTCCTTGATCACTTCTATCATCGTCAATAGCAATTATGAATATACGCTGAGGGGTAAATCTCACTCCAGGACAATTACATAATTTTCCAAAATGTTGTGCTTGATCAGGAATATTATCATTAGCTGAATAGATATCAGTTTTCCAATGAAAAAATTTAGGCAACATAAAGATGTAGAAATACCACTCCCCTGGTTCATTTGAACCGTCATCACCACATTCTTTAATATAAATATTTCTTAAACGTATGACAAGATTATGTGGATTTGAGAAAAATGGTGAACTATATACCATGTCATTTTCAATACCTATTTTACCTGTCACAGGTAAACAAGTAGCAAGTATCAGCATACATACAAAAATACCAATTATTTTTCTTTTCATGTTTTTTCCTCCTTCTTATTATTTTTGTTCCTCCCCTGCTTAAAAAACAGGTTGGAAATCGGAACAATGTTATATTATTTAAATGTTTGGAACCAATAAAAATAAACAAAAAAAACAGGGAGAACAAAAAGCAGTGACACAGTTTTAGAGATATACTGTTTTCTATTTTTAACATTTGATATTTGATCACTAAAATATCAACTCTTTGTAATATTATTCATCCTTCTGTTTCAAGGGTTATATTTTCAAAGAAAAGAGATCATTAAATAATCAACTTTATGGTTTAGATGACTTTTTTATCGTAACATTTGTTATGAAAATTATGTAATCGATACTTTTATATATGCATTACTTCTATTTATTTTAATCAAACATATATTTTTAAAGGAGGAAAAAAATGAAAGAGAATATATTAAAAAAAAGTCTGATATTTAGTATTACGTTTCTGCTAACGATGCTATCTATAATCACCGTTCAAGCAACAATACCTATTCGGACATTACAACCACCTGATGTCGTATATGTAGATGATGACTTTAATTCTTCAACACCTGGTTGGGGGTACGACCATTTTGATAAAATACAAGACGGAATTAACGCTATTCAACTCAATGGAACTGTCAATGTCTACAGTGGACTTTATTATGAAAATATCGAAATAATTAAATCATTAGAATTAAAAGGAGAAAATGTACATTCAACGATTATCGATGGTAGAAACCTTTCAGATGTTATTCACATCCACGAAGATTGGACAACTGTAAATGGATTTATGATAAAGAATGGTTCTAATGGAATACTATGTTCAGCAGATCATATCGAAATATCAGGAAACATAATCACAGAGAACATTGATTGGGGAGTATTTTTAACCGGATCATACAACATCGTTTCTGAAAATTCAATAGATAATAATGGTCATATAACAGGTACTGTCGGTGCAACAGGAGGGATTTATCTCGCACTTGCGTTTTCATGCAGAATAAGCAAAAATAACATCCGTAATAATACAGAAAGAAATGCATTTTTCTTTAAATCGATGTTTAATATATGGAGCCGAAATTTTTGGGATAACCCACGATTTCTCCCGTATCTTATCTTTGGCATTCAAGCAATAATTCCACCTATTTTCTGGATTAAAATTGATTGGATTCCAGCAAAACAACCGTATGATATCTCTTAATTCATATAAGACTATAGTAATTCTTCAAAGGTTCAAAAAAATCTATAGACGTCTAAATATTGCACATATTTTATAGAGAAAAAGAGCATAACCGCATTGGATGATCCTTTTTACGTTTAGGTTGTCAGAACAATTTCAATTAAGAGACGTTCTTTCAACTCCTCCTTCCACGCAATAAATTACGTGGCCTCCCCCGGAGAAGAAAACGCTTACAGATGTTTTCCGATACAAGTTCTGATCGATTCAATTCTGATTTAAAGGTCTTAGATTTCCCACACAGATTTGTTTACTACATCTGGAAAATAATACTAATTCGAAGGTGGAGTCAAAAATAAAAATACGAACAGTTATATATGTGAAGATTCTTTAAGATAACTAGAAAAAAATAGAGGTTTAAATTTATGAAGAAGTTATTGCCAGTTTGTATAATTGGAATCTTATTGCTCAGTGGTGTAGGAATCGTTGCTAGAACCAATACCATGAGCAAAGGTTTGAACATAAAGACAGACTCGTTCGCTCTTTCGGAGCCTGTTTTAACTGAAAAAGGGGTTTATATGACAATAGGGATAGAAGAAGCGACATCGTCGCTTATGGATCCCGGAAAACCAATGCTACCGGTTTTCACAAAAGTTTATACTTATCCTTTTAACACAACAATTATTCATGTTGAGGTAAGTTTTTCTAAAACCAATGAAATTCATCTATCAAAAGACATTATACCTGCTACTGAGCCTACACCGTTTAGCGGAAATGTGGCGGATGAGCCGATAAAAGACCCTAAAATCTATGGAAATAGTGCATTGTATCCCACTGAACATTATCATTATGTCGTTGGAGCTGGATTAGATCACGGCGAGCATATCATCTTTCTTGTTGTTCAGTGTTATCCTGTTAGATATTCTCCTGCTCAAAATATTTTGTATTTTAGTGAACAGATTGAAATTCAGATCACTTATGAAGAACCTGCGATGTCACCCGTGTTTTCTGATGCGTATGATCTTGTCATCATCTCTCCTTCTAAATATTCAGAGGCACTGCAGCCTTTAATTGATCATAAGAATCAAATGGGTTTGAATACGACGCTGAAGACGACTGAGGACATCTATGCGAATTATACTGGTTTTGATAACGCTGAGAAGATAAAATATTTTATAAAAGATGCTATTGAAACCTGGGGTGTTGACTATGTTCTCCTTGTTGGAGGTATTAAGGCATTACCTATTCGGACTACATGGTTTTTTGAACAGCATTGGGGGCATTATTGGAATCAAACAGTCCTGACTGATCTGTATTATGCTGATATCTACGACTCTGAAAAAAACTTCAGCAGCTGGGATTCCAACGGAAATGGGTTATATGGAGAGATTTATGAGGATTGCCCTGGGGTTGATGATATCTGTGATTTTTATCCTGATGTCTATCTCGGACGTTTACCCTGTGTCCGGACGACAGAGGTGAAAACCGTTGTGTCCAAGATTATCCACTATGAAACAGAAACCGCTGGCCAAAGCTGGTTTCACAATATCATTCTTGTTGGGGGGGATACCTTCCTAGGTCGGAATGGTTATGAGGGGGAACAAAAAAATCTGCTTACCGAAGAGATTATGGAGAATTTTACGGCGAAACGGCTATGGACATCTGATGGTACGTTTACGGCACGAGCTCTGAATCAGGCGATAAACCAAGGAGCCGGGTTTGTTGACTATGCAGGCCATGGCTTTGAGATCGGTCTTGGTACTCATCCACCAGATAGTAACATCTGGGTTACGTATCATACAAATAAGCTTGTAGGTGCGTTTAATGGGGATAAACTTCCGATTATTTTCTTCGATGCGTGTCTCACCGCAAAACTTGATTTTAATATTTCTGACCTTGTGGGGTATGTAAGTGAAGGTCTTCGGCTTGTTCTCAATAAATTTCATGTTCTTGCGTCTCTGCCTCTTCCCACCTTCGCATGGTGTATGGTAAAAAAGAGCAATGGCGGTGCGATTGCAACGATTGGTGCGACAAGGACTGCTTTTGGAGGAACCGATATGGGATGCGGGTATCTCTCCCTACGGTTTTATGAGGCCTATGCTACCAGTGAAACCGTATCGCAGATGCTGACTCAAGCACAGAATCATTACATCACTTTCGTCCCGTTTGATCGGTTTACACTCGAAGAGTTCATCTTAATCGGTGATCCAAGCTTGCGAATTGGAGGATATGACTAATCAAACTCTTGTTTTATCAAAAAGTTCTTTACTTACCTTTTCAGAAACAAAGATGCAGTGACATAGTTCTAACAGATAGTTTTTTGCAAGAAAACAAAATGATAATAAAAAAAGAAGAAAAATGTTAGCTTACTAAATCAGTTAAATCCATGACTAATTGAGGTATACTCATCAATCTGATCGTATCATAAAAGAGTATTACCGTCTCCCCATCGGTATAATGAAAGAATAGGAGAAGGTTGAAAAATATTATCCATAGGTTAAATGCCTCGATGGTAACATACTCGTCTTCCTCAGTTAGATTTGTATATCTACCGACAATAAATGCTTTCTTCAATTCATACACAGTAAAGAGATGAGGATCTGAGATGATTTCAATACCCTGCATATCTTTAAGTTTTACATATATTTCATATTTACCTTTCTGAGACCATGAATGATAATGATTTGAACAGATAGTTTGACCAGCAGAGTTGGGGCCCAGCCATTCCGTGATATGTCCATCGCCCCAAACCCACCTATAATAAAAATCATCTACATCAGGGTCAGTCCAAATAAAACAGAAGGTGTAACCGATGTTTTTTATTCCCTAAGAGGGACCATTAATGATTGGTTTTTCTGATGGTTCACCCTCGATGATTGTGATTGTATGTGGTTCAGACCAATTACTTTCCGTCCAATTCATATTTTTGAGTTTTACTCTAATTTCATAGACTCCTGCATATATCCAAGTATGAGATGCAGAAGTAGGTTGACCATATGTATAAGGACCTAGCCAATCGGTAAAATATCCATCACTCCAATTCCACTTAATAAAATATTCATCGCGATTTGGATCAACAGGAATAATAAAATAAAATATGTATTTAATCCTGGTATTTCCTTCTGATGTTTCATATGGATAATCCAAGAGGAGGATATTTGGAATTACCCCGACAACAATTCCAAATCCACTTAGAACCAGAATCGCAATAAGTAAAACTGGTATTATTTTGTTCATTTCTTTCCCCCATAAGATATCTTATAATATCGTTCTCCTCTAAAAAGAATTTCCTTAGGTAGCAGAAGCCTCAGCATAGATTTTATTTCTTATTTTGTGGCAAATTAATGATCCGCTTTTACTTCTGGCATCTATTCTTCATAAATTATTGCGAATCCACCAGCGCTGAATAGAATATCAGTTATTATCTTATCTTGATTGTTTTTTAACCAATTATTTGCTGCGCTTTCAGAACGGCAAGATTTTACTTGTTTCATAGGTTTACTTTATTTATTTTCAGTATAAAGAATTTTGGAGAAATTTTTGATACGAAGAATATTCTCCTAACCTATTTTTAATAATTTTCTTTTTTTAATTTTATTAGTTAATATAGCTTGTATGACGATAGGAGTTTATCTAATATTTTTTGAGTAAGTAATCCATTACTTGAAGTCTTCAATAAGTTATTAAATTGAAATGATATTAGATTCTGAGGTGAGATTGAGATGAAGCAGTCTATTATATTGGTTGGTGTGGTGTTAATTATTTGTGGTCTAATCGGATTTGGATATGCAGCTCTTATTGATACATATCCAAATGCAACAATTGGCTGGGTCCTAGGTTTAATCTTAATTATAATTGGAGCATATGTAACAGGTAAAGAATTGAAAACAAAAGATAACTAATCACTTGTTTTCATTGAACGAATACTTCCAAAATGTTATTAACAATGAATTCATTAGAAAATATAGAATGATTAAGGGAATGAATAACACAAGGGAGAAAAAGAAAACCTGGAAAAATTTAATAGAGAGAGATACAGAACTTCTCCAAGGAGCGTATCTGGGGGGAAAACTAGAACATATTCTGGAAGAAAACAAAAAAAGAAAGCAAAATAGAAAATAAGAAAGGTTTTTTCTTTTTTCGAAGTTCATTTATCTTCTGAAAACAGATCAAGAGAGTAAATCGACATATTCTTAATGTATTTTTAAGATATATTTTTATAGTTAAAATGATAAAATATGATACTAAGAAGAGTCATGAGAAATAAATTCAAAGCTGCAAATGCAGGCCTCCTAATAGGATTCATACTTGTAAATCTAATTCTTGTTACAATCCCTCCTACCTCAGCTGGACCGATCTTTGCTATTCAAAGCACGTTAAATGTCACGTGGGGGGATGAAATAATCAAACCAATTGTCCCGCGAGGAGAATTACGAACCTTAACATTAGTCATTACCCACACTATTGCTAAAGGAGCACTCGGGGAAGAAGTCCTAAATCTCCTAACCGGATCGGTCATTCCAATCACGATAACCATCACAGACGCCTCGCCGTGGTGTACAGCGGTGGTCTCGCAAGGAACCTTATCGATCATTGTTCAGCCTGATACCATATCAACAGTTCAAACAACAGTATCAATCCAAGTGGCAAATGATGCGCCGGCTTATGGATTAGGATACATCAAGATCAAGGCGACAGCAGCACAAACTAGTCTTATTGAAGGAACTGAAAATACTGTGACCCTTAGTTTTATTCCAGAATATAAAGCATTGATACAACCGTCGTTACCCGAAACAAATGTAAAAGAAATCGGACCAATGGACACCGCAGTCTTCCCAATTGAGATAACGAATCTTGGTAACGCCAGAACCATCGTTCTTTTGAATGTCACGAATGTTTCAAAAGATTGGAACGCTGTGATTACCACTCAACTAATCTTAGACGAAGGCGGAGGCACAGGAACAGCCTACCTTGTTGTAAAACCACCAAAGTCATTTGGGTATCATTATGATGAACAGACTATTCGGGTTTCTATGCAGCCTGTCAAAGCAGATGACTACTCAAAAAAAGGACAAATAACCTATGAAACATTCCTTATACAAAGCAGAGGGTTTTCCCTCCCAGGATTTGAGATACTATTTTTCCTTGGCGCCTTGATTATCGTATTGCTTCTTATGGTCTTACCATGGACACAAAAAAAATAAAATAAAAGATTAAGCATTAACATGGTTTATAGAATACACAAATGATATTGGTTTTTTACATTAAAGTACATAAAAAAAAAAAAAAAA
>LSSI01000020.1 GCA_001595945.1 Thermoplasmatales archaeon SM1-50
CCCCAACGTTTAGCATCTGCCCTGACCATGGGTACATCGCTGGAGAGCATCAGCTCTGCCCGACCTGTGAGTCTTCGCAGAAAACTACTGCCTGTGAGATTTACTCCCGCGTCGTTGGGTACATCCGCCCGGTGAACCAATGGAATAAAGGCAAGCAGCAGGAATTCAAAGACCGAACCACCTTTGACCTACGGGAGAAAATCCTTGTATCACAATGAGGATAGGCGGCTTTCAGAAAACATCGTTACTTGATTATCCTGATCGGATTAGCGCGATCGTGTGGACAAGCGGATGTTCGTTCCGCTGTCCTTTCTGTTATAACAAGAAGCTTGCGCTGGGGACAGCAGAACTGTTTCCCCAGGATGAAATCCTTTCATATCTCACAAAACGTAAAAACCTTCTGGAAGGAGTCGTTATCTCAGGGGGAGAACCGCTGCTGCAAGATGATATCGCTGATTTTATCAAAAAGATAAAGAGTTTAGGATTTTTGGTGAAGATTGATACCAATGGTGATTTCCCTGAGAAACTTGATGAGCTGTTGGAACAGCAAATTGTTGATTATGTTGCCATGGATATCAAAGCCCCAATGAAGAAGTACAATGAGATTTCAGGTGTAGAAGTGGATCTTTCCAAGATAGAGGCATCCATCAATCTGATAAAAACAAAGGCGCCAGCCTATGAGTTTAGAACCACGTTTGTCCCTAATCTTCTTACGAAGAAGGACATCGTTAAGATTGCGGAATGGCTTAAAAGCGCTGAGGTGTATTTCCTTCAACAGTTTAAGGTCATTAAACCACTTGTATCATCACATCTTGAAGAAACTATCCCCTATCCAAGAGACTATGTCTATGAGACACTCGAGGCGATTAAACCTTTTTTCAAACGCTGTGCTGTGCGGAGTGTTTAAAAAACTAAATAGTACATATTCAATGAGGTTTTTCATGGATTACGAATTAGCAATCATTGGTGCAGGTCCCGCTGGGTTCTCTTCTGCGATTTATGCGAAACGATCTGGGATTTCAACCGTTGTGTTTGACCGTGGGAGTGGGGGTGGTCTTATGCAGATTGCCCCGAACATCGAGAATTATACCGGGTTTGATTCTATTCGTGGTGTTGAGCTTGTCGAGAAGATGAAGCAGCATGCAGCCAAGTATGCTGATTTTCATTTCTATGAGGAAGTCAAGGAAATCACAGCATCGTCTCTTGGTTTTACGATTCGAACCGAGAAAGCAACCTATCAAGTTGGTGCCGTGGTCCTTTGTACTGGTACGGAACATAGGAAGCTTGATGTGCCTGGCGAGGCGGAGCTGCTTGGGAAAGGAGTGTCGTATTGTGCGACCTGCGATGGCTTTTTCTTCAAAGGAAAAAAGGTCTTGGTGGTCGGCGGGGGCAACACTGCGTTGATTGAATCCATTTTTTTAAAACAAATCGGCTGTAAAGAGGTCTATGTCGTGCATCGTCGCGATCAGTTCCGCGCTGAAAAGATATATGAAGAGGAAGCCCAGAAGAAAGGAGTGCATTTCATCTTTAATACGATTGTTGAGGAGATTGTAGGGAAGGGTAATGTTTCTTCCGTTGGTCTTTTTAATCTGGAGACTAGTGAGCGATTACAGTTAGCGGTCGATGGGGTGTTTGCCTCTATTGGGGTATTGCCACAGAATCATATTGCACAGTCTCTTGGTGTGAAACTGGATGAAAACGGTTATATCGTGGTTGATGCCGCACAACGTACATCTGTTCATGGGGTGTATGCCGCTGGTGATATCACTGGTGGAGTTCGTCAGGTGATTATCGCCTGTGCGAAAGGGGCGATTGCTGCGTTGTCATCAACAGAGGCGCTTGGGAAGAAATATCCGTACTAGAGAGGTGGTATTTCCTGATACCTGTGTTTTTTTAGTAGTTCAATGAGCTGGTCACCGCTTTTTTTTACCACTGCGCTTAGGGTGCCGGACATTTGCTTGGGTTGTATGCCGATGACGATGATGTGATCTACTTCTCTTTCAAGGTAGGAAATAAGGATGGAGAGTGGTATCCCATGGGTGCTGATGTGCATGGTTCCGAGTTTTTCTTTTGGGATGATGCGTATCGTTCCTGCTGGCTGTTCCATTTCTGCTGCATCGATGATGATCAGTGTGCTTGGTTTTTTTTGTTTGATGATTGATGTGTAGTTCTCTGGTGTTGTTCCGCAATCAAGGATCATATCGATTTTTGTTTCTTTTTTTATTTTGTTAGCGATATATGGTCCGATGGCATCGTCACCCCCAACCCGGTTACCGATGCACATGATGAGAATACTTCCCATGATTCATCTCTTTTTTTTATTTTGAATAGATCACCTTCTGGTAGGTGAGGATATACCACATAATGCCGGTTCCTGCGGTGGAGAGGCAGGAGAGCAGCATGTCTAAGGTGAAGAACACATACGCCATGACCGAAAGTAGTAATGCTGTGGCAAGATACATGGAGAGCGATTGGCTTTTTGCTTCCTTATGTTGATAATTTCGTAGTATCGCTGGGATCGCAGTAATGATGAACCCGAAGTTGATGAACGTGAGAACAAAATCCTGCCATAGCCACATATAAGGCAGGATGATGGCAACAAAGGATATAAATAAATCCTCTTCATCGCATACGGTACAAAAGTAATGTTCTTGGGAAAATCATGATAAAGAAAATAACACTTGCACAAGGTGCTGGTGGAGAGCTAATGGACCAGCTTATCAAAGAAAACATACTACAGTTTTTTAAGAAACAAGGTAATGCAGAAGTGAGATTGACAGCACTTGATGATGCTGCGGTTATTGATGATATCGTATTTTCCACTGATTCTCATACGGTGCAGCCACTCATTTTCCCTGGTGGTGATATCGGTTCGCTTGCAGTCTGCGGCACCATTAACGATGTCGCCGTTGTGGGTGGTTCTCCTCTGGGGCTATCCACTGGATTCATCATCGAGGAAGGATTCTCTCTTGAGACGTTTGAGATCATTGTCAGAAGTATGGGTCAAACCGCTGAGAAAGCTGGTGTGCCGATTGTCACTGGGGATACAAAGGTGGTGGAGAAAGGTGCTATTCAGCAGTTCATGGTCAATACCAGTGGTATTGGAAATCGAAGCCCTTTTCTTGAGAAAAATATAAAGGAAGTGAATCGACATAGGAAATTTACAAACCGCTGGCTGCTTGACAGCAATCTTCGCGGGGGTGATGTTCTTGTTCTTTCTGGTAATATCGGAGAGCATGGGATTGCGTTGCTGTCGTTTCGTGAGGGATATGGGTTTGAGACGACCATTCATTCTGACGTTGCGCCGTTGAACAGTTTGATGGCACAGCTTCTTGCTGAGGGTGGAATTGTCTGCGCAAAGGATCCGACGCGCGGTGGCCTTGCCAATACACTAAATGAATTTTCAGAGAAATCCAAGGTGGGTGTTTTTCTTGATGAGGATGCTATCCCTATCCCTGAGGGAGTACGGTCCGCCTGTGACATGCTTGGAATTGATCCCTTAGAGATCGGCAATGAAGGAAAGGTCGTCCTTGGTGTTGTCAAGGAAAAGGTTGATGATGTTCTTTCCGTGCTTCGGAAGCATCCGTTGGGGCAACGTGCTGCGATTATCGGAGAGGCGACTGAGACTGTCTCTGGTGTGGTTATGCAGACCGCTGTTGGCGGGAAGCGCATCATTCGAAAGCCATTGGGGGATCCTATTCCACGGATTTGTTGAGACAATCTAAGGTCTTGTACCAGAAAAATGAAATAATTTTTTAAAAGATAAATGATTATGGATATTTACATGGGGAAAAACAAAGATATTCTGAAGGTATTGCTGCTGATTTTGATAGGGATGTTTATCCCGTTCCTTGGGTCGATAACACTTACTTATGGGTTTATGCCTCAGAAGATTGTTGTTACGTTTCTGTATTTCCTTTTTATTTTTTGCTGTGAACTTGGGGTTGTGTATCTGTATTTTACCTTAAGTGGGCGTCGGGCAAGCAAGAAGATGGCCCGGTATAAACAAAAATAAAATGAATAGTTAGATTGCCATAGGTTTTTAAGTTTGAATTGTTTTTTTATTTTTCCATGTTTTTCTTGATAGATACCTCCTCATTTTTACATTTGATAGTTACTTATATTATAATGGTAAATGATAAATAGGATAACCAATATCCGGGTGCAGGAAGGTATATCATTATGGCAGTAAAAGTTGATAAAGAGAAATGTACTGGTTGCGGATCCTGTGCGACAGCATGTCCTGTTGAGGCAATTAAGGTCAATGAGAAAGCAGAGGTTAATGAGGATACCTGCATTGATTGCGGTGTCTGCATTGATGAATGCCCAGAAAAAGCACTCAGTCTCTGATAAAATAAATCAATTTATTTTTCCTTCATTTTACTTCCTAGTCTTTGTTGAACCTTTTCTTTTTTCAGTTCTCTGATTGCATCAGATGTTATCCATCGTGCTGACCGTGTGTTGATTTTCTGGATTTCATATGCAACAATTAATGCTTTTTTATTAAGGAAGAGGTTTCTTTTCCCGATGTTTCGTAATGCCCAGTTCACTGCTTTTTTAACGTAATTACGATCATCGACCGCATGAGTGATGGGTAGAGGTAAGAGGTCTTCAAACATCCGGTCGTTTGCTTTCTTATTATGGACTGCTAGTCCTGCAATAAGGCAGAATGCTGCTCGTTTGACAAACTCTTTTTCCTCTCTTGCCCATTGATGAACCTTTTCAACGGCATACGGCGATAGGTCAAAAAGGCTGGTACATGCCTGATCGCAAATGTCCCATGAATCGAAATCCTTTGCCCACGTATCCATCTGGTCCCTTGTTACTTTCTGTGGATCGTCAATGAAACAGGCAAGCAGTCGGGCGTCATGAATTCCTGAGTCCCAAAGTTTCAAAGCAAGGGTATGATTTGTACCTATTTCCTTTGCAAGTGATCGGAGCTGATAGATCGATATGCCAAGGTTGTTATGTGGGTTGATCCCATAGCGTGCCATTCCATTGAGGTTCTCTTGGTTTGCCAGAGACTTCAGTTTCTGGATGATTTTGTCATAGTCCATGAGATTACACGGTGATGTGCTATCGTTTCTTATTTCAATATTTTTCCGGTCTCAAGATACCAGAGATACAGGTCAAGCTCTGCAAGAGTAAGCTGTGTTTGTGTTGCAAGTTCCTGTAAGTTGGCTTCGATTTTCCTGTATTTTTTCGCAGTCAGCGTCTTTGGTCGTTGAATAAATCGGTATCGTTCTAGGATGTCAAGGATGTGGGAGTCTATGATTGCATATTGGTCACAGCCGATGTTCCGAAGGAAATGGCTTGCTTCTTTTTGCCCAAGTCCTTTGATATTATTGACAAGCCATGCTCGCCGTTCATCTCCTTCCAATTTTTGTACGATGATAGGAAGCTTGTCTTTATGCACTATCGATTCTTTGATGTAAGCTGCTCTGGTGTTTGGGAATCGATAGCCATGTGCTTTGAGTTTTTTTGCAAGAGTATCTTTGGTATCGGTGCAAAAACAATGGTGAAGCGTGCCATGTATTTGGATACAACGCTCTGCATTAAAGTTTGCTGTAAGAATGCAGAAGGTAACTTCTTTGAAGAGTTCTTCAACCGAGTGCGTATCAACTTGTTTAAATTCCTGGATTCTTTTTTGTATTTCTTTCTGCATACAGCTGTGTTTTAGGTGTTCAATTTTGATAAGTAGTTCGTTCATACGAGTTCCATCTGGCAATAGGACAATAGAAAAACATGGTGGAGGATGTAATGCAAACAAGGGATCTTAGGTTGGTGAGGAGAGGAGGAAAGGATGGGATGCAAAAAATTTTCCCCTGTTTGGTTTTACATCTCCACTTATGTTAACGTGAGTTTTTTGGATCCTTTTTTGTTCTCCAATATACCCTATTAACAATTGTTAATGCACTTGTTATATTTAAACCTTTCTCCCATCGATTTTTCTTAAAAACCATCGTTTATTTTCCTGTGTTCACCTACATTTATCAAAATAAAACACTAATTATAAGAATAAATGACCGATTGTACCCCCTCGATGAAACGTACCCCCTGTGAATATGTGATGTGGAACAGCCTTCCTGTTATACGAAAGGAAATCGCTGAATGCATGATCACCAACTTTGGATTAAACCAAAAACAAACAGCAGAGAAACTTGGCATTACGCCAGCAGCAGTCTGCCAGTATTTGAGTCATAAGCGAGGTAATGTCACTATAGATGACCAAGAAGTCGTCAAAGAAATCACCCTCTCTGCAGAACGTCTGATTAACAAGAACGATGCCTCTGTCATCGAAGAAACCTGTCGTATCTGTAGACTGCTTATTGCAAAAAAAATATTCCTTACCGCATGCAACGCCTGCCCACCAGATGACAAGTAAATTCTAAGGGGAGAAAAACAAAGTAAACAATGACATCATCAATGGGATCGTCACAAGTGAAAAGATAAAACTCCCAAGCAGAAATTGATTTACAATCGACTCGTTTCCACCAACACGCTTGATAAACATCGGAAGAGCAGTCACTGGGGGCACGGCACTTTGCAGCATCAGCAGTAACGCAATGTGATACGACGGCCAAATGACCAACAATACTCCCAGAAACATCAAGGGGAACATGATATTTTTTATGAAAACGAACTTCGCTATCTCAACACTATAGATTTTTCCTTTCCGTTGAAACGTAAGCGAAAGATTTCCACCGATCACCAGCATCAGCAATGGGACCGTCATCGCGCCAAGCATCGATAAAATCGAAAGAACAGCACTTGGGATATAGGTTTCAATGTCAGCAAATCGTATGGTAAGGGCAAGAAGCGTTGAGACGAAAACTACGTTAAAAATACGTTTTAGGTTTATTTTTCTCTGGCTTTTCCCAAAGAAGAAAGGATAGATGTTAAAAAGAAAGGCAGGGTATAACATCATAAACAGAAACAAGGAAACAAGATAAGGAGACGACGAACCGAACATTCCTGTGAGAATTGCAAGAGGGAAGAATAAGCCGTTATGTAGAAATATACTCATAGCAAACTCACGTCGTGTCATTTTATGTGAAATGAACATAAACATCCCAGTTAGTAAAGCAGCAATACCAGTAAATACAAGCCACCAGATTGGCAGCACCCACCAGTCAGGAGTCTCTTGCGGAGAAAAACTTGAGATGATATTGACAAATACCAGGCAGGGTAATGCAAGGTCTAATGCAAGACTTGAAAGCGCGCCAAGCGCATCTTCAGCTACTACCTTTCGTTGCACAATCAAAAAACCAGAAACACCAATCCCAAGTAGAACGATTACGGATTGAAACGTAATAGCAAATATATCCATAAGGTAATCAAGACGTGGAAAACAACCAGTGCTTAAAGGGATTACGATGAAAAAAAATTCTTATTTCATCTTTTAAAAAGCTATATTTATAAACCCGGTAATGTATTTTCTCATAAAAAATTAAAACAGAGGTTTTGAAATAATGAAATCCACATCGATTCTGGAGCTAATGACAGCAGATCATTCAAAAATACTTAAACTCTTACATGATGTTGAAAAAAGCGGTGGCCTGGAACTTGTCTCCTTGATGAAAGTGTTTGATACCTTCGAATGGGAACTTGAAAAACATATCTTTACCGAAGAAAAAGCGATCTTTACCTCATATAACCCAAAGAACATCGTCGAGGGTTATAAGATGATCCCGGAACTGATACAACAACACAACGATATTCTCAATAGATTACGTGTCATGCGAAAGGAATTATTATGGAATCGACCAGTACAATTTCACGAGTTCACAGAATTAATTACGGCGCATAAGATATTTGAAGAAGTATCGTTGTATCCGAAGCTTGATCAAGAATTAACGGATCAACAAAAACAAGAGATTATTAAAAAAATCCGTGAGATCGTCTCGTAACACATCCGTTAACTATCCGTAAATGATTCGAAACGCTCTGCTTTCGCTTTACATATAGGACAGATAGGTGGTGGGAGTTCACGGGCACAGAGATATCCACATACGGTACATCGCCAGACAGGGATACTCTCCGTTTTTTTCCCTGATTTGGGTTGTATCGTATTTTCTCCTAATGTAATTCCCTTTTTTTCTGAGATAGTAAGTGCAGCATCTACAATCTCTGATGGTCTACGCTCCGGTATCGGCCCCAACAGCGAGGGATTTTTTTTCACGTTCTCATTAACAAATAACCCACAATAGCACATACCAAACTCATCGACATCAGCATCTCGATATTCGCAAGGACAGATGATATCGACATCATAGTTCTTTACGCCACTGGCGGCACGACAAGGACAAGACCCATACCCATATCGATTCGTGTTTGTAACAATACCGTCGATAAGATCATAAAATAATTGTTGGTCAGGGCAAAGGTAATAGCCGTTTTCCTTTGCGTTTTGTTCCATTTTCTTTATGATTGTTTGTTTTATAGTCATCAGCCAAGCTTCTCCTTTATTTCTTCATCTTTGAACCCAAGGATGACATGTTTCCCATTGTCTATCACAATGGTCGGAAATGTTCTGTGCGGGTTATATTTTTTCACTTCTTTGGTTGCTTGCCTGTAATCTTCACCTGTCAGTGTATCAACATCGACATATTCATATTCTACATCTAATGTTTTGAGAAGTGACTTTGTTTTTTTACACCATCCACAGGTGCTCAGTGTATAGATTTTCACGTGATGTGTTTTTTTCTTCCCAGGAATAGTTATGCATTTCATTGCAATTATATAACTTTAGCCTCTAAAAACTTTATGCTTCTTTAAAAAAACTAGTTTTAAATATGATAAATTCATCTGATATCGAGGTTGGAGAATGACCGTTGAAAATTACCAATGTCAGACCTGCAAGAAAAAAACTAAAGTAAGTGATAAGAAAGAGATACCAACATGCTGTGGAAAACCTATGAAGAAGATGTCAATGGATATCTGCTTGCAACCGGACCATGCAGAGCATTCTCGACCAATGGGTAAAGATGAACCGTGTGATGATTTTCGCGCTGGAAGCTAAAAAGGGAGATGAAATAAGTATGGGAAAATGTGACGTATGCAGCTGTGAGTTCGAAGAAGAAAAAATAAAACATGTCCATATCAAAGGAAAACAGAAAAAAATCTGTGAAGAATGCATTGCTGCCATCAAGGGATTTGCGTAATCAATTGTCTTTATTTATATAGACGTAAACCGTTCTGTTCCGTGGGCCGTCGCCTTCATAGAAGAAGATATGTTGCCAAGTTCCAAGCACTAAGGTTCCTTTATTTACTAGCACTATTACCGATGACCCAAGCAGACTTGCCTTGATATGCGCATCACTGTTCCCTTCCAAATGCCGATAGGAAGTATCTTCTGGTACGAGCTTCTCTAATGTTTCAATGATATCCCGTTGGACGCTTGGATCTGCTCCTTCGTTGATGGTTATCCCTGCGGTCGTATGCGGGACATATATGATGACGTGTCCTTCCGTCATTTTTTCCTCCTTTACAAGTTGTTCCACTTCATCAGTGATATCAATCATTTGGTTTCTCCGAATGGATGAAATATAAAGTTTTTTCATTGGTGAATTCATCCGCTTTTTGTATTTAAATGATGATGGTACGAAAACCTTTTTGTACCAATGTACGCTACTGCTGCTCCTGAAAACCATGAAACTAATCCCAAGTGCGATTCTCTTCGATATGGATGGAGTGCTTGTCGATTCACTCGATTCCTGGTGGATGGCGTTGAACAGCGCATTACAGAGATTCAAACATAAAGAAATCACTAGAGAAGAGTTTATCACAACCTTTTGGGGACATGATCTAAAGGATAATCTCAAGCGACTACAATTAAATCCTAAGGTTGCCTCGTTCTGTAATGTCACCTATGGGAATCATATCGATTATATCCGCATCTATCCTGACACTGAAGAGACATTAGAACAGCTCTCACCTTATCAGAAAGCGATTATCACAAACACTCCGACTGATTGTACTCGACAGATTCTTAAAAAATTTAATATCGGACAATATTTCAAAGAGATAATTACGAGCGATGATGTGGAGAAGGCAAAACCCGACCCTGAGATCGTCTTTACAGCATGCGCTCGACTTAGTGTCAACCCAAAGACAGTTGTCTTAGTAGGCGATACTGAAAGTGATGTAAAGGCAGGACGAGCAGCTGGATGCATGGTCGTTGGTCTGAATACCCCTGCGGACATCACTATCCATCGCCTATTAGAGCTCCCTGGTCTTTTACAATAAAACGCCCCCTCCCTTTTCTTTCACTTTATAGTAAAATTAAAAACAACCTAACAGATGTACCTGAAGTTGGTATCATGGAAGAAGAAATACGAATCATCGAATATAAACAAGTCGATCTTTCAAATGCAATACTTATTGAGGCATTCCCAACAGTTGGACTTGTTAGTTCAATTGCCGGACATTTCCTCATTGATCAACTAAAACTCGAGGAGATTGGGACGATTAGCTCCAAATATTTCATGCCTGCGGCAGTTATCCATAAAGGTGTACCGTCTCCACCAGTAAGAATTTATGCAGGGAAGAAGGTCTGTGGACCAAGTGGATCCTGTGACCAAATTGTCATAATCATCTCAGAATTCATGCCGTCTGTCGATATCATAAAACCCTTAGCCGACGTCATACTAACTTGGGCGAAGAAAAAGAACTGCAAATATATCGTAACCCTTGAGGGGACCCATGGTATCGATCCAAAAAAACCAAAAACCCATGGGGTCGCAAGTACGCAGAAGATGAAAGACATCCTCAAACACCACGACATCGGGGAAACACAGGAAGGGATGATCACTGGTGTCACAGGGGTATTATTGTATGAAGGGGTACATTTGAAATATAATGTTATCTGCCTTCTCGCAGAAGCACATGCTTCCTACCCTGATTCACGGGCAGCAGCGCTTCTTGTCGAGGCGCTTGATAAAATGCTTCCTGAAATAGAGATTAATACGAAGCCATTGTATAAGGAAGCGGATGATATCGAACAGAAGATACGGGCGTTTATTAAACAAGCGCAACCGACTGCTCCATCTCCAATTCAACCGCCCCACATGTACGGTTAGGGTTATATGAATGAATACCTATTAAAATATGCAAATCTCTCTAGCGGGTATCTTTTTGGTCGTTGTTTTTCTTGCATGATTTGTTTCTCAGAAAGCACAGGGTTAATGGTGTTTGAATGTTTCCCGACAATTACCAAGGTGATGACTTCGACATCATGAGGAATACCAAGAATTTCTCTGGTTTTTTGTGAGTTGTATCCTGCGATAGGATGCGCCACTAAATCAAGTTCCGTGGCGCGTAGGATCAGAAACGCGATCGCCATCCCGGTATCGAATTGATGATAGACTCGATCGCCGATGATACAATCGTAGTCCTTCTTGCTAAGGACTGCAATGATCATTGAGGCGTTCTTTGCCCAAGCGTTGCCTTTCGGGAACACCTCATGCATTTTCTGTAACATCTCTTGTTCAAAAACAAAGACAAATCTCCATGATTGATTGTTATTACAGGATGCAGAGAGCTGTGCACATCCAGCAAGATCTCTTATCAATTCTTCTGTGATATTGACTGGTTCAAGTGATCGATACGCCCGTCTTTTTTGAATTGCTTCTTTTACATCCATGTTCTCAGTCTCTTTTTATTTTTTTTTAAATAATGATAACAAAATTGTCTCATTAATATTTTCTATGAGCACAAAGGAGCGAAAGAAAACTATAAGATGGTGTGAGACTATTTCCTTTCTCATGGCAATCGGATTTGCGTTATTAAGCATAAGCCCCCTTCATGAAAAAACAGTATATGAGAAACTTACCTATATCTCAGAAATCGTTGAGGTTCATCCGCTTTTCGGGGAGTTTGATATACTTGTGAAAATCGAGGCGTCGGACATCGATTCCATCGGCAGCATCGTGATAAATAAGATCCGAGCGATTCAAGGTGTGATGGATTCCAAGACTTTGATTGGCACGAAGAGCTTATCTGGATAAAATATCCTGGTTCTTCCGTTTGAAAGACCATAGAAAGCAATGGTCTTTCTTTTTCCCTATTTTATTATCCTAAGGATATCTTTATGTATGAGAATCATACATGTCTGTATAAGGAGATTTTCCATGAAAAGACACTATACATCAGTCGTTATCCTTACAGTAGTTCTTCTTTCACCTGTATCGATAGCAAATAATTACAGACAGGACATGGCAAACAACGTGGTTGATTCTTCCACCAAGACCACTATCTACGTCGATGATAGTAATATTCAAGGACCATGGAACGGTTCCTATGAATATCCCTATCAATTCATAAACGATGGCATCCGACATGCCACAGATGGTGACACCGTCTATGTGTTCAATGGGCTGTACCTTGAAACCGTGCGTATCAATAAATCCATTTATATCCGAGGACAGGACCAGGATTACACCATCATCGATGGACAAAACTACGGGTCTGTCGTTACCATCACTAGTGACGCTGTCTACATCAGACGATTTACGATACGAAACTCAGGTGGTTGCAAGGGAGACGCGGGGATCACTGTTCTAGCGAATACCACCATCATCACTGAATGTGCCCTTTACCGGACACGTGTTGGTATCCTTATACAAAATAAAAGCGGCATAACCATCACCTCTAGTCGCTTCCATACAAACGGTTTTGGTATTGTATTCTCCTCATCCGCCTTTGTCACCATCGATAACTCTATCTTCTATCACAACGGCATCGGAGTATATGCCTGTGAAACTCAATTGATTACTATCAGTAATTCTTATACTGACACCAACGGTATAGGTTTTCTCTTTGAACGATCCAAAAACATTCATATCTCAGCGTCAGCTGCCCGTGATAATGATGACAATGAGGGAGGGATGTTTTTTGTTGACTGTAGATATATTGATATAATCAATTGCTACATCGTCCATAATGGTTTTGGTATCAACGTTGTGAATTCCTCAACTTGTTATATTGAGCAGTGTAATTTTTCGCTTAACACTCATTTTGCATGTAAGCTTAAAGAAGCATTGTCAAGCATTATCATAAAAAACTGTATTTTTACACACAATCTTCACTTTGGACTTTATGTCCAGAACAGTGCATTTACAATATCTTGGAGTAATATTTACAAAAACGAAAACTATGGATTATTTGCTAAATCCTCAGTTATCGATGCTAGGTATAACTGGTGGGGATTTAGAAACGGACCTGCTTACATTGGTCTGGCCAGAGCAGATCGTGGAACATGGAGCCCCCATGATATTACCTATATACCCTGGCTTACATTCCGGATGCCAGACATCGGACCAAACTGGGATCTTGACAAAACTTTTAAAAAACCATCCTATTCAAGCCCCTGGCCAGAGCACATCATTTTTCCAGATCCTGATGGTGATGGAGATGGAGTACCAGACTGGTGGGAAATCAAATGGGGGTACAACCCGACTGTCTGGGATGATCATCAGTATCTTGACCCAGATAATGATGCATTAAACAACATTGAAGAATGCTACATGGATCATTACGGTTCTGACCCCTTTAAAAAAGATTTATTCCTTGAATTCGATTGGACGAAATCAATTATCGCAGATGCCACTAACAAACCACCAGCAAAAGAGATAACACAAATGGTTGATGCATTTGCGCGACATAACATAACATTACATGTTGACACGGGGGAACTTGGAGGCGGAGAAGAACTCCCTGCCTACTCATATGTCTCCTATGCAGAAATCATCGATCTGTATTGGGACTATTTCCTTCATAATGATTTGAACAATCCACGACAACACATATTTCATTATGGGATTATCTGCGATTATTCAGAAGGACCTGGATTTGCGGTAATTGGTTGGAACCATCTTAACTCCTTTATCATAGGATCACATTTTTTAGCAGAAAGATATCCACGGTATAGTAGAGAATGGGTTACAATGACATCATCGATGCATGAACTTGGGCATACCCTTGGTCTTCTTGTCACTAAATTTAATGGAATTGATAATAATTTGGCGATGAAACCCATCTACAAAGAGTTCTGGATTTATAGTAGGTATAAAAGCATGTTAAATTATCTGTACACCTTTACGATGATGGATTTTTCTGACGGTTCCCGTGGAGTTGGAGATTATAACGACTGGGGAAACCTTGATTTCTCTTTCTTTAAAAACACGAGTTTTAGTTATCCTGCCTAATCAATCTTCCTTCCACTTGGTCAACACGACTCCTGCGATAAAGAACATTGCGGCAAAGATAAGGACGATGCCGGCGTTGATCAATGCCTTTGTCTGATTCATGTAAATCATCGCATTACGCAATCCTTCATTGACATAGAATAATGGTAGTGCATGGGCAATCGTCTGGATGACCTCTGGCATCGCATCCACAGCAAAAAAAGTTCCAGCGAGGAACATCATAGGAAAGCTAATTGCTCCAGCAGCCATGTCCGCTGTCTCTTCTTCTTTTACAAATCGACCGATGATCATTCCAATTCCAGAGAACAAAAAACTCGTGGCAACGATGATGACTATCGAAAGCAGGTTGATATTGACCTTTATTCCAAATGCAAGGACTCCAACACCGATTGCTACCGAGGTCGAGATAAATGCTAAAAACAACATAAAAAGCATCTTTGCAAGGATCCATTCTGAACGGGTGATTGGTGTTGTCAGTAACTTTCTTAAAATACCATCTTTCCTGAATTTTGTGTTTCGTTCAATACTGCCATAAATGCTCTGCTGCATGATAGTAAACCCAATCATTCCTGGGATGAAGAAATCAATAAACCCGAAATTCTCCGTAATCGTGCTTTCCTCCTGTATTCCTACGACCGTTCGCCCCTGAGAGAGTTGCATGTTCAAGCCTTGCAATACGCTTGAAATGACGCTTCGTAATACCTGATTAGTCTGCTGTTCCGCAGGGTCGAAATAATAGGTAAGATTCACCTTGACAGATGGGTCAACAGACGAACTTATGATGGCGCTCTTGTAACCCTGAGGGATGACGATGAGGTTCTTGACGTTGTTCTTTTTTATGTAATCCGTGATTGGTTCATTAGTTGTAACGTTCATAATATTAATAATACCTGTTTTATTCAATACATCAACAAACCCATGTGACATGTCCGTATCATCAAGATCCTGCACATATAGCGTATATTTTCCTTCACCCATCCCTGAGAAGATTGCACCGAACAAAAGGATAAGCATCACAGGAAATAGCAACGACCAAAACACGGTTCCCCTACTACGTAACCAGCTGCGGATGCTATAGAGGAAATCAATCCCGACTATTTTCAAATTCATGTTTCAGCCTCCTCCGTAAGTCGTGCTCCTGTCAACCGGAGAAATACTTCTTCAAGATTTGAACCTCTGATATCCACACCATCGTAATCGATGCATTCATGACGTAGTTCTGAAAGTACTTCAAGGACTTTCTCTTTATATTCGATTTTCACAGTGATGTCACCGTCGCCACTCAAGTGGACATCAAATCCTTTCTCCTCTAAGTGATATTTCGCGTCATCTGACTTGCAATTTTTAATGTACAGGGTTGTTTTTTCACCATATCTAGAGAGCAGCTCTTGTAATGATCCTTCCGCAATGATTTTTCCTTTATGGATGATTGCGATATGATCTGCTAAATGTTCAGCTTCTTCCATGTAATGCGTGGTGAGGAAAACGGTTTTTCCCTTGTTCCGTAGATCAGCGATCACCTGCCAGACTTCTCGACGAGCTTTTGGATCTAAACCTGTTGTCGGTTCATCCAGAAAAACAATTTCAGGATCGTTTACAAGAGATAAAGCAACACCGACGCGTTGTTTCAATCCACCTGAGAGGTTCCGATATAGCTTTTTCTTATGAGACCGCAGGTCCATGGCATCAATGATTTCATCGATGTCCGCCCGTTTTTTATACAGTTTTGAGAAATACGTAAGCGTCTCACGGACGGTGAACCGTTCAAAGGAATGGAACTCCTGAGGAAGGATGCTGATGCGTTCTTTTATCAGGTTAAACCCGTTTTTTATGTCAATGCTCAGCAGTTTGATAGTGCCTGCGGTTGGTGTCCGTATCGATTCAATCATCTCGACTGTGGTTGTTTTGCCTGCACCATTCGGTCCGAGGAATGCAAAAATTTCTCCTTTTTTTACGGTAAAACTGATATCGTTTACGGCAATCAAATCACCGTATACTTTTTTCAGATGAGAGACCTCGATGGCAACGTTATCACTCTGGTTCTGAGCGGGAATTGTGATACGGCCTTGTAAATGGCATGATGCGCATGAGGTGATCTTGGTTTCTCCCGGAAGACCGTAAAAGGATGCAATCTCGCCGCAGTTCGGACATTTGAATCGTTGCTCAATCATACAATCATAACTTCTCATCTATAATATCTTTTTTCATTTATAATAAATGTAATAATCAGTGATAACAAATAAGTATTTAGGTTTTATCCTTCTAAAGAAGCATTTTATTTTGAAGTTTCATCTGAGGGTCAAAGGTATAGACGATCGGGATACCCGTCGGAATCTCAACATTTGGTATCTCCTTGTCAGAGATGTTTTCTACGTATTTTGTAATAGATCGTAGGCTGTTCCCATGCGCGACAATTAGTACGTTTTTCCCTGTCTGCAACTGTGGTACAATAATGTTTTGATAATATGGTATCGTACGTTCGCAGGTATCTTTGAGGCTTTCGCCATTGGGAGGTTTGATGTCGTAGCTACGCCGCCAGAGATGCACCTGTTTATCACCGAATTTCTTCATGGTATCTGCTTTGTTCAGCCCCTGCAGATCGCCATAGTATCGCTCAGCCAAATCAACGGACTGATAGACAGGGATCTCCTTGTTCCGATCACCGCTGTAATGTTCCCAATCATGGATATGTTTCTCTTCATGATACACAATCGGGATCCGCGTGTCTGAGAGCTCAAGCAGGATATAATGCAGCGTTTGAATCGCTCTTATGAGATGAGAAACATAGATTGTATCAAACCGCGTGTCCTTAAGTTTCTTCCCAGCAGAGATTGCCTCCTCTCTTCCTTTTGTTGAGAGTGGGACGTCTACCCAACCGGTGAACTTATTTTCCAGATTCCATTGTGATTGACCATGCCTAACTAACACCATCTTTCCCAGAATCATCACCACCTCATATGTTATACAGTGGATTGTATTTCTCTTTTAGATATTTGATAAAGACTTTAGAATTTAACCCTTCCCCGCAGGTTCTCTTGATGATCTCATCCGCAGTCATCAGCGAACCGTATTGGTACACATGCTTGGAAAGCCAGTGTAATATTTCGGTGAAATTTCCCTGTGAGATTTCATCCTGACTCGTTTGATGTTCTTTTGAGAATTGCATAAAGAGCTGCGATGCGTAAATCGTACCAATCGCGTAGGTGGGGAAATACCCAAATTCTCCCCCGCTCCAGTGCATATCCTGTAGCACCCCATCCCTATCGGTTTTTGGTCTAATCCCTAAAAAATCAGTTATTTTTTGGTTCCAACACCCTGGGAGCTCTGCAACCGTAATTTTCTCATCAAGAAGATCCAATTCCAGTTCAAAACGAAGGATAACGTGAAGGCAGTATGTCAGTTCATCAGCTTCGACTCTAATCAATGATGGCATAACTTGGTTTACCGATTGATACCAATTTTCAAAGTCCATATCTCTGCAGACGTCTGGTGTGATTCTCTGAAACACTGAGGTGAAATACATCCAGAACGGTTTACTTCTGGCTATCATATTCTCCCAGAACCGGGATTGCGACTCATGGATGCCAAGCGAGGGGGCATCGGAGATGACTGTATCTTTATATTCACCTTTCAGTATACCCAGTTCATAGAGCGCGTGACCTGCCTCATGCATAGTGGAGAAAAAGGAGAATAAAAAACCCTCTCGCTCATAATTGGTGGTGAATCTGACATCATCATCACCTAGTGAGGTCGTAAAGGGATGCGTGGAGACATCAAGACGTGCCCTATCTAAAGGAAGATTCAACCGGCTAAGAAGGATATCACACAGTTGTTTTTGTTGTACAGCATCAAAAGTCAGCCTCACCGGATGTTGCTTCTCATACATCTTACTTGCTGTTATTTTCTGTAAGACCTCCACAAGTTGTTTGCGCAGAACGGTAAATTCCTTTCGTAGAACATCAACCGTCATCCCCTCCTCATAGTCATCAAGCAAACTGTTATAGGGATGACCAGGAAGTTTAACGTAATCACAGTATTGTTTCTCCAATTCTATTATGTTCTCAAGATGTGGTTTGAACAAAGAAAACTTGTCCTTCTCTCGTGCTTCCTGCCACACCGTGTATGCGAGAGAAGTAGTCTTTGCCATTTTTTCAACAAACGCTGAAGGAATTTTTCGTGCTTTCTCGACATCATGGAACAATTTTTTGACGACGATGCGATCTTTTTCTGTAAGACTACTTTGCACTTCAAGCAACTTTTTAATATGTTGATAAATTGTCTCTGAAGTTACCCGTTCATGGACTAAACGGGAGATAAGTGAGAGTTGTTCTGCGCGGTCTTCCTTTCCTTTTGGTGGCATATACGTCATCTGGTCCCATCCAAGCAGCGCAGTGATGCCACCAAAATTAGAAAGTTCTTTTTGCTCTTTATAGATAAAATCTAATGACTCTTTCATTCTGTTCTCTCCCTTTCTATGATGTAATTTCTATACCAACAGGGCAATGGTCTGATCCCATCACCTCAGCAAGGATAAATGCATTTTTCACCTTTGAGATGAATTCTTTGTTTACAAAGAAATAATCGATCCTCCAGCCAACGTTTCTCACCCGTGCACCCGTTTTCAGATCCCACCATGAATACCGGTTCGGTTCGATATGGAACTTCCGAAACGTATCGACATACCCATGGTCGATAAAGGTATCAATCCATGCTCTCTCTACTGGTAAAAACCCAGAGATGTGTTCGTTTTCCTTTGGTCGTGCCAGGTCGATCTCTTTATGAGCGGTGTTAAAGTCACCGCAGACGATGATATTATGGTTCTGTGCCTTCAGATCATCGGTATAGCTAAGGAACTCATCGTAAAAATCAAGCTTGTATTGGAGTCGTTCTTTGTTTTTTTTCCCATTAGGGAAATAAATATTAAATAAAGTGAACTCGAGGAACTCTGTGATGAGGATACGACCTTCACTGTCGAAATCTTCTCTGCCAAACCCGGTTTTTACTGATGTTGGTTTTATCTTTGAAAAGGTTGCGACCCCACTATATCCTTTTTTCTCCGCAGGATTCCAGAATGCATAATAGCCTGGGACATTCTTCAAATATGGCGGTAGCTGTTCTTGTGTTGCTTTTATCTCTTGGAGGCAGAGAATGTCAGGGGATTCAGTCTGAAACCAGGGAAAAAATCCTTTTTTATCTATTGCTCGAAGGCCGTTGACATTCCAACATATTATTTTCATTATATGAATTCACCTTTCTTTTTTTTTTTTGGAGATACTAGTATTTCTTGTTTCTTTTATATCATTTCGCCACTATCCTTAACATGTTCTTTTTCTAAGTGCGATATAAAATCCGTCTATTTTATCTGTATCTGGCCAGTATCGTTTCTCTTTTATGAGACTAAACGTCTCATGTCTCTTAAGAAACCGCTGGATATGTTCTTCCCCTTCTGAGGGTAGGATACTGCAGAACGAATAGACCATGGTTCCTTTTACTTTAAGCAAGGGCGAGTATCGTTCAAGAAGATCATGTTGTAGGTTTCTTAATCTATTCAGGTCTACTGCCATAAGTTTCCATTTTATATCCGGATTTCTCACAAGTGTACCAAACCCTGAGCAGGGGGACATCAAGAAGCAGTCTATCTGCGATATCCTTCATCCGTTTACACACTTTCGATGAAGAGATAAATCGTGTTTCAATGGTGTCAACACCTGCTTTTGCAGCTTGTTTCCACCGCTCCTTTAACCTCCATTCCTTGGTGTTAAGGTCGATGATTCTCCCTTTGTTTTTCATTAACGCAGCAAGATGTAATGTTTTGCTTCCCTCCCCTACGCAAGCATCAATGACATGCATGCTTGGTTGCGCATTAAGAATCTGGCTCGCCATCTATGACACGACATCTTGAACCTCGAAGAGACTTGTATCGTAACTTGGAAGTCTGAACACATTTATTTTTTCTTTGATAAATAGTGCATCTGCGATTCCATTGATTGATTCAGCGATGACCCCTTGCTTGCGAAGTACCATCAAGAGAGTTATTACGGTTGTTTTTAGGATGTTGACTCTTATGGTCAGATCTGGATTTGTATTCAATGAGTTGATAACAAGGTCCCATCGTGATCCCAGCTCTTTTTCCCCCTTGTGCATCGAGCCAGTCAGGGATTGATTCACGTAAAACTCTTGATGTTTTGTTAATATGAATTCGTTGTAATATATTTTCTGCATTTAATCCTTGTTTCTTCTGAAGAGCTGTAATGTCCCCCTTTTTAATGAACAGATAGATGTTAATAAGCTTCTCCAGAGGTTCATCTTCTGATGAGGGTTCTATATCGATGATGTTCCAGATCGATCTCCACCATCGGGTGAGATCGTACACTGTCTGGGAAAACGACGCTCGTTTGGGGTCTTCCCAATGCTGGTATTCCTTTAATGTTTTTTGAATTGCTTTGGTTGTAACCACATTACCCCAAAAGACCTCACGTAATGTTTTGAAAATCTCCGGTGAAAGCTTTAACATACAGTCTCGTAGGATAGTTTTCATGGGAACGGACCTTGTTAGGTTACAACCAACATAGTCAGCTGATTAATAAACTAACCTTCTATTCTGTCAGTTCTTTTTTGAGACAAAACCGATGAATAGTTTCATTGACCTCTGAATGAGCTATATAAACAGGACAGATCATTCATAAATAATTGACCTTGTATACGGGCGACATGCCAGCTTCTGGTTGCTGGCATTTCTGCCATTTTCCTGTTCCCATTGCATCCCATCCTCTCACTTTTTTTCTTTTCATCCAAAAGAGTTTTATATATAAATCTTATAAAGATATGTGATCACAATCAGAAGATTTGGAAGTGGTTTAGGAGGAGTATCTATTTCAGAAAAAACATGTGAGATGTGTAAACAAAAATTCCATCTCCAGAATCATCAATGTGGATTGGTCTTCAATGACACATTTTTTATCTGTGAGAACTGCCGTACAAACACACCAGAGCAAGACCTTCTCGAATGGTCTCAAAGCACCATGCGGCCATCTGCATCTGCGATGCCGATATCTCTTTGGCTCATCCAAGAGCAAAACAAGAACAAACCACTATTCTCATTGCGAAAAGCCTAGTCCAGAGTATCTATTCTTTATTAATAACGCCCAATCAAAATCCTTTTTTATAGTTAATCTCATGCTGGTATATTATGTTTATTATCAAACTAGGTGGGAGCGTTATTACCAATAAAGCAAAAGAATGCTATTTTAAACAAGATGTAGTGGACAGGCTTGCTGTTGAATTAAAAAAGGCAAACAAACAAGTCATTTTGATACATGGCGCAGGATCCTTTGGCCATATCATCGCAAAGCAATATATGTTAAATAACGGGTTCAAACAAAAAAAACAAATAAAAGGATTTGCCATGACACAAGCGATGGTTCAACACCTCAACAGTCTGGTTATATCCTCACTACATAACCATGATATCCCCGCTGTATCAATACCACCCCATGCAATCCTCACCCTCTCAAACCATAAACTAACACGCATGAATTATACTATATTCGAACAATACCTTGATTTAGGATTCACCCCCGTCAGCTTTGGTGACGTTGCACTTGACACGCGACTTGGTTTTTCGATATGTTCTGGCGATTTGCTTCTTCAGATGCTTGCAGCGGAGTTCAAACCAGAAAAGGTCATTTTCGTCCTTGACGAAGATGGATTGTACTCAGCAAACCCAAAGACGAATAAAAACGCGACCTTCATCGAAAAAGCAACAAGAAAAGATTTAGAAAAACTCACAACACGGGTCGATGCACATGCGGATGTAACAAAAGGCATGAAAGGAAAACTTCATACCATCAAACAAATCGCAAGAGAAGGCGTAAACACTATTTTATTGAATGGTAATATACATAACTGTCTATATGATACCTTAAAAGGGAAAAAGGTACGTTCTACCATCGTATATGGAGATAAAATATGAACCAAACAGAGGAAAGGAAACGCGAACACGTACAAATCTCACTAAAAGAAAATGTTTCTGCACATCATAATTATTGGGATGATGTCCATCTTATCCATAATGCGTTGCCGGAGATTAATGAAAAAGAAATTAATCTTTCGACACAATTATTTGGAAAGAAATTAAACGCTCCGCTCATTATCTCGGGAATGACTGGGGGATACTCTGAGGGTGAGAAAATAAACGGTCACCTTGCCGCTGTCGCATCAAAATTCCAAATCGGCATGGGCGTAGGCTCACAACGTGCTGCACTAGAAAATCAGAAACTTGTGAAAACCTACAGCATCATTAAAAACTATGACATCCCCATAAAGATAGCAAACATAGGTGCATCTCAAATGGTTTTGTGGGACAAAAAACAGATCCTTGAAAACGCAGATAACATAGTAAAAATGATAGATGCAGACGTGCTTGCGGTTTGTTTGAATTTTTTACAAGAGGCGATACAACCGGAAGGTGAGGCGCAGGCAAAAGGATGCCTAGAAACCATTGATATGCTCTCACGGGAATTTGGTCGTCCCATCATCATTAAAGAAAGCGGTGCAGGTATCTCTGCGAAAATCGCACATCAGCTGAAAAAAACAAAAATCTGCGGCATTGATGTAGGAGGCGCTGGGGGCACATCGTTTTCCGCAGTGGAGTACTACCGAGCAAAAATCAAAGGGGACACACATAATATGCGTGCTGGTCAAACGTTCTGGGATTGGGGCATCCCAACGCCAACCTGTATCCTTGGAGTCGGGAAAGCAACCAACTGGGAGCTACCCATCATCGCAACCGGTGGGATCCGTCATGGACTTGACATCGCAAAATCCTTGGTTCTTGGGGCTAATGCAGCTGGAATGGCACATGCACTTTTAAAACCAGCGTTAAAGGATAAAAAATCCTTAGAACTAGAGCTTGATGTCATCATGAGAGAGCTACGGATAGCCATGTTTCTTGTCGGGGTTGATACGATTGAAAAGCTATCAACAGTGGAAGTGAAATATGGACATACAGAATGAGCTAGAAAAAAGAGCCACCATATTTAACACGTATTGGCAGCGGTATTTGCAGATAAAACAACCGACGATTCTATATAAGGCAACTCAATATCTACCACATGCGGGTGGAAAACGATTTCGACCATTTCTTACCATGCTCTCTTGTGAAAGTGTCTCTGGAGACCCGCAGAAGGTGCTTCCATTAGCAACCGGTCTTGAATTGATACATAATTTCACACTGGTACATGATGACATCATGGATCATTCCATGCTACGACGCAACCTACCTGCTGTACATGTCAAATTCGGTGAACCGGCTGCTATTCTCGCTGGGGATCTTTTATTTGCAAAATCGTTTGATGCACTCTTGGCTACCTCTATTGATTTCCAAACCTTTCGACAATTGCAACAGGATTTCATCAACTGTATCATCGCTATTTGCGAAGGCCAACAACTCGATATGGAGTTCGAAGTACGAAAAATAGTAACGGAGCAGGAATATCTCATGATGATCAGCAAAAAAACCGGTGCGTTATTTGAACTATCTGGGAAAGGCGGTGCAATGGTTGGCGGTGGTGCTCCTCAAGAGGTTGCTGCGCTGCAAACATATGGTATGTCACTTGGACTTGCGTTTCAAATCTGGGATGATTACCTTGATATAAGTAGTACAAAAAAAATGTTAGGCAAGGATATTGGTAACGACATTAGAAATGGAAAAAAAACCCTAATAGCAGTGCACAGCCTCACTCATGCAACCGGCAAACAAAAGAAACAGCTTGATGAGAACTTTGGGAACCGTCATGCATCAGATGACGATATTACGATGATTTATGATATCTTTCGGGACCTTGGGTCTGTAGACTACGCACAGCACCGTGCGCTCTCCTTTGTCAACCAAGCAAAAGAAGCGATTTCAATACTAAGACAATCTGATGCAAAGGAGCTTCTATTACAACTCATTGAGTTTACGATCCAACGAGAAAAGTAACCATGTCAGTTCAGAAGATACAGACTGAGGTACGGAAGTTTGCCTTGCAAAACGCAGTTTTGTTCAATGGTAAAGCAAACGAAAAAGCGGTCACAGGCAAGGTTATCGCTGCATTGAAAAAAGATGGGGTGACTCCAGCAGAGATACTTCCAGTCGTCTCACAGGTAGTCGCACAGATAAACAGTATGTCTGCCGCTGATCAGCGTGCTGAATTGGCAACACTTGCCCCTGAATTACTAAAAAAGGAAAAGAAAGAAAAGGATTTTTCTCTTCCCCCATTACCCTTAGCTGAAAAAGGGAACGTAATCACTCGTTTTCCCCCGGAGCCAAACGGATATCTGCATATTGGTCATGCAAAGGCAGCGATTATTGATTATGAGTACGCCCGATTATACGATGGGACGTTTATTTTGAGATTTGATGATACGAACCCAGAGAATGCACTTCTTGAGTTCTATGATGCACAGATACAGGATTTACGCTGGCTTGGGATCGAATGGGACCTTGAATATCACACCTCTGACCATCTGCAGACTCATTATAAGCTTGCTGAGCAGCTCATCAGACAAAAAGATGCGTATATCTGTAACTGTACCCCCGAGGCCATCAAAGACGGTAGGTTTCATGCAAAAAGCTGCGCCTGTCGGAACGAAAACACCGGGTCTGTTGGTCTTGATTTGTGGAAACAGATGCTTGCTTCCCCTGAAATAAACTATATTGTTCGTTTACGTGGCGAGATGGATAGTGACAACACCGCGATGCGGGATCCGACCCTCTTCCGGGTGATTACCGCAACACATCCGTTAACCAGTGATAACTATCATGTATGGCCAACATATGATTTCGCAGGTGCGGTTGAAGATAGTATCAGCGGAGTGACTCATCCGTTTCGGACCAAGGAATATGAGTTAAGAGACCCAGTGTATTTCCATATCCTAAACCTTTTGCAGTTACGGACTCCGCATCTCATGGAATTCTCCCGGCTTTCAATTGAAGGCATGCCCGTTTCAAAACGAAAGATTAAACCACTTATCGAACAAGGATTGGTGTCTGGGTTTGATGACGTTCGGTTACCAACCCTACGTGGGCTAAAGAGACGCGGGCTTGTCCCTGAAGCCATTAAACAATTTGTGTTTCAACAGGGTTTTTCAAAAGTGGAATCTGTCGTTGATTTCAGTCTTGTTGAGTCTGTGAACCGAAAGTTCCTAGACCCACGGGTCAAACGGTATTATTTTGTGCCTGACCCAGTGCGACTCGTTGTTGCGGATGCACCAAAAAAAACCGTAAAACTCCCGCTGCACCCTGATGCAGCAATGGGTAATCGCACCCTTCATACCGCTTCAATATTTTACATCCCTAGACAGGATATGCAGAAAATGAAGGTAGGGGATGTCTTCCGACTGAAAGGATTATACAACGTAAAAATAACAAATATTGATGAAACTATACAGGGCAGCTATGCAGGCGAAGAGATTATTCAAGAGTCTGCGAAGATTCAATGGACCACTGATGAAACCATGCCACTAAAAATCCTTGTTCCAGGGTTGCTCTTCAAAGGAGAAACCTTCAACCCAGAAAGCCTTCGTGAGATGCAGGGATACGCTGAAAAAGCAGTCGCTAGGCTGCCGGCTGGCGAGATTATACAGTTTGAACGTGTTGGATTTGTCCGTTTAGAAAAACAAAATAATGATACCGTCGCTATTTTTACGCATAAATAATATTACTTTTTATTGAACGTATTTCATATCCAAATATGTCGAAGCAAAATATTTAAATATCAAAGTGATTGCTTCATCTTGCAGGGATGCAGAGAAAAAGGATGGGAATTACAATGCACTTCCTAAGGATTTCATTCGTAATGATAGTTTTATTTTTTTCCATCGCGGTCAGTACCAGTACTGCTATATTAGATCTACAAGCGGAATTCAATATGACAACACTAGCGGTGATTATCACAGTAATCGCTCTTCTGCTGGCATTTTTTTTCCTTATGGGTGGCGTTAAGTACGTCACACCGGAGAATGTGCTTGATACAGAGATACGAAAAAACCTCTATGAGTACATCGATGAGTACCCTGGAAGCCACCTCCGAGAGATTGCACGAGAGCTTGACCTTAAGCCAAGCAATGCTGCCTGGCATCTTCGGAAATTAGAACAGACAAATCTTATCAGAAGCAGGGCTATCGGAGGAAAAAAAGTCTACTATCTCGTCGAAGGTGGAGTTGAAGCAAAACAGCGTGCTGTCGCAGAGTCCATCCTACGAAATAAAAATGCTCGCGACATTATGACCTTTCTTTCGGATCATCCTGGTAAGCATCTTCTTGAGATCGCTCATGCTCTTTCCATCAATCATCATGTGGTGAAATGGCATATCAACAAGCTGTATGAAGCAGAACTCATCGAGGGAGACACTACTAACTCCGCATATCCTATCTACTACCCGACGGAAATTGGACGACAGAACATGGAAACCTATAACGAATACCTAAAAACAACAGTTGAGAAGGCAGTTTAAATTCTGCCGACGTCAACGACTTCTACGTTATCTACTTTCTTTATCTTCCCAAACTTTTCGACGATTGGATCAAGCCCCCCCTCAACATCAGGGACTGCAACCGTTACATCAAGACCTCGCAGGCCAAAAGCTATCTGTTTGATCTCGACACGGCCGAGCCGGGCTGGTTTTTGAACAGCTTTTTTCACCTCGTCAGAAATCGCATTAATATCCTGGTCGCTTATCACTCCATCAGGCATGAGGCGAATCAGTGCTATGACTTCTCCCATCTGGTTAACCTCCTTTTAAGGTCCTCTGAACCCACATTTCGGGCAGACATAAATGACACTTTGTTCTCGGCAGTTTGAGCATCGTCCAATCATGATATCACAAGTTGGGCATTGGAACGTTGTGGAACCTTGTTCAAGTAAACCTTTCCCACATGAAATGCAACGATCAGCTTTTTTCATAGGGACAACCGTATATCCTACTTATTTTTAAACCTGACGCCAGCGCTTTCTTGGAGAACTACCGTTCTTTTTTACTGATGGTTTCCAGTGAAAACGAGGTGATTGACTTAAAAATCCGGTACTGGAACACTGCCCCGCAGAATACGTTCATGTGATATGTAATGAACCTAAATAATAAAACAAACACACCAAGCATATATTGATGTGAGACCCCGAGCAGAACACTATATAATCCCGCCATCCCTAGTTCGGTCACCCCAGAACTACCGGGTGTCGTCGGGAGCATCACAATAATAAGCAACAATGCTTGTGCCGCATATGATTCAACAAAGAATGGGGAAAGACCAAGCCCAAGAAGAATCATCGAAGGAATCATAAAACCTGTGCACCACAGTAATATCGTTAGACCAGCGGCACTCAGAAACGATTTCTTTCCTGCCGTTAAAAAAAGCGTTATACTATTATGAAAGTTATCTACCTCTTGACCAATTCTAGTTGCCACTTTGACGCTCCGGTCTTTCTTTTTTGATATTCTGCTAATACGCGTACTGACCCACAACAAAATGTCTTTGGTTTTACGAGGGTATTTCAATGCGAGGACAAAAAAGATAATGCCTGTTAAAAAAAGAATGATGCCAATGGTCAGCCCATTGCTAATAAGTTCAATATCAATCCTGTTCTTAAAAACAAAAAAACCAAATGGAATCAAGACCAAAATAAAAATCGCATCAATCAATCGCTCGCCAAGAACTGTAGCAGTCGCTCCTCCAGTGCTTAACCCGTTTTTATTCAGTAAATAAATACGAACGGGTTCTCCCCCAGCAAGAGAAGGAGTGATACCAGCAAGAAATTGGTTTGTTATGACAATTTTTGTTGCTTCCCAAAGACTGATATGGACGTTTGGGTCAACGACGTTACTTAGAACCTTTATCCGCGCACCCCAGATAAACCAGAAGAGCACATTTAATAACACCGCAGCGCCAAAGAACAAAAAAAACTCAGGGCGAAACGACACCTGAGACAGATACTGAATGGTTTTCGCGTCAATCGTAAAATACATTATTACAAAAATGATAGAAAGACTCAGCGTAATGCTTACAAAAATTGAAACTTTTGTTTTTGTTATTTTTTTTTGTTTATTTGTCAATCACAATGGTTATTTCAACGACGCTATAAGTCTCTTGTGGTTTTTTTTATCAATGAATAAAAAACCTTATTTCCTATGGTTTCTTACTCCTCTCTCATCGTAAGATTATGAAAAAACTCCCGCTGAGCAAGTATTTACAAGTATTTCGATATGCTGCGACAAATTACCTTTCACATGAATGTATTTACCCTTTTTACGCCTCATTCAAAGTCACACATATCTGCAGCCTACAATGTAGCTTTTGTAACGTTTGGAAAGAAAAGACACCGGACCTAAAAAAAGAGGAAGTATTAAAGGTCATAGATAATATCGCAAACTCAAGTATCATCGTCCTAAGTCTCGAAGGGGGAGATCCGCTTATGCGAAAGGACCTTGGTGAAATCCTGGAATACGCCCATCAAAAACCTTTTTACCTCTTTTTTACCACAAATGGACATCTTCTGGAGAAACGGCCCATGAAGGAATATGGAAAACATATTGATTATCTGCATATAAGCATCGATGAGGGTCACGACAACCTTACGTTCTTTGATAGACTTGAAGAGTTCCAAAGTTATGGACCTGAGATCTGCATTCAAATCGTTGTCACAAAAGACACCCTTACTGCACTTGAAGAGAAAATCAAACGTGTCCATGAGGTCAACGCCCGGGCCGTGGTAATGCCTGCGTGTCACTTAGACGGCACTGATGATTTCTATCCTGATCCGCAGAAATTCAGAGAAGAACTGCTCAGATTGAAAACACAATATATAAATACCATTACTACACCAAAAGGATTTTTAGACAATATAAACAAATCTCATGGATGTTCAACATCATCGGTTATTATCGACTCAGATGGCGGTCTGTTCTATCCATGTCGTACTATTGGAAAACATCTTTATAATTTCACGGGAGGTTCTTTTATGGAATTCCTTCGGACACCGGAAGCACATGAAGCACGGGTTTTGATGAATAAGTGTAACCGCAGATGCGGTTGGTATCAGTACTTCGCCACCGACGTGTTCGCATCACCCCGCTCATTATACTCATCGCTAAGTCCCTATCTCCTTAAATAATCAATTTGATGTTGTTTTGGTAACGCTTATCTATCCATTCATTGTTATACAACAAGACGAGATGTAGATGTCATGAAAATACTGTTCACCACGGAATCATACTATCCTATTATTGATGGCGGGGCAATCGCGCAGCACCGCATCGTCCATGAGCTGATGAATAGAGGGCATGATGTCCGTGTGATTGCCCCAAGCTTTTCCTTCAAAAATATTGTCGAAGATGATAACGGGTCAACGATCTACAGACCGCGGGCGTTTCTTCTCCCTTTTTATATGAATAATAAATACCATTTCTCACCTTTCCCTCTTGTCTCTGTAAAAAAAATCATAGATCGTTTCAAACCGGACGTGATTAATGTCTGTTCGCCTTATCCTATCAGTATTTGTGCGATGATTTGGGCAAAAAAGAAACACATCCCATTAGTTGGATCTATCCACATTCTCCCTGAAAATGTGCTTGCTCCGTTCTTCACCTCTTCGTTTTATCCAACTATGGTGAGATATATATGGTCATATCTTGTCTATTTCTACAATCGTGTCGACTGGGCAACAGTTCCAACAAAGACCGGAGCGACCATGTACAAGGAGAAAGGAATGAAGACACCGGTGACACCTATCTCAAATGGTGTGAACACCGCACTGTTCAAACCAACCAATAAAGGAGAGTATCTTCGAGCACGTTTCAATATCCCTAAAAAACCATTGGTCCTTTACACTGGCAGGATCAACCAAGAAAAAAATATTGATGTGCTCGTCAAAGCGATTCCCAAGGTTATTAAGGTAGTAGATGCGCATTTTCTTTTCTGCGGATCTGGTAGTCTAAAACCAGAGATGATGAAATTGACAAAGCAATTAGGAATACAAGCGCATACGACGTTTATCGATTTTCTTGACTGGGAAGATTACCCAAACATCTACACGCTTGCTGATGTGTTCGTCATGCCTGCTGAATCAGAACTCCAAAGTATTGTTACGCTTGAAGCGATCGCCTCAGGGGTGCCTCCAGTAGTCGTCAATAAAGGTGCGGTCCCAGAACTTACAAGCGCAAGAAATGGATTGGTTTTTGAGCCAAAAAACAGCAGTCAACTTGCTACACACATCATCACCATCCTCTCTGATAATACACTACAAAACTCCATGAAAGAGAAAAGCCTTAAGCTTAGTCAACAGCATGCAATACAATACATAGGATCCCATTACGAGCAGGTCTACGAAAAAGTCCTCGGGTTTTTAGAAAAGGGATAGTCCTTTATTTTTTCTACGATCAGATGCTGTTCAATGAATGTCCAGTTAATCTTATAGACTTCAGCCCAATGAACCTCTTCGTTATTCTGATTAATGGTAGCATTCCGAAAGAGAAGTTCAAAAGGCTCTTCAGCAAACTTCAGATACGATTCATTAGTCATATACAAACTTTGAATTACACGTATGTTCACTGATACATCTCGCATCACATCATCAATGAGCACATGCGTCACTACACGGTGGTTCTCCCCATCATAAAGATCTGCAACACATCCGACCCAGGTGTCGCAGGTCCAGGTAGTATTGGTTTCCTCAAAGGTCGCATTAATACCTTCAGCCCATATCATCTTGGACAGCCGTAAATCGGTGGCAACCACTATAGTGGTCGTATTAAGGTTATTCTTCATCCAATCAATAGTATTCGCGGTTTCATCAGGGATACTTTCATCCATCCACTCCAATGATTTATATACAGGATAAACCGCGACCGCATTTGAAAAAACCAAACCACACACCACCAAAACAAATAACACTTGGATTGAGGGATATGAGAGCTGTTTTTTAAAAAAAAGAGGTACCTTATGGTCACGATCCCTGAAGAAAAAAAATACGCCAATGGCAGCGAAAAGACAAGCCGGGACTGTAAGATATTCGATATGGCGATCTGAGAATAACGTTGTGTTTACAGTCACCAATGAATAAGTAAAAGAACAAAGGATTGCGAATAACCACGCTTGAAAAAACCAATAGTTATTTACTTTTTTAAGATACTCAACACCCAGACATCCAAATCCGATAAATAAAAGCATGGGGATGGAATAGATAACGGAGAGTGGCCGCATACGCATGCCACTGACAGGAAAATTCACAAATAAAAAAACGATTTCCGCAGAAAAAATAAATAGAAACCCTGCGGCGAAATACAATAATGCCCGTTTCCGCGAAGATGTAGGGTGAAATGCACACTTTTTTTTCAACATATGGATAAGGGCTGGAGAGGTATTCTTCAGTGCGACGATACCAAGAAGAAGACCAAATAAACTTACATAAAAAAGAAAAATCACAAGATACGATGAAATGGAAAGTCCTGTGTTCATAAATGTACTAAAAACTGGTGTAGCGACAAATATCCAGTAACTGAAAGCTAGTGCAGATGCAACCGTAACATAAAAAACATCGCGGTATATACTTCGAAGGTCCAGGCGAATGCTTTTTATGACGACGATAAAGAAGATGGTGATGAGGAAGAAATACGTGGTAAGGTGATGTGACATGATAAGAAAAACGGTAGATACAAGCAGGGGTATAAGATATTTTTTCTTATTCATGGTTTTAAGAAAGAGGTACATTGAAAGAAGCATGAAGAAATGTCCCATGGTTAGGGGTGCGGCATGACTGGTTTGATACACATGAAATGGGATAACCGCAAGAAATAGTGATGATAATATAGCAAGGTCGCGTCTTTTTGTTAAATCATAGACAATAAAATAGAAAATAAAAACGGTTAATCCACCAAAAACCGGGGCGATCTTTGGCATAACCCAGAGGAGGTCAACTCCTGTTATCCAATGTCCAATTGCAGAAAATATATATAATATAGGGAAATAATTATACATCCCTCCCCAGCCGTCGTAATTGTTGAAGATCTGCTGATTTTCAACGAACCGTGACGTCAGACCGTAGTAAATCCCAAAGTCTCCACCCCATGCTGCGTTTGTCCAAGCTGGGATGGATCGAACCACGATAGCAATCGCAGTAATTAAAAATAACCAGAAAAGCCACGTTTTCAGAAAATCTAAATGTTTCATGAACAATTTTTCCTTCCTCCCCCATAATATGCATCTGATTTAAAGCTGTTATGGTAAAAATTTACATATTTTCCTTAAGAATTATAAGGATTTTTTCTATTGTTTTGTTCACATCACATTCTCTGGAAAAACCGGTTTTTTCCTTTGCTACTATGACATCTGATTTCAACTGCACCGTATCCTGCGATACAGAATAAAATGTGCCAAGCTGATTATGATATCTTGAGAGATACTCTTGTTCGATCTGACCTGGTGTCGGGATGAACAATGCTTTTGTTCCGATTACTGCAACATCCATTAACGTCGAGTATCCAGACCGTGATACCACCAGCTTTGCTTTGTTTAATAATTCTTCCCTCAGTTCCTTTGTTACAAACGAATACGTCGTCAGATTTTTCTTTTTTGTTATTGAGTATTTCTCTGTTTTCCCTAAGGTTACGACCACGTTTCCCTCAAGCTCCTCTGCTTGTGACAGGAGTTTTTTCTCAAGCATACTTCGTTGTGGTTCAGGACCTGAAATCGAAATCAGATAATCGATGTCCTTTTTCATCGTCCGTTTCGTAAAATCCGAAAGAACACCGACATAATGAATTGAGTTTTCATCGATTCTTTTTAGGTTATGTGATAAATCACCGGAAAGGTTGTTCTCTTTATAATCCGGAACTATGACTGTAGCATACCGCTTAAAAAAAAACAAGTTGAATTGCTCCATGGCCTGTTCAAAAATCTTTATCTGAAATGGGTTCATGATCCGCATCTGATGAGAGATAAAAAACGAGGGGATCTTTTTACTGTACATATCATAACGAGCATCAGAAATAATGCAGTCATAGCGTTTTTTATCAAGAATTTTCTGCAGCTTGGCTAACCCATCCTCAATTCTCTTAATGAACACAAGCCAGTACAGCATACTTTTTGCTAAAAACTGCCTCGTATTTTCAGAAAGAAGCATCGGATAATCTGGGATATCAATAAAGTGTACATCCCTACCGAGTTCCTTTTTCAGTACCTCCAAACTACGTCCATTTGAAATCACGGTCACCTTATGATTTTCACTTATAAGTTTTCGAATAACTGGCAATGATCGTGTCGCGTGACCAAGACCCCAGGAACATACTCCATAAATGATTTGCATATACTGGATTGTATTTTGCACGATATTAAATAGCTAACGAAAACACGGGTATTTATAGAAGAATCACTATTTCACTTAAGAACTGTATGAACTGGAGAGAGAAACTAGCAACTGTTACGTCTCAGAACAATAGTCTACTATGTGTCGGGCTTGATACCGATCTTTTAAAAATACCAAAATTCCTGGTGGAAACAAGTAAAAATCCACTGTTTGATTTCAATAAAACAATCATAGATGCTACGAAAGATTTGGTTTGTGCATATAAGCTTAATATGGCGTTTTATGAAATAGGTGGAGCTAATGGCATTGAAGCACTCGTAAAGACCATTCAGTATGTCCCGCACGATATTTTTGTAATTCTAGATGGAAAACGCAATGACATTGGGAATACCGCGCAGAGATATGCAAGCGCCCTTTTTGAGACATTACAAGCAGATGCTGTAACAATCAATCCATATCTTGGGAAGGATGGAATAATACCGTTCTTGAACTATAAAGATAAATGTAGTTTTATTTTGTGTCGCACTTCAAATCCCTCCGCGGTGGATTTTCAGGATCTTAGAGTCTCATCAACCCCTGTCTACCAAATCGTTGCTCGGAAGATTCATGAATGGAATACTAATAATAACTGTGGTGCCGTCGTTGGCGCGACATACCCTGAGGAACTAAAAACCATTCGTACAATCCTTGGTGAAGATATCCCGATTCTCATCCCGGGGGTAGGAAAGCAAGGAGGGGATGTTGAAAAAACTGTACGAAATGGTACGAACTTAAAAAAGGAAATGGCACTTATTAATTCGTCTCGGGAGATCCTTTTCGCAGGTCACCAGCAGGATTTCGCAGAGCAATCACGTAAAAAAGCAGAGTCTCTTCGTAACGAAATAAATAAATATCGATAAACATAACCAAGCGAAACGTTAAAGAATTAAAAGCGGTATGTTTATGTATCCTTGATACGAAGATCTCCATGATCATATGATTGGAGAAGCAAGTTCAAGGTAACAGTTGATATCGATTAGGGTCCCTCTTTGATCAGAAAGACGTCAAGTCAAGAGATGAAACAGAGGATAACCACGATATCATAGAACTGTCGCGAGAAGCGTTGCAGGGTTCTCCCGCTGCTGCGTTCTTTGGAGAATGCTGTGTCACCACACCTAATGCATATTCTTAGTTTGTGTTGGGTGACAGCGACAATATACTTTTAAAATCACAAACAATCGTTGCATTGAAAACAAAAGTTCTTTTTTTTAAACTTTTTTGCGCAATTCTGTAGATACTATTATATCCTGCTAAGGCATATCATTGGTAGGCAAAAAATATAAAAGTCATTTGTAAATTCGGAAGAAGATTCTTAACGATGTTTAAGAAAAAGGAAGAACTCAAATAAAAACGAAAAGCTTATAATAACGAGGTAGGTTTAACGGTTAAAAATCACGTCATAAAGAAAAAAACTTTATTTATTGCATGCTCTATGAGTATGTTATAATAATTAGGAATACAAATTATCAATAAACACAAATCACACTATTGGTGAGGATAAGAGGAATGAAAATTGCAATGATCGGCTGGGAATACCCGCCATTCAAAGTGGGAGGTTTAGGCACCCACTGTTATGGGTTGACCCATGGTCTTGCCGATAAGAATGTTCAGATAGATTTCTATATGCCAAAACTCAAGCAGAAGGTAAAAAGTGACAACAAGAATATAAATATTATCGAAGTTGGTGAAGCAGAAGTCCATCCCTATGATCGACCAGACGATAAGGAGCTTGGCGGAAAATTCTTCGATGCCGTGTATCGCTACAATGATCTTTTAATTAAGCGAGTGAGAGGTACATATGATTTAATCCATTGTCATGACTGGCTGACCATGAAGGCAGCAACAGCCCTAAAGGAAAAATTAGGTATCCCACTTATCTTGACTGTTCATTCGACCGAATATGATCGATCTGGATGGATTTATCCAAACCAGTGGTTCATCGATATCGAGCGAGAAGGCATGCAAAAAGCTGATCGTATAATCGCTGTCAGTGAATTTACCAAACGGGTCGTAGTTGAAAAATACGGCATAAACCCAGATAAAATCACTGTCGTCCATAACGCAGTCTATCCAATTGGGGATGGCGAGAAACGAAATCTTGTCCTGTTCTTAGGGAGATTGACGATACAGAAAGGTCCAGAGTTTTTCCTAAAAACAGCAAAAAAAGTTTTGGATTACGAAGATGCTCGGTTTGTTATTGCTGGAATTGGGGATATGATGCCTCGGTTAATCGAGCAAGCGGTCCACCTGGGGATCTCAAATAAGGTCATTTTTACCGGGAAGCTCACTGAAGAGGAAGTCAAACATATCTATAAGATCTCAAGCATTTATGTCATGCCATCGGTCAGCGAGCCATTTGGTATCACCGCACTTGAAGCTATCTCTGCTGGAACACCTACGATTGTGTCAAAAAGTGCGGGTGTCTCTGAGGTACTGAAGAATTGTTTCAAGGTAGATTTCTGGGATACAGATGAAATGGCAAATAAAATTATCGCACTGTTACGCTACGATTCATTACATGACACCATGAGGCAAAGTTCAAAAAGGGAAATACAATTATTTACCTGGGACCGCGTCGCAGAACGGACGCTGCAAGTCTACAGGGGTCTTGCCTAATATGCCATCGATATGTTTTTATTTTGAGGTACATCAACCAGTTAGACTAAATCATTTTTCTGTTTTTAACATAGGCAATACAAAAGACGTCCATTCCACTTATTTTAACCAGCAGCTCAACAAGAAGATTTTTGAAAAGGTCGCAAACAAATGTTATCTTCCTACCAATAATATGCTGCTTGATTTGATCCGTCAGTACGATGGGAAATTCCGCATCTCCTATAGCCTGACCGGCACGTTTGTTGAATACTGTGAAAACTATCTGCCGGAGCTTATCGATAGTTTCAAGGAACTGTTTAAAACCGGAGCTGTTGACCTTATTGAGGAGACCTATTTTCATTCGCTGTCGGGGCTTTACGATGAGCTTGATGAGTTTGAAGATCAAGTGAAGATGCATCGGCAGATGATTCAAAGAATCTTCAACTACAAACCAAAGGTGTTCCGGAATACGGAAGCCATTTACGATAATAGAATCGCACGAAAAATCGCTGACCTTGGGTATAAAGGCATTATCACTGAAGGAGCAGAGAAAATCCTGGGATGGCGTTCGCCTAACTTTGTCTACAAACCAGTCAATGTAAACCTGAAGGTCCTTTTACGTAACTATACGCTCAGTGATGATGTCGGATTCCGATTTTCTGCCCGTAACTGGCCAGGGTTTCCTCTTACCGCTACTAAGTATGCAGACTGGATGTCCAACTCCTTTGGGGACGTTATTAATCTGTTCATGGACTATGAAACTTTCGGAGAGCATCAATGGACAGAAACCGGTATTTTCGAATTCCTCAGACATCTTCCTAGTGAGGTACTGAAACATAATAACCTTGATTTTGCCACCGTAAGTGAGGCAGTCGAACGGTACAACGCGGTTGGTGACATCGATGCCCCCTGGGCGATCTCTTGGGCTGACGAAGACAGAAATGTTTCTACATGGCTTGGAAACAACATGCAGATTGCGTGCTTCAACGAGCTTAAGGACATTGGACGAAAACTAAAACGAAAGGGAGACCATGACCTTTTATATGTCTGGAGACTGCTCCAAACATCAGATCATCTTTATTATATCTCAACCAAGGGCTTTGAGGATGGTAACGTTCATGCATATTTCAGTCCCTATGAAGTCCCGTATGATGGATTTATTAACTATATGAACATTTTACAAGACCTAAAGGAAAAAGCAGAACATCGGTGAGGAGATATAACAGTCTATGAAAATTGTTCATTTTTCTTGGGAGTATCCGCCAGTTATCTACGGTGGTCTTGGTACCTTTGCAACTGAGATTTCAAAAAAGCAAGTTGAATTTGATCATGATGTCACTGTTTTTTCTCTTAATAAGGACAATGCTGTTAGTATATTTGATCAGATTGATGGTGTCGAGGTCTATCGACCTAAAACACTTGAAATGAGTAAACCATTCTATCTCTGTACAGACCATGAGCTTCGCTCTTGGGGGCCATATTTTAAGTTTTTTGCTGATGTATTGAGCTATAATATAATGTCTGCCTCAAAGCTGGTAAATGGCCTTGTCCGGAAGAACGGTCGGACATTTGATATTGTTGATGCGCATGACTGGCTTGGCATAATGGCAGGGATGGTCGCTAAAAAAGAGCTCAATCTGCCTTTGATTTTCCATGTCCATTCCACTGAAGTTGGTCGATCAGTTGGTCGAGGATCCCATACGATAAAAGATATCGAATATGAAGGAGGTCAAGTAGCGGATTGCGTCATTACTGTCTCTAATGCCATGGCAGATGAGCTTTTAAAACTTGGATTTCCACAGAATAAAATAAGGTCCTGTTGGAATGGTGTTGACCCAACAAAATACGACCCTGCACGTGTTTCAGATGCAGAACGACTCGCTGTACGACATAACTATGGTGTTCAAGACCATGAAAACCTTCTTTTTTTCATCGGTCGTCTAGTTACCGTAAAAGGAATTGATAAACTGGTGCAAGCGATGCCTCTGGTGTTGAAAGAGTTCCCTAACACGAAATTACTTATTCTTGGGATTGGTGATATGGAAAATGAACTTCGATCCCTCGCAGATGGATTAGGCATACATGATAAAGTGATCATGAGAACAGAGTTTATCCGCGAACAAGAAAGAATACGTCATTACGCTGCGTCTGATGTTGTCGTTCTACCGTCGCTATATGAACCCTTTGGAATCGTGTGCACCGAAGCATTATCCATGCAAAAACCAACGGTTGTTGGTGCACGAGGAACAAACGGGATGCGGGAACAGGTTGTCCCCTCCGGCGAGAAACAATGTGGCATTCATATTAATCCCTTTGAACCAAAAGACATCGCATGGGGAATCATCCAAGTGCTTCAATCACCGGATAAGGGTATGCAATGGGGAAAGAACGGTAGACAACGCGTGCTTGGCGAATTCAACTGGGATGCTGTAACAAAACGAACGCTTGCCATTTACAAAGAGTTCAAGCGATAAGTTTTTTCAATGATAACGTATATCCATTTTTGGTAGGAGATATCCATGAGAGAATGGATTGTGACAAATGGGCTTGGTAGTTATTCATCCTTAACTCATTCTGGTGAGACTACAAGCAAATTCCATGGCTTACTTGTTGCAAGCCTAGAGCCACCAGAGAGACGGTGGATGTTTGTCTCAAATGTAAAAGATAGAATACAGATCAAAGATTGCGTTTATCCATTGAACAGTAAGAAATGTAAATTCGTGTTTGATTTCTTTCCCTCACTTATCTATGACATTGATGGAGTGTGTCTGAAAAAAACCTTTTTCATGGAATATAGAAAAAACACCTCCATTATCAAATACACGATTGATACAAATAACCCTGTCGTTCTCTCTCATGTTCCTGTGGTCAATTCTCGACATTTCTACGATATGACATCACCAGGGTCTGCTTCATTTTCTCAAAATATCGTGGATCAAGGTGTGGTAGTGACACCCAGTAATAGTAATAAAAAATTAAAGATACTATTGAGAAATTCATGCTATCTTCCGGATGGATATTGGGAAGAATTCTTTTATAGAAAAGATAAAGAAAGAGGGGACTCTTGGAGGGACCATAACTTTCACATCGGAGAATTTCAAGTGCCTCTGAAGAAATCCACTGAGTATTATCTAGTTTTTACCATTGAAGAGGAACTACAAGATAACCCCGCACATATCTACGATAAGGAAATGCAACGTAAGCAACGATTACTTACACAAGCGGCGCTCCCCAGGATTTTCGATAAACTTGTCTTATCTGCTGATTCCTTTGTCGTACAAAAAGGATCTGGGAAGTCCATTGTTGCGGGTTATCATTGGTTTAGCGATTGGGGGCGGGATACCCTTATTGCACTCCCAGGGATAACTCTGGTGACGAAGCGATTTGATGATGCAAGGCTCATACTTGAAAACTTTGGGAGATACTGCAAGAACGGTTTAATACCAAACGTGTTCTCGGAGCGGAATTCTCAACCTGCATATAACACCGTTGATGCATCACTTTGGTATGTGGATAGAGTCTATCAATATCTAAAATACACAAATGACCTAAAACTTGTTGATAAACTCTGGCCAGTAATGCAATCAATCATTGAACAATATAGGAATGGAACAGATTTTGGTATACACATGGACGATGATTTTCTCATCAGCCATAGCGAAGGTCTCACCTGGATGGATGTCAAAATCGGGGATTACTTTACAACACCACGATCAAAGAAAGCAGTGGAGATCCAAGCGTTGTGGTATAACGCGTTACGGATCATGAGCACACTTTCTTCATTCATAGGTAAGAACGATTGCTATAGTGACTTGGCAGAGAACGTCAAACGTAGTTTTCAAAATAAGTACGATCATGCGTATGATGTGATAGATACCAAGGATCTCTCGATGCGTCCAAACCAGATTTTCCTTGTCTCGCTTGATTTTTCCATGGTCGACAGACAGATGCAGAAAGAGATTGTTACTGAGGTATATAAGACGCTTGTTACTCTCTTTGGTTTAAGGACCCTTTCGCCTCAGGATCCCCAGTATAAAGGAACATATCTTGGGAATCATAACAAGGATATTGCCTATCATAATGGTACAGTGTGGCCTTGGTTGATGGGACCATTTATCAAGGCGTTTTTAAAGGTTAAAGATTTTGAACCGGCGCAGAGACAGTATGCTTATCAGAATTTCCTACAACCTATGCTTGACGTCTATGGTGATTCTTGGGATGGCTCTCTCTACGAAATCTTTGATGGAGATCCTCCCTATGCACCCCAAGGGTGCATCACGCAAGCATGGAGCGTTGCAGAAATATTACGAACCTGGGTAGAAGATATTGAGAACATCACACCAAAATATGAATCCTTTCTACTACATGAAATAGGCATTTAGTACGTACTGCTCAATCATTCGATTTGTGTTGAAGAACGATGCGTTAATGGCAATACAACTTCTCATGGTCCGAATCCAATTATCCCGGTCATTGTAGAACTTTGGAATAATCCAGGTCTCAAGTTTATTGTACAAATCGTTTCTATCATTCTGATCATCAGAATCTCGTTCATTTGATTTTCTCGTTCCGATTGCCCACCCAGTGATATTTTCAACACGTCCCTCAATCCACCATCCATCTAGTGTGCTGACTTGAGGTACACCGTTATGTGCTGCCTTCATCCCTGACGTGCCTGATGCTTCCTTAGGTCGTCGGGGTGTGTTTAACCAGACATCAACGCCTGCTGTTATGAGTTTCCCCATCGCTATATCATAATTATGAATATATGCTATTTTTACATTTCCCTGTATAGTCTTCATTGTTGAGAAAATCTTTTTAATTGCTTCTTTCCCAGAACCGTCTTTTGGATGCGCTTTTCCCCCATAAATAATCTGAATCGGTCCAGCTTTCTCTCCGATCGTCATAAGCTTTTCTGGGTCTGAGATAAGTAACTCAGGTCTTTTATATGCAGTCTGTCTGCGGGCAAATCCAATCGTGAAATGATCATAGTTCATCCCCACGTTATAGCGGTTGTTTACGAAATCTATCAGTTTCTTTTTTGCTTCCATATGTGCCGCCCAAATTTCTGCTTTGTCAATACCAAATGCTCCTCGAAGGATGTACGGATCAGAACGCCAGCCGGGAAGGTTTTTGTCAAAAACACGTTGGAACGGCTCAGAGACCCATGTTGGGGTGTGTACGCCATTTGTGATTGAATCGATGTCATATCCTGGGAACATCTTACGAGAGACTTCCCCATGTTTCTTTGCAACACCATTGACGTAATGGCTGAAAAAGAGTGCAAGTCTGGTCATGTTTAACTTATGTTCAAAGGTGAATTCATGAAGGAGTGAGTTCGGTAGTAAATCGCCAATCATTGATTTTGCAAGAGATAAATCGAATTGGTCATGTCCCGCAGCTACAGGTGTATGTGTTGTAAACACACATTGATTTCTGACTTTTTCTACATCCTTGAATTGATCGTACAGTTCAAGAGTACCTAACGCGGCATGGCCTTCGTTCATATGGTACTTGTCGATATTTCGATAACCCAATGAGTCAATGGCGCGAACACCACCGATACCTAATACAATCTCTTGTGCAAGACGATATCTGTTGTCTCCTCCATAAAGATATTTGGTTATCTCTCTGTCATAGGGTGAATTTCCCTCTACATTGGTATCAAGGAAAAAAACTGGGACGATATACCCACTAGCACCTTGTACGGGATAAAACCATATACGTATTGTTATCTCTCTGTCCTCTATTTTCACATTTGTTTTACAGGGAAGTAACTTCAGAAAATCATCGAGGTTAAAATTATATGGGAGTTCGATTTGGTTTCCATCTAAATCAATTTCTTGATAAAAATATCCTTTCTCTGATAGTAGTGTGACCCCGACAATCGGCACATTAAGATCAGCACATGATTTTAAAGTATCACCTGCAAGAATCCCGAGACCACCACTATATGTCGGGATATTTTCGTTGATCCCGATTTCCATAGAGAAATACGCAATTTTTGGCTTTCCATTTGATCTGTGTGTATTGATATTTTCCACTTTGTTTTCCAAAGCTACAGTCTCCATTTCTCCACCTTCACTATGTAACGAATAATGTTCAGATGAAACGATACTCTGAACTTTTATTTGGTTTATCTTTTTTTCCCTTTTCGCTGTTATTTAAGTTAAGAGTACATTATATCGTTTATATCGTCGTAATTTTTTCTCTCCTCTTTTTTATGTCCCGTTGTATGTTTTATGGTCTTTCGTTGTTGTTTAGATCCTACAAATTGGAAATCATCTCGTAATAATCTCACGTATGTTTTATCTGGAAACGGTTCGAGTTGTACGATTCGTTTGATTTGGAATTTTTTTAACACCCATTCGATTTCTCTTAAGGATGCTTTTAATTTCTGTGCAATTTCAGAGGTTGTGATTGGGTATGTTTCCTGTAATAATTTGATTATACGTTCCTCTAACGATCCTATGGTTATTAATATCATACGATACCTACATAATTACATGCGCTCGTATGCCCGCATTCCTTTTCTATCGTTTTTAAAAAGTTGTTTTACGTCCCCCCTCATTTCTGGGGGATATCCTTCTGGAAATTCGATGCATCCTTTACAGACATTAAAACCGATTGCCTTCTTTAGTCCTTCAATACTGATATAGCCTAAGGAGTCAGCTCCGATTTCCTCCGCGATTTGATCCCATGATTTAACATTTCCATCGTTATCGCGTGCGATAAATTCCTTTTTACTGCGCATATCTATACCAAGGTAACAAGGTGCGATAAGCGGCGGGCATCCGATCCTCACGTGTATCTCTTTTGCTCCAACGTTCTTCATTCCACGGATGATTTTTCGGATATTAGTACCTCGAACAATCGAATCATCAATTAAGACAACTCGTTTATTTTGTAGGACTGCACGGAGGAACGATAGCCCCTCCTCAACGATTTTCTCCCGATGCTCCTGTGTTTGTTGTATGAAGGATCGTTCATCTTTATCCTTCATAATTCCCTCATCAAGGGGAATGCCGGATTCCCGTGCATACCCAATTGCATATCGTCTTCCTGATTCGGGTACTGGAATTACAATGTCTGCCTTAACGGGTTGTTCTTGGGCTAGAAATCGTCCAATCTCCTCACGGGTCGTGTGAATGGACCTTCCGTTGATACGTGAATCAGGTTTTGCAAAGTAGACAAATTCAAACATGCAAGGATATTCCTGTTTTTTGATAATCTGCTTTTCATAGATGGTTCCCTTAAGATCGATTACGATGACAGATCCGCCTGGGATATCCTTCACATACTCAAAATTTATTTTTTTAAAAACCCGTGTCTCTGAAGCCAAGCAATATGTTCCGTTTGCTTTTCCAAGTGCAAGTGGTCGAACCTTGCGTGGGTCGGTCATAGCGAAAAGAAATGGTTTTTCTCCTGAATCTGCAATATATAACACGGAATAACTTCCTTTTACCTTTCGCATGACCTGTTCACAAGCAGAAAAGATTACATCTGGGTTGAGTTCCTTTTTATAAAGCTGGTCTGCCATCGGGAGTAAAAGCCATTGGATATCGCAATCAGTGCGTGGTTTTCTTTCTGTTATGGGTGTCAACTCAGAGCAATTATAGATATTTCCATTATGGACTGCTGCTAAAAAGGGATTTACTAGATATTCTGGTTGTGCGTTCTTTTTTAATGATTCTTCGTCGTCCATCCCAGCAGTGGAATATCTTGTATGACCGATGCCGATGGTCCCTGGTTTGTCTATTTTTTTATCTTCGTTAAAAACATCCCGTACAAGACCGGAATCTTTTGTTACGTGGATATTTCCATCGTAGGTGAGCATGCCGGCAGATGATTGTCCTCTATGCTGGATGGAAAATAGGCTATGATAAATAAGATGTGATACTGGTTGTTCCCCGATAATACCTATGATTCCGCACATGTGTAAACTGTGATTGAAATGTCTTATTTATAGATTTTCTGTTCTGGTTATGCATAGCAGTCATCGTCTCTTGAAAAATTATCGTATTTTTTTTCTTTAGGAACAGCGGTGTAATTATTTTTGTAATAAAATTATCTAATGATTTTGAACGGAATAAAAAATTTTTATACTATATTATTATTATGTTCATACAAATATGGTAAAAATCGATTCAAAAGATCGGGAAATCCTCTATCAGCTTGACCTTGATTCACGCCAATCCTTTTCGAAAATCGGCACTATGGTCGGTCTTTCAAAAACCGTTGTGGCATATCGCGTCAATAAACTCATAGAGAACGGCATCATAAAAGCATTCTACACTGTGATTGATGCATTTAAACTTGGTTATATAAGTTTCCGCATTTACCTCGTGTATCAGTACATGACGAAGGAAAAAGAAAAGGAAATCATATCCTATTTTACCAGTCAGAAATTAAACTGGTGGACGATAACCGCAGAAGGAAGATTTGATCTTGCGTTAATTATGTGGGTAAAGAACATCAATGATTTTTACTCTTTTTGGGATGAGACACTGAAACGGTTTAGAGATTATTTTATGGAGCAGCAATTCTCAGTCTATATTCAACAATACTCGTATCGTTATTCCTATCTCCTTGATGATGTGAAAAAATCAGATCGGACGAAATTTGAGATAACAGGCGGAGGAACACAAGCAAAGATCGACGAACTTGATTTTCGTCTCCTACGTTTGATCGCTCCTTCTGCACGTATATCTGCCAAGGAGATTGCGAAGCGACTAAATACTACCGTGTCTGTTGTGAACTATCGCATTAAAAAATTAATGAAAGAAGATATCATACAGGGTTTCCGTGCTGATATAGATCTTACAAAACTTGGGTATCAATTTTTCAAAGCTGATATCGATCTGAGGGATTTTAAACAACGAGGAAAAATCATGAATTATGCAAAGACCAACCCGCATCTCGTACGCATCGACAAATCCGTCGGAATCTCAGATCTAGAATTAGAGTACCATGTTCTAAGTTTAGAACAATTCCACGAAATCATGAAAGACTTAATCAACAAGTTCCCTGACATCATAAAGAAATATAAATATGTGTATGCATCGAAGTTGCACAAAATGAACTATATGCCAGAAGAATAGGTTTTACTTGTAATACCCACCGATTTTTAGGCTCGGGTCACCAAATAACACCCACTGTTCAAGGGTTTTCGCATCCATCCATTGTTCCATACCTGGGTAGATATGCAGATATTCCGAAATAGCATAGCACCAGTTTTTACCAAGGATATCCATAGTATTCACTTGGTATCCCTTAAAGAATTGCGTCTCCAGATAGCCACAGAGCGCCTCGATACAATCAGGTTCATTTACGCCGTCGCCATCTAGATCCCCGACTTCACCACCCGCCTCATACCCAAGTCCGGTATTTCCAATCGTTGCAATCGCCCCCCCTCTTCGATTCATGACAAGACCCCAGCCCCAACATTCAGGAGTAGGAATCCCATAGGACCACATGAAATGCTTATTTCGTAAGTCGGTTATTGTTGATAGAAAAGAAACATTAAACAGGTTGATGTGGCATCCCCCAACGACACAGATGGGAAGTTTTTCAGTATTTCTCAATTGAGAGAATTGAAAGACGGTAATTCCTCCCTTTTGAATCAACGCATCAAATTCACCTGGCCAGAAGGTGTTCCACCAGGATGGTCCTCCGTGACCATCAAAGAGCAAAAAACCGCATCCTTGGTTAATCTCCCTGATAATATTTTGTGTGATTGGAGTTAATTGCGGATCCGAATATCGATTTGATGAAAACAATCTACATTGTTCAAACCCAGACATATATGATAACGCTTTATCTCCAATAAGCTCCCCTTCAAGATAATTTGTTCCAGCATCATCATATGGGTCTCCCCCAACGACCACCATCCTCTTAAACCATGATGGATCTACTGATTTCTTTTCATACGTGATAATCTTTTGAACGATTGACTGTACTTCAAAGAGGTTTCTGCAGGGGAGTCTTCCAAGATAGACATCAGGATAAAAATCAATCTCATCAATCGTATTATTTGAAAAGCAAAAAGAGGTCGAATGTGACCATCCACCATAAATCCCATCGTCAAAAGAATTCCAATTACAGAAACTACCTTGGCTATCGTAAATATCCGCATAGTACAGATCACTAATAAAACCAGGGTCATAGAGGGCATCATCATCCAAAAGGTTCGTATATCGGATTGGCAGATGCCAATCACGTATTCCTGTGTTTACGTTATCACGCGGTTTACCGATGAGATGCGATTTCAAACCACCCACAAGCAACACATAGGTTGTTCCCCATCGTTCCACGGCATCTTTGATAAAATATTTGATCTGTTCAGGTTTGTCATACCCTGGATAGTTACGGTAAATTTGCTGTAATGGAACAATTTTTGTACGGATACCAACCATATTTTTATGCTCTGTCAAAAGTTGTAACGGTGTGATAAACCTGATGGGGCAGATAATAACAAGATCATTTGTCACTTTAGTTGGGAATGGTGAGGATTGCGGCAACTCATAGATAAGGCTGATGTTACAAGAATCAATATACAGAACCGTATCGGTTGCTTGACTGTATCGTATAGGGAAAACTCGTACTGTAAAAAACGTCACATGTTCACTGTGTTGGTTTAACCCACCACCGGTGGAAAAGGTAAACCATCGGAGAGGATAGGATTCTTGGCTGTATGCTGTTTGTATACTGAACGTAACATTTGAGAGTTCATCAGAGGTTCTTTGACTAAAGGGAAATGGGGAAGTAGTAATTTTTTTCTGCAATGCCAGTGTTTTTACCCTGCCAGAAGAAAAGATTACATCACTTACAAGAGACCCAAATGGCAACTGAATGGTTCTGGTTATCATTGGAAGAACAGGCTGTCCTGGCTGGTATAGACAAGCAGGTGCCCCTTCCATCAGCACCTGAAGTGTTGTTCCTTCATCGACAATAGTAGGCGCATCAAATGAAAAAGATAAGAACTTCTCCTGCAAATGTCGCTCATCAGTAAAACCAGTTATAGTCAAGCTACTTGAGAATAAAAGTCCTAAGATAAAGAATACCGTAATTCTCATAAACCCTTTTCCTCGAGAAAATGTAGTATAATGCCTACATATATAATTTCCTATTCAACAAATATAGCACCTAGGGGATATCTGATTGTAAAGAATTAGTTAGGAAGCGAAAGCGATTTGGACAAATGATGACTCAGGTTTGGGTATCTTACGCTGATATCCAATCTGATAAGGAGAAGGAGGAGAAATGGGAAAAAATTAAGCCTAAAATACTTCAGAATTATCCCTGATAAGACAAATGTTTTCCCACAATCCAATCCAGAACCGCTAAAAATGTTTATCGTCTTACCCCCTTTGATGCCATATCTTCATAGTTTCCCCATATAAATAGCAGCGAGAATATGAATAATAAACATTGTGGAGAGAAATTTGGTCAAATGACTAAAATGTACTAGTAAAAAACCATTTCGTTCAATTTTTTAGAAAACCAAAAATATTAGTATTTTTCATACTGGGTGATAATGTATCAACACGCCAGAACCTTCTTGTTTTACCTCATTAATTATAAGAGTGATTTGTTCTCCAGTTGTTATCCCTTCACCATCAGCAACTGTCGGCGTATCCTTCCCCCCGATGATATAGGGTCCAATAAAGGTATATAGATCATCAACGACTCTATTTTTAAGAAAACTCCAAATAATAGTGCCACCACCTTCAACAAGAAGTTTTCTGATACCTTTTTTGTAAAGAAGGTCTAATGCGTATGTCACATCAATGAATCCTTTGCTGTCTGTGTCGCATTCGACAACTTCGACATTAGACTGATTGTATGTCTTCTTGTTTCCTTTTGCTGTTATAATCAAGGTTTTTGATACATCGTTTAATGCGAGGGCCTTAGGCGGTGTTCTTCCTTTGCTATCAAGGATAACCCGTAACGGTTGTTTAGGATGTTGTACATATGTTTCTTTGACGGTAAGCTTTGGGTCATCGGTAAGAATTGTCCCTATCCCAACCAGCACGGCATCGCAGTTATTACGAAGTCGATACATCCGCTTGATATCTTCTTCACAAGAGATTAGGATTTGTTTTCGTGTCGGTGACGCTATTTTTCCATCAGCCGACATTGCACAATTGATTATAACATATGGTCGATTCATATCATCTCACTGTGGGTAAAGAGGGCAATTTTTTTTCTTTTCAGGGCAGATTCCTTTTGTCTTACACGATGGTCCTGCATTTTTAAAAATCGTCGGAGCAAGCTTCTTTACCTCCTTTAGCATTCTGTTTGCAAGTAGTCGAATCTCCCATTGTGCATGCAGACAGCAGCGCAATTCAAAGAAATTCAAAAGCGACCGTGCGTTCATCGTTACCATAATATTTGTACATGTTGCGTTCGGAAGAACATATCGAGCATCCTCTGCTGGAATTTTCATCCTTAATAATTTGTTGTACTGCTCCCAAATAACCATCATCGTTTCTTCATAGGCTTTCACCATCTTCTTGTTCTTCTGGATGGACGGTGGAATGACGTAGTTTGACTCATTGAGATTGACATACCGTTGACTTTGTTGAGAGTAACTTGCGATTCGATGCCGTACAAGTTGATGCGTCAGTGATCTGCTTACATCACTTATCGCAAACGTAAAAGAGGCATGTTCGATGACACTGGTATGGCCAAGTTTTAGCACCTGCTCAAGAACCTCTGACTTATCCGTTCCCGAGAGATTGTCAAGATCTTCTGGTTTTATTTTACTATGGGTCAGGGTAGCAGCCATTGCAGGTATCTCTTCCGGATGTAATGTATGTCCTATAAGTTTTACATTCATAGATGTTTCCCATATCCTTTATCTCATTGTCCGTTTAAGTGTTTTGATATAAGTAGGTTTTTTAAGATAGGAAAGTGCACTCTTTTTCGTTTATTTTCTACTATTCACACTTTTGTACAAACCGAAAGTTTTTAACAATCATCCCACTTACCCTATCCACTGAAAATAGCCTGTATGGGGTTTTACTATGAAGGCATTTATCGTTACGACCATCGTCTGTATGATTATCTATCTTATCTTAACCACTGGAAGTGGAACCGAGGTACTTGGATTATGGAGCTTTATCGAACTTGCTTTTGGGCTTCTACTCTCCGTACTTATTGGGTTTATTGCACGTAGTGTTTTTGTTAAAGACAGCTACCGAATGCTTAACCCTATCCGCTGGTTTTTGTTTCTTGGGTATCTCATCGGACCATTTTTCCTTGCTATTACCAAAGCAAACCTTGATGTCGCCTATAGAGTTATTACTGGGAAAATTAATCCAGGTATAGTAAGAATCCATCCTGATCTTAAAACAGATCTTGGCGTCACCATGCTTGCTAACTCAATCACCCTGACTCCAGGTACATTAAGTGTCGATATTGACGAAGACACAAACGATCTCTACGTGCACTGGATTAACGTTGATAAAAAAGCCTTAGAGAGAAAACCAGTAGAATGTAAGTATATCTGTGGAAATTTCCCAAAATGGATTCGGAGGATTGCAGAATGATTGATGTCTATTCAACCTATTTGATCGTTGTTATCGCTCTTTCGTTTTGTGTTATTCTTGCCATTGTTCGGGTGTTACGGGGACCGACTGCACCAGACCGAGTTGTTGGTGTTGACACCATTAACACTATCGTGATCGTTAGCATGGTTGCCTTTGGTACCGCATTTAGAGAAATCATCTATATTGATGTTGCCATCGTATATGCCCTGCTATCGTTCATTTCAACCTTATTCATAGCTAAATATCTTCAAGGAGGGGAGTTTTAAATGATTTTTGACCTTGTCATTTATGTACTTATCGGCATTGGTCTATTCTTTAATATCCTTGCCGGCATTGGTCTTCTCCGGTTCCCTGATGTATACACAAGACTTCACGCGGGAACGAAATGTACAACATTTGGATCTATTTTCCTTATCGGGTCTGTTATTCTCCTTGGTCTTAAAATGTGGTGGGAGAAGGACACAAACGGATCAGTTTTGGCGCTTCACTCTGCACTTGCCCTTGTTGCAATTCTGCTTACCAATCCTGTTGGAGCCCATGCGATTGCTAGGGCTGCGCATCGCAGTGGAATAAAACCAGCCCAAGCGGTTATCGATGAGTTATCTGAAGAACCCATGAATGTCACAACAGATGAGCGGAGGGGAGGTGACTGAGATGGGGGTGGAATTTCTCGTCGCAAATACCGTGATGTTGATTCTTACTGTAATTGCAGCGGTTATTACCGTTCTTTTACGGGATTTGTTAGCTGCTGCCATTGCATTGGCAATGATGAGTCTACTGCTTTCATTAGAATTTTTTATTCTTCAAGCGCCTGATGTTGCTATCGCACAGGCAGGGGTTGGTGCTTGTCTTTCGACTGCAATTCTTATCATCGCTATTAAAGGTACCAAACGAATGGAGGACGAATAACATGGACAAACGAATGGTTGCCGCGGTTCTCGCCTTTACTATTGTTACTGTATTCTTCTTTTTCAGTATCTTTTTAATTCATCCCTTTGGTGAACCAGGACAGGTGCGGATGGATGATCGCATCATTGAAAACACCCAAAACGAATCTGCATCAAACAACGGAGTAACCTCTGTTGTTTTTGATTATCGAGGATTTGATACCCTTGGGGAGGCAACGATTTTATTTTCTGCTGTTGCGGGAGTAATCATGATTTTTAGGCGGGTGAAAGAATGACCGAAATGACAAGAATCGTAAAAACTATCGCAAACATTCTTTTTCCCTTCACAATGATCTTTGGATTATATATCATCACCCATGGGCATCTTACCCCTGGTGGTGGATTTCAAGGTGGGGCGGTTATCGCATCAGGTTGTGCTCTACTGCTGGTTACCTATGGCTCTCGTTGGGTGCTTACAAGAATAAAAGAAAAACGACTTGCTGCGTTTGAAAGCATGGGTGCGATTGGATTTATTACCATCGCTCTTTTAGGAATTGTTTTCAGCATGGTCTTTTTTGGTAATTTCCTTGCGGGTTCCAATCTTCTTTTTGGTAATGTACCAGCAACTGGTTCCACCCTTGCTGACCTTAATACTGGGGGGGTGCTACCACTGATGAATTTTGCTGTGGGGGTCAAGGTAATCGCCGGACTGTTTGTTATTATTCTTATCATGAGTTATGCCAGCAGTATTAAGGAGTGGGGTCAATGATTCAGTATATCCCGTTTATTGCGGTTGTCTGCATGATATTCATTGGATTATATGCAGCGATGTTCCGACGCAATCTAATTAAAATAGTCATCGGAATCACGATCATTGAAAGTGGTGTAAACCTCTTTTTGATCACCTTAGGATATCGTGAGGGTGGCGTGGCACCGATCTATACAAGCCTGCCCTCAGGGACAGTGTATCCAGAGCAAATGGTACTTCCTGTTCCTCAGGCGTTGACACTGACCAGTATCGTTATTGGTGTTGCGGTTCTTGCTTTGATGCTTTCCTTGGTTATGCACATTTACAAGAAATATGAGACACTTGATGTTCAAGAAATGAGGAGGCTGAAGGAATGACATATCTTGAGGCGCTCATTCAGCATTCTGTCGCTTTGATCATCGCAGTCCCACTCTTAAGTGCTTTTCTGATGCCTTTGGTTAGCCGTGTGCATCCGATCCTACGCAATATCTTTGCTCTGCTTATGCTTACTGTCACGGGCTGTTTCATCGGACTGCTTACGACTGATGTCCTTGCCAATGGTCCCCGTATTTATATTTTTGGTGCGAAGGAATTGACGCTGCCGTTAGTCCGTATCCTCTTTGAAGTCGATGGCATCAATGTTTTTATGGCGATTATCACCATTATACTTGCTATCATTGCTGTCATCTATTCATGGTCGTTTCTTGATAAGCAGGATGGATTGGATAAATACTACACGCTTCTTCTCCTTGTGGTCACCAGTGCGCTTGGAATGGAAATGACCGGTGATGTATTCAATTTCTTCGTGTTCCTCGAAATCTCATGTATCGCCTCATGTGCGCTGATTGCGTTTTGGATAGCAGAAGGTGAGGCGCTTGAAGCCGCGTTTAAATACATTGTGATAAGCTCGGTTGGCGCGCTTTTTGTTCTTTTTGCAGTGGGTATTTTCTATGCTCAGTATAACGCGTTGAATATCGCAACGATTGCACAAGCCATCCAGTTTTCATTTTTGGACAAGATTGCCCTTATCTTATTAGTTGTCGTGTTAGGGATGAAGGCGGGGCTTGCACCTATGCATATGTGGTTACCTGATGCGTATGGGAGAGCACCTCCCTCAGTCACTTTGGTTATTATGAGCGCGACGCTTGCAAGCTTCTATGGTGTTCTTCGTATTCTTTTCACTCTTTATGGAAACATATTGCCTACATCAATTCGGTTTGATCTACCGTTGAATGTTGTCCTCGGATGGATTCTGATTGTACTAGCCGTCGTCTCAATTCTCATTGGTGTGATCATGGCATTGATACAATCTGATCTGATGCGGTTGATCGGATACGCAGCGGTCGCTGAAGTAGGATATATGTTCCTCGCCATTGGAACAACTATTGCTGCGTTGGGGGCCCCCTATGCAACTGTCGCGTTACATGGTGGTATATTACATGTGCTTAATGACGCATTAGATATCGGATTATTATTCCTTGTTGCTGGTGCTATTTATTATGTCACAAAAAAACGTTCGCTTGATGATATCGGTGGTCTTGCTAGGACAATGAAGTTTACCACTGTCTTTTTCATCATTGGTTTGCTAGCGGTTGCAGGTATGCCACCGCTGAATGGTTTCACCTCAAAGTTTCTTATCTATGAATCTGTGTACCAGCTCAACCCTATCCTATCCATTATTGCTTTATTGTGTAGTATTTTAATGCTTGCAATTTTTATAAAAGTATTGTACGCGACGTTCTTTGGACCAGAGCTTCCTGAACTTAAGGATGTCAAAGAAGCACCGAAAAGCATGTTGCTTGCGATGGGAATCGTCGCTGGGCTTGCGATATTCATTGGTCTGTTCCCAAACCTTTTTCTTGACTCGTTGGTTAAACCAGCGGCTGATGCCTTGTTAAATCATACGCAATACATTACGACCATCGTAGGCGGGATCTAATTATGTTCACTCTTGAAAGTGGTAGTGGTTTTTGGAATCCACTGATATGGATTTTGATCATTTTTATCGCCTTCCTACTCTTTTATGGCATCCGGGGCTTTGGGAAGAGCCTGTACAAAAAAGGAACTGAACAAACCAAAGCATTCCTTTCAGGAAACAAAGAAGCCGCTCCTGAGGAGATGCATGTTAAAGCAAGTAACCTCTACTGGGGATTTACCGTTAGTATGAGCTCTCTTTATTCGCGACTGCGTAAGATGCATACGGGTAACGTAAGCGACTATCTGCTATGGTTTATCATCGTTCTTGCGATTCTTTTCCTTGTCATCGGGGTGATTTAAATGGACATCCGGATGCTTTCAGAGCTTATTCTTAGAATCATTCTTGGTACTCTTAGTGTCGCTGCGTTCGGTGTCTTCTTTGGGCTTTTGTATAAAGGGATAGATCGTAAGCTTTCTGCACACATGCAAGGCCGTATCGGTCCGCCAATCCGTCAACCATTTAGGGATGTCGCTAAATTATTTGAAAAAGAAAATATTATCCCGGATCATGCGATTCCCTGGGTTTTTAACTTCATACCACTTGTAGGACTAGTTGCTACCATTTCCATCTTGTTGTACCTACCTCTTGGTGGTTTTCCACCGCTGTTTTCATCTGGTGCGGATTTAATTGTAGTTCTCTATCTATTGATTATCCCGTCCCTTGCGCTGGTCATCGGTGGCTTTTCCTCAGGCTCACCGTATGCTATCGTAGGTGCCCAGCGAGAGATGGCGACTATGATCGCTTACGAGTTCCCTCTGGCGATTCTAATTATCACGATCGCATGGAATCTGTTACAAAAAGGAGTAACTTCTGCCTTTTCATTTTCCACGATCGCATCCATGCCCGTCTGGAACCAAGTGACCGGGCCACTTGGATTTATTGGGTTTGCTATACTCTTAGTCGTTCTAATGCTCGTAACGCCAGCGGAGCTTTCTAAGATACCATTTGACTCCCCGGAGGCAGAAACAGAAATAGCAGGGGGACTGCTGGTCGAATATTCAGGAAGAAACCTCGCGATGTTCTATCTGATTGATGGGGTTAAAACCGTGGTGATGGCCTCTATTGTTGTTACGTTATTTTTCCCTTATAACCTCTCCGCATTTCTTGGTCTGGGAAGCTATGAAGCCATGATCATTGATATCGTATTCTATCTATTCAAGATATTCCTAGTTATCCTCTTCTCTGTGACACTCATTCGTGTTGCCATAGCACGCCTCAAGATCGATCAGATTGTGTACACCTACTGGATTCCACTGACACTTGCCAGTCTTATCGGTTTGATTCTTGTGATGTGGGATGGCGTTATCATGAACATCTTTTCTTTCACATAACTCTCTTAAACTTTGTTTTGAATACGGGAATGAATCTGCATGGTTATTTCCGCTGAAAAAAACATTGCACGTGTTGTTCTTTTATTTTTCTTGATACCGACTGTGATGTTGATTTTCGGGTATCTTCTCTTTCCCTATCCGCCATCAACATTGACACGACAGCTTTCGTTTATCCCCTTATTCCTTGGACTATTTTTCCTTGGTTTTGGTTTCCTTTACAAAAAGAAAAACATTGCAAGTATACTAAAGATCATTGGCTGGAGCTTATTTTCGTTCTTCTGGGCGACCATGCCAATCTTGTTGTATTTTTCTGAAGGTGGTGATGTGTTCAACACCTCAGTCTGCATAATCGGTGTATATGTGCTTTGTTATATGGCGTATCACGAATGGCTTTCCTTACAAAGAGACGATCACATCTCGTGTTTAAATTGGATTGCTGGTGGGACATTTCTTGCTGGGGGTATTTATTTTACGATTGAAAATGGCATCATCCCTGGTTTACAGGAATGGCTTATTGAAAATGTGGCGGCACAGACTGTTGATGTGTTGCATCTGTTTGGGGTGGTAACGAGTAGGAATCAGGCGCTTATCATCTACAACAAAACTCCCATTTTGATTATCTTTGCATGTACCGCGATTCAGTCCATGGTGCTATTCTTTGGTATGATTGGTGCGCTTTCATATGTGAGTATTAAACGTAAGATTTTTGGATTGCTGGTAACGATAGTCCCCATTTATTTTTTGAATCTTATTCGAAATGCAAGTGTCGTGTATATGGTGGGAAGCGGGATGGTCTCTTTTGAACTTGCCCATAATGTGATTGGAAAAACAGGGTCTCTGCTTGCTCTGATTGTCTTGTTGTTTGTCACTTTTAAAATAATACCTGAGCTTTACGATGAGATACTTAGCATCATTCACTTACCGAAACGGAATGGACCGGTGGAGCTCTTTCTAAAAAGGTTGCGAAGGAAGAAACCATGATTTCTATTGCAAAAGGTGGACTACCCTGGGTTCTTGGATCATTTACAACTACCTTCTTCTTCATTCTGTTTACGTATTTCACTAGCGGTTTGTTATCAAGTATTTTACTTGTTCTTTGTTTGTTGTTTTTTTTGTTTTCGTGTCTTATCATCGTTTTTTTTCGGGATCCTTTTCGGGTTATCGGCCCTGGTGTGGTTGCGGTAGCAGATGGTAAGATTAGGGAGATAGTGCATCTGCAGGATCCTGATGTTGGTTCCTGTATCAGGATTTCTACGTTTATGAACATCCACAATGTTCATGTGAACCGAATGCCCCTTGATGGGACGATCCAGAGCATCACTCATTATCTCGGATGTCACGTACCAGCATTTAAGAAAGAATCCGATTCCAATGAACGGGTGGTTCTCCTTATTAAAACAGATATTGGTTTGATGAAAATTGTTCAAATTGCGGGGGCTGTCGCCCGTCGCATCGTCCCATATGTTACACAAGATACTATGGTGAAAAAAGGTGAAAAGATAGGTCTTATCAGACTAGGATCTCGTGTGGATTTGTATCTGCCAGCAAATAGAATTAAGGTGTTAGTGATTCAGGTCCATGATACAATTACAGCAGGAGAGGATACCATTGCAAAGATCGATGATTAAACTGCTGTCTGTGGCAGATATAGTTACGCTTCTAAATGCAATGCTGGGTTTCCTTGCGTTACTTTTTGTGTTTTCCTATCAACTCAACCTGGCTGCTTCATTGATTCTTCTTGGCCTTCTTGCAGATGGCCTTGATGGGATGATCGCCCGTCGATTAGGGACCGGGCAGATTGGTAGGTATATTGAGCCGATTGCTGATATGATTTCCTTGTCAGTTTCTCCTTTAGCTCTTATTTATATTGTCTACTATGATTCTTTCTCTCCTAAATTTTCTGTTCATCTTATTTTTGGATTTGTGCTTGTGTTTTCGCTGGTCTGCAGCGTGATTCGTCTCTCGTCTTTTCCGCTTTTAAAACAGGAACAATTTTTTGTTGGTTTACCGACCTCTGCAAGTGCTATATTTTTAGTGGTAGCGTCGTATCTTAGACCTGTTATTTGGGTTATTCTTCCTGTCATCGTCATTCTTTCACTAGCGATGATTTCTTCGATTCCTTTTCCCAAGCCTAGATTAAAAGTAAATCTGATTACCACTGTTTTTATCGTTGCTGCTATGATACTTGACGGTATGTACTTTAATATCGCACCTCTCCTGCTTCTTGCAGGTCTTATCGTATATATCGTCATTGGACCTTTCTATCTGTATAGGAAAAAGAAGAAAGGTCAACAGAATAGGACATACTCATAGCTGACAACCTTATTGTTTGTGACACGGACAACACGCCCGCCGTTATTTTCCCTATTTAAAGTAGCTGAATCTGTTTGAACGAACAGTGGCCACGCAGAAGCGTTCAACGGTTCTTTTCCTAAATAGTTGAATACACGATTCCTATGGGTGTGCCCTGTAAGGATGAGTGAGACATTGTTTTGTAGACAATATGTGATGAATTCTCCCCTGTTAAATGCAATGCATTCGTTATTGCCGCTGGGAAGATTGTTTGCTAAAGCACCAAGTCCTGTATCGTTTTCGTCATTGACCGCAGGGTGATGCATGATGACAATTTGGTTCATCTGCGTATGTCCCCAGAAATTTTCAAGAAGATACATCTGGGAAGTCGTTAGACCGCTTGCCTCTGGTGTGGGACTCCAGATTTGCGGTTTGATTTCCCATCTGCTGTATTCATATCCTGAGTCAAGGAAGACGAAGTTTATGGATCCATAAGGAAATTGGTAATCGCTTACAGGATTTAGAAAACAATGATAGGCTGTTAGATTGGTATACGGAACATAGAGGAAAAGTAGATTGTTGCCATATCGATCATGGTTCCCTGGTGTGGTGAAAACCGGGGAATCGCAGTAGAGTAACACCTCTTTGAGTTCTGTATATACATTCCGTTTGGCTTTCTTGTTGTACCAATCTACTAGGTCTCCTGAAAGAATTACAAAATCAGGGTGAACGTTTTCATTTATGTAGGTGATGAGATGGATAAGTTCCTCTTTTTCGTTTACGAAATTTAGGTATTTCCCGATATGAGTATCTGAGAGGTGAACGACCGTATATTCCAAAGGCTCTGTATCTAGCAATTTTACCGCATGAGGCCAGCTGTAGTTCTGTTTTGGAGTCATAACAAAGATATTGTAAAAGCCTTTAGGGATGTTACTGATGTCATATGAGACAATAAGCTCCTCTTCAATGACATTTTCCCCCTGGTCTATCCAGGTGCGCCATGTCGCGATCTGATTATCCAAAAGATAGGATATGGTGCTATTCCTTGATTGTAGGTTTAGTATACATATCTGAGTAGGTTCTTCTGTTTCACCTCTTTCTTCTGAGAGAGTAACTGTAAGAGTGTTTGTACTGTTCTTAATGATGATGGAAGGACATCCAAAGGAGGGGTGGATGATTCCTTCTACATCAAAACTGACACTGATGTTGAGTTGTTTCTTTGGAGATGATGCCGCGGTGACGTAAAAAGTATGGTTACCAACGACAGAAGGATACCATGCAATCCTCTTAGTATAAGTTGGTAATATACCGATAGTCATATCACTACGACTTAGCGTAATGTTTCCAGAAATCAATTTCATTTCGCCATCAGCTGCAATAAGTCCGGAAAATTCATCGGTTACTACAATGGTTTGGTTGAATCGTTGATTTGATTTTCCTTCCACAGTTATAATAAGATGGACTGGTTGACCTAACGTCGGATAAGGGTCAGAATAGGTCAATGCAATAATTTCTCCTGGGGTAACTTGCCCTTTTTTTTCAAAAGTTAGTTGATTTGTTGAGTTTGCTATTGTCGACACTGGGATTAAGGAAATGAACAGAACGATTATTAGAAAGGGAGATGTTCTTTTCTTCATGGTTAACTATCTTTTATAAATAATAATTATAAGTTCTATATTATAAATATTTTAAGGTGGATTGGAGGACCCTATCTAGGAAAAATGAATTGGTGAGTTTTAAGATTATTTTTATCTATTCAAAACATTTAAATCAATCAAGAGAATAATACTTATTTGAAATTAATAGTTATGGGGAGAAAAAAATGCGAAATATCAATATCATATATATAATATGTCTAGGGGTTATCATCATACTGTTATCTATGACTTCACACTATAGTACACATACTATAATAGCTGATAATACGATTTGGCCACCAATTCCAGGGAATATGAAATGCGATGAACCGATTTTTGACGTCGGATCTATACAGTTAATATCAGACTCTATTCCTGAAACTACGGGTGTTATCCGAGATGTCAATATTGTAGACTTGATTACACAGATTAATGAATCAATGATACTAGGATATCTCCAAAACCTGACCAGTTTTGGACCTCGTGTGACCGGGGAAACAGGGTGTATACAAGCTGCAGAATACTTATATAATGAGTTTGTAAACATGGACCTTGAGGTCCGTTATCATAACTGGATTACTGGTGGATATAATAGTAATAACATAGAAGCCACACTTCCTGGGAATGACCCCGCAAGTGATGACGTCTACATCATCTGCGGCCATTACGATACAGTACCAGGATCTCCTGGTGCAGATGACGATGGCTCAGGTGTTGCAGCGGTTCTTACAGCAGCACAGGTTATGAGACAGTATGAATTCAACCACACAATTCGCTTTATCGCCTTCTCAGGCGAAGAAGAAGGTCTGTATGGGAGTTATATGTACGTCCAAGATGCCTATAACAATGGTGATGATATCAAAGGCGTCCTGAATGCTGATATGATTGGTTTTGCCTTAAACGAAAATCAAGCGGGTTCTTTGAATGTTTTTGAAGACGACCAGTCTGAGTGGCTGTATGATTTCACGTTCCATGTCAATGAACTGTACGATTATTATATTGATTTACAACTGATACATGCCGGATGGACGTGGGGAAGTGACCATTATTACTTTTGGGAATATGGATATAGTGCATTATTTTACCATGAGTATGAGTTTAATCACTACTACCATTCGCCAAATGACATAATAGCGAATATGAATCTCACCTACGACGTTAAGGGGACCCGATTGATTGTGGCTACCCTTGCTTCCCTGGCACAAGTAAACTCAATGAATTCACCGCCAAATCCACCGGCTATTTATGGCCCCCATTTTGGAAAAATAAACTTCGATTATTCTTTTAGCACCGGTGCAATCTCAGACCCTGATGGAGATCAGATCTTTTGTCTTTGGGATTGGGACGATGGATCACAAAGCAGTTGGCTTGGTCCCTATGATTCTGGTCAAATAATCTCTGGAATGCACCAGTGGTCTGAACCTGGCGTTTATATGATACAGATAAAAGTAAAGGATTTTTATGGTGCAGTAAGCAACTGGTCTGAACCATTCACCATTACCATCACCTCAAAAGTATTGCTCATTGGATTTGTTCAGGATGTCAATACCAGTGAGGAGGCGGTCATTCTTAGCATGAAACTAGGAGTACAGCTAACATTTAACCCATTTAAAATAAACAGACTTTCTTTCGTCCAAGTGGTAATCCTTAATGATGAAACTCAGGGATATATCGGACAACGGTTCATCTTTGGACAGTTCTATGCACTAGTTCTCTCTGATTAACATTTATGAGCCATCTGCATGGCCACTTCACCTAATTTGTTGGCCACTAATTTTTTGTTCAACATATGATTTAAACAGATCTCACTTTTCTTCTTTTACTGTATAAATATATAAAATCAACCTGGCGGAATAACAATAAAATTTTTATGAAGAGATAATAAATAAAAATATACTATGATATGAAAAGGGGTGGTGAAGAGAGAGAAATAACAATTATTGCAGAGAACACAAACATTTCTAAACAAAAATTGTATTACATACTGCTATTATGGATGATATACCAAAGATCGGCATAACTGGCATGCCAAGCGTCGGAAAAACACAGACACTTATCAAAATCATCGAGAAAATCGAAAAAAGCGGCTATAAACTTGAAGGGATGATCACCACCCCCCTTATTGAAAAGAAAAAACGGATGGGTTTTTATGTCGAGGACTGGCAAACTAAAGAAAAAGAAGTCTTTGCCCGTCTTGACCTTGATTCAAAGGATAAAGTTGGAAAATACGGTGTTGACCTTGGTGCATTGGAACGGCTAGGAGTCCGCGCCATAGAAAAAGCAATCAACGACGAGTCCGTTGATATCATCGTCATTGACGAGATAGGAAAAATGGAAATGCTCTCAGAGAAATTCTGTGAAATTGTTATCGAGGCGCTTGATTCAGATAAGCCGATCATGGTGACGCTGCATAAGAAATCACGCACGCCGCTGTTACAGGATATCCGCAGACGGGATGACATTCGAATCCTTGAAGTCACCGCAGTGAACCGAAATCTTCTTCCCTATAAGATTGAAAAAATCATGGCTGAGAAGCTCCCACCCCTGTTTTAACTATGGACAACAGACCAGGTGATCTTGTAAAAGAGGGAAGAACCAAGCTTTTCGTCATTAAGAAAAAGAAGTCTGTAAAAGGACCAAGCAGCCGCGATCAAATGCCGTTTTATAATCCCTCCATGGAGTTAAACCGAGATGTCTCCGTTCTTGTCAACCAATGGTTTCTAGACAGAAGCAAACACCATGTGCATCTTCTTGATGGCCTAGCGGCATCTGGGATTAGAGGAATCAGACTAGCCAACGAACTGACTGGCGATTTCGATGTCACCATCAATGATTGGAACAGTGAATCTGTCACATTGATCCTGCAAAACGTTCAAAAAAACTCGCTAAAGAACATCTCTGTCTTCCAAAAGGATCTGAATTACCTGCTTTCAGAGCGTCGATTCCACTCTATAGACATCGACCCGTTCGGCTCACCAGTGTATTTTTTTGACGTTGCCGTCCGAAGCGTGTATAACCATGGGATTCTCGCCTGTACTGCGACTGATACAGCAGCGCTCTGCGGTGTGTACCCTCAGGTATGTTACCGCCGGTACGGCGCATGGCCACTACATAGTGTTTCTATGCATGAAATAGGTCTTCGGATTCTACTTGGATGTCTGTGTCGTGAGGCTGCTAAATACGACCGCGGTATCGAACCAGTGCTCAGTTACACCACTGATCATTACATCCGCTTATATATACAGATTATTAATGGGAAAAACGCTGCGAATAAGTCTATGGAGCAGTATGCTAGCATCCCAGCCAAAGACATCCCTCTCGTCATCGACAATACAGGACAGGTTGGTCCTCTATGGCTTGGTAAGCTACAGAAAAAACCAGTGCTCCAAGAGATACGAACTCTCCTATCAACCAGTGAGATCCATACAAAGCATCAGCTCTGGAAACTCTTCTATCTCCTTGAGGATGAGGCGGATGCCCCACCGTTTTTCTATACGACTAATGATTTATCTTCTTTACTTAAAGTTACACCCCCAACCATGGAATTTATCTTTGAACGACTGAGAAACAAAGGATATATCGTCACCCACACTCATTATACACCGACTGGGTTTAAAACAAACGCCCCTCTAGATGTCATCACAGAAGTTTTTAAATAACAAAAGATATCCTAAGCCTATGACACAATTAAAAAAGGAACTTTCTGTTGGTGTGATTGCTTCTGGCTCTGGGACTGATTTACAAAGTATCATCGATGCCTCGGAAAGCGGTTTGATTGACGCAAAGGTTGTTGTCGTGATTAGTGATCGGAACGATGCGTTTGCGCTCAGTCGAGCAAAAAAACATAAAATTCCTTGTTTTTTCGTGGATCCAAAGGGAAAAAGTCGTCCCACTCACGAAAGAGAAATCGATATGATCCTTCAAACGCATCAGGTGGAACTTGTGATCGGTGCTGGGTACATGCGGCTGCTTTCACCTTGGTTTGTGAAAAGATGGAATGGTCGTATTATCAATATTCATCCTGCACTCCTCCCCTCATTCAAAGGAACCACTGGTCAGAGCGATGCTTTAGAATATGGAGTGAAACTCTCTGGATGCACCACGCATTTCATGGACACTGAGATGGATCATGGTCCGATTATCCTGCAAGCCGCTGTCAAAGTCTTTATTGAAGATGACCGAGATGCTCTTACTGCTCGAATCCTTGCAGTTGAGCATCAGATACTCCCCCGGACAGTGCAATTGTTTGCTCAGAACCGGTTGCACATGGACGGTCGTAAGGTAATCATCCTGCCTGGAGACTCATGGAAAAAGAAACACAAGGTAATTCCTGATGTACTCTACTCTGAGGGATACTAACCCTCTTTCTTCAACAGATGCCATTGCATGGCTGCATAGCTTTGATAAATATAGATGGGTCCTTGGCCTTGAACGGATAACCGCTCTTCTTGAAAGACTTGGGAACCCGCAGAAGAAGTTACAAATCATTCATGTTACAGGAAGCAATGGAAAAGGCTCGGTCTGCAAGTATATTAGCTCAATTCTTCAGAAAGCAGGGCACATTGTTGGATTGTATCTTTCTCCTCATATCGAGCATTTTTCAGAGCGTATAGTCGTGGGTAATCAGGAGATATCTGAGGATGACCTCGCGATGCTTGTTTCAGAGATCAGACCATTTGTTGAGGATATGAAACAACAGGGTGAAACACCAACGTTTTTTGAGATTGTGACAGCAATTGCATTTCTCCATTTCAAGAATCGAGCTGTAAACTACGCGGTTATAGAGGTTGGGCTTGGTGGTAGGTTTGATGCGACAAATGTGGTGGATCCCCTAGTGACTGTGATTACAAATATATCACTAGAGCATACAGAGATACTTGGTAAGGATATTGTATCGATTGCTCGTGAAAAGGCCGGGATTATCAAGGATAACATTCCTGTGATCACCGCGGCAGAAGAAGATGCCCAAGAAACCATTAGACATGTTGCGAAAGAATGCAAGGCACCGCTTGCATGCATTGATAAAACTATGTGGAGACGAGTGTTTTATCAAAAGAAACGCCAAGGGTTTGTGATTCATGGATCCTTTAAGGATTATACCGTAGAGACCTCAGTGCTTGGCCGACATCAGGGAGAAAACATCGCAGTAGCTATTGCTGTTGTTGAGCAGCTACAGATGAATGGAGTCTACATTACTGATAAAGACATCGTCGATGGCATCGCTGCCACCTCTCATATTGGACGTATGGAGTTCGTTGTAGAGAACCCACCGGTTCTTCTTGACGGGGCACATAATCCTGCTGGGATGCGCATGCTTGCAGATACGATACAAGAAGATTTTTCATCTCAGCGGCTGATCCTCGTTCTAGGAATGTTAAAAGAGAAGGACATCAAATCGATGGTGTCAACCATTCTTCCACTCGCAGATATTATTATTGTTACAAAATCGATGAATCCTCGAGCGGCTGATCCGCTGTTGTTACAGGAAATCATAGCTTGCTTTGATGTAAATAAAACCGTATTTATAGAGCAATCAATTCCTAGAGCAATTGACCATGCCACACGCATCGCCACAGAACAAGATCTTATATGCGTCTCCGGATCCCTGTTTACAGTCGGAGAAGCACGAAGCGTTCTTCTCTCTGGAAAACCCTTATCAGGGAATTCGAGTTCTTAGAGATTAATTTTCTTTAGAATCGTCGTAAGATTTTTCATTACCTGTGTTTTGACGAGGCGATTAGTTTTTCCGATAGCATCCTCTAGGTTATCATCGAAACGGATTTTCCCAAGATATCGTACGTGTAATTTTTTTGCCTCCTCTTCGATATACAGAGAGTCCTTCATCGTCATATTCTCTATGACGCCAAGCAGTGGTTTTTTCATTTCAACTAAGATTTTCAATAGTTTACCAACCGCTCCCATCGACACCTTTGACGAGGTTGTCACCACAAGAAATTCACTGGTTTTCATATACCGAATCACATCAAGGGTTTCATCACCTATCCCAGGGGGCATGTCTATGACAAGGAAGTCTAGGTTACCCCATTGGGTGATCGCAAGAAGCTCAAGGATGATATTTGAGATGTCGACACCCCGGAAAGGGGATGGTTTGTCTTCTGTGAAATACACAATAGACATAAAAGAGATGCCATGGACTGTCGGCGGGATGATTCCTTTTTCCTCTGTTGGGATTTCATTTATTATTCCAAGAATGATATGGGAGGATGGCCCGTATAAATCAAGGTCTAGCAGCCCAACCCGATGTCCTTTGTTAGCTAAATGAAGTGCAAGGCTTGAAGCGACTAGGCTTTTTCCGACTCCCCCTTTTCCACTTGCGACCGCGATGATTCTTTTGACATTCTTTAAACGTTTTTCGATAACACTGGTTCGTGGCTCCATTGTCATCGTACTCCTTTGATTGAGGAAATTACAACACCTCGGCCTTTTTGGATTTCAAAATCCGGGCTTCCGCAATACGGACATCGCGCATGGACAAAAACCACCTCAGGGATGAAATGTATTGCCTCTGATTCTGTTTTGTTGAATTTCTTTTTCATATCGTTGTATTTCCAACTCTTCCCACAACTCTTGCAAGAGAGACTGCTTTTCTCTGTTTTAAGTAAGAACGCGTTTTTTTTTATAATTGGCTTCTGAAGTTTCGCTAGTTCTTTTAGGGCAAAAAGAAATATCTCTTTTTCTATCTGTTGAAGTTCACCGATTTGCACAGTAATTTGCGTGATTGTCTTGAGTTTTTCCTTCAGTGCTGCCTCTACAGCAGCAAGAATAACGGATTCAGCAAGCGCCCATTCATGCATATAGGCACCCGATACAGAAGGAAATGGTTTAAATGTTACGAAAGAAGAAAAGATATTCATAGGCAGGGTGTTTATATAGAAGCAACACTTTTTTTCTAAAGGTCGATATCTGTGAAAAACAAGATTAAAAAATCTGAAGATAAATGGAAGAAGAACCTGACCCCTGAAGAGTTTCTTGTAATTCGTAAAAAAGGGACTGAACCGCCGTTTATAGGAAAATATGTGCATCATACCAAGCAAGGAACTTATGTATGCGCTGGATGCGGAAATATACTGTTTTCCTCAGAAGCTAAATTCGATTCAGGGACTGGATGGCCAAGCTTTTTCACCCCCTTCTTAGCTGATGCTGTAGATTTGAAACCTGATAGCAGCCATGGGATGAAACGCACCGAGGTCCTTTGCAAGCGTTGCGGTGGGCATCTTGGTCATGTGTTTGCTGATGGTCCTGCTCCAACCGGTCTGCGGTATTGTATAAACTCTGTTTCGTTACGTTTCATTGAAAAAAAAGATTGATGTGAAGAACGTTAAGGAATTAGACATCCTGCCCCCTATCAGCAAGAGTAAACGCAAGGTCAATTAGTTGATCGTAATCCTCCTCGGTCTTCACTACACGAGGGATTTTTAAAGAAAGTCATCTCCCTTCAAGATTGATTCGTGGTTTTTTTTTTTGTTTTATCTCAAGGAGTTCTGCTAGAGCATAAAAGTAACAATGTTTCTTGTGAATGCTTCATCCTGTGTCTTTATCAGAAACTCTCTGTGGAATTCATCATAGTTAAGCATAATATCTGATTATATGAGTGTTTTTCCCAGTTGTGACACTGCAGATTCTCTTGTGATTTTCAGGTTCTCTGCTGCTGGTTTAAGAAAGATAATAGTGAGCGCGGTTTTTACTTAACAAGGTTTACTCCCTGGGACAGAGGTCATGTCTACAGGTAATGTATGATACGAAAGCTTTAGCACCGGTAAAAGAAAAGATCCTACTACAATACCATTTCGCTTTAAGGCTTGCTGTTCCATAAACTGCTTGATTGAACGATATCGCCAAAACGACAGGAGAATCAGCAAGGGAAAAATAACATTAGTAAGAATTACAGAAAGAATAAGAGACCAATCTACGGTCATCTTTCGACCACCTTGCTTTTGCATGGGTGCACTGATTAACAAGTGCTTGGTTTACAATAAAAATACTAGATATGTTTTGTTTTCCTTTAGAAAAAAAGAAAAACTCAGATGGATTACCATTTGATGGTTATTAGAATGAAGTATGAATTGAAAGATGAAAAAAAGGAGTTGCTCTCAGAACCAATTCATCATATTGATATAAAGGCGTTTAATGCTATTCCGTTGATTGAGGCGTTTGATCATATGGCGTTTCAGTCTCGGAACCTTGCAAATGCCTGTAAAATCTTCCAAAGGATGCTTGTGGATGCTGATTGTTCGATAATCCTTTGTCTTGCTGGTTCACTAGTAAGCGCAGGATTGAAAAACGTCATTGTCGATATGATTCGTCATACTATGGTTGATGCGATTGTTACGACTGGGGCCATCGTTGTCGACCAGGATTTCTTTGAAGGTCTTGGTTTTAGACACTATCGCGGCAAGGTGTTTGTGGACGATAGCAAACTTCAGAAGATGCACATAGACCGGATTTATGATACCTTCATCGACGAGGACGATCTCCGAGTCTGTGATATGACGATGAAAAAGATCGCTGATGAACTTCCTGCACGGCCATATTCCTCCAGAGAATTCATCTATGAAATGGGGCGGTACCTTGAAACACACGGCAACAACTCAGATTCGTTTGTGCTTGAAGCTTACCGCCTTGATGTCCCAATTTTCTGTCCTGCATTCTCAGACTCAAGTGCAGGATTTGGGTTGGTATTCCATCAGCATAGTCGGAAGAATAACCATCTGTCGATTGATTCGGTAAAGGATTTTAGGGAGCTTACCGAACTAAAAGTGCATTCAAAACAGACAGGCTTGTTCATGATTGGTGGTGGAGTTCCAAAGAACTTTGTGCAAGACACGGTGGTCGCCGCAGATATCCTTGGAATTGACGCGCCTATGCACAAGTACGCGATACAGCTCACTGTGGCAGATGAGCGTGATGGCGCCTTATCTGGCTCGACGTTGAAGGAGGCGAACTCCTGGGGGAAAGTCGATACCGGTTATGAGCAGATGGTTTACAGTGAAGCAACTCTTACGTTCCCGCTTGTGGTCAGTTATGCATATCATAAGGGTGCCTGGGAAAAGAGAAAACAACAGAAACTGAATCAATTATTCAAATAAGTCTTCTCAGGTAATCATTATATAGCTGACTACTTTCTTGTTTTCCCTGTGCAACCATCATCACAAGTTAAACTTAAGCAGTTGCGGCAGATATTACACGCCTTAAAGAGTTGTGGGATTGCGTATTCTGGTGGGGTCGATAGCACATTTTTAAGTAAAGTCGCCTACGATGTCTTAGGAGAAAACGCAGTTGCAGTCACCGCGACGTCTTCGACCTTTCCAAAGCGGGAATTGGATGATGCAAAAAGTTTTGCGCAATCAATAGGAATTCCACATATCATTATCCAATCTGAAGAGCTCGACATCAAAAGATTTTCAGATAATCCCCCTAACCGTTGTTACTATTGTAAAAAGGAGTTATTCCGTAAGATACAACAGGTAACTAGGAACCACCATCTCAACGTAGTCCTTGATGGATCCAATGCTGATGATCAGGGTGATTATCGACCTGGGGAACGTGCGCTTCGTGAACTTCATATTCGAAGCCCGCTTAAAGAAGCCGGTCTTACGAAACAAGAAATACGAACCCTTTCAAAATCGATGAAGCTAAGCAGTTCTAACAAACCAGCATTCGCCTGTCTTGCCTCCCGCTTCCCCTATAATGTGAAGATCACCAAGGAGCGGCTTGAACAAGTAGAAGCCGCAGAGAAATATCTTTTTTCTCTTGGGATAAGACAATGTCGGGTTCGCTATCATGAACATATCGCACGCATTGAGGTGGGGGCCGATGAGTTAGCCGCCATTCTTACCTACGCCTCAAAGATAATAAAACGTTTTAAGGCACTGGGTTTTACGTATATCACCCTTGATCTTGAAGGATATCGAACTGGAAGTTTAAACGAGATGCTTGAAAGATGAAAAAACTATTACAAGACTACAAAGCAGGGAAGATTGACTTATCAGAAGTCCTTCAGAAGATCAAAACGTTACCATATGAGGATTTGAAGTTTGCTAAAATCGATACACATCGTGAGATTCGTAAGGGATTTCCTGAGACGATTTTCTGCAAGGGGAAAACCCTTTCCCAGATCTCACAGATTCTAAAAAAACTGCCAATCGACCAAAACATCCTGCTTACAAAAGCAAACAAAAACGTTTTTACATCGGTTAAGAAAGTGTATCCTTGTGCTTATTACAATGAATCAGCGAAAACCATTGTTATCCAGCGGTTCAAACAAAAGCAGAAAAAAGGAACTATCCTGGTGTTGACCGCGGGAACGTCAGATATCCCTGTTGCTGAAGAAGCAGTCGTCACCGCGCAGCTCATGGGTAACAAGGTTGAGAAGGTCTATGACGTGGGTGTTGCTGGCGTCCATCGGCTGTTTGATATTAAGGATAAAATCTTTCACGCAAATGTCATCATTGTAATTGCAGGGATGGAGGGTGCCCTTGCCAGCATCGTTGGCGGTCTTTCCTCAAAACCCGTGATCGCGGTCCCAACGAGTGTTGGCTACGGCGCAAGTTTCAAAGGCATCGCACCGCTATTGACCATGTTAAACTGCTGTGCGGAAGGTGTCGTGGTCGTCAACATCGATAATGGATTTGGTGCTGGATATTTCGCAAGTCTTATCAATAGGTGAAGAACCATGTTGGTCGCGTATTTTGATTGTTTTTCTGGGATTGCTGGTGATATGATCCTGGGTGCCCTGATTGATCTTGGGGTTGATCTTTCTTTTTTAAAACAAGAATTACAGAAACTCTCTCTTACAGGATATGATATCCAGGTAAGATCGGTCCAATGCAATCATATCGCGGCGACTGATGTCACTGTGGTTGTCAAAGAGGTTCAGTATCATCGGAGTTACTCAAATATTACTGATATTTTGGAACAGAGCACACTTGATAGTAGAATAAAGACACGGAGTCAAACCATCTTCTATAACCTTGGAAAAGCAGAAGCTAAAATTCATAATGTCGATATTGAAGAGGTACATTTCCATGAAGTGGGAGCAGTGGACTCCATTGTTGACATCGTTGGTTCGGTCATTGGAATCACAAGACTTGGCATCGACTCGATTTATTGTTCACCGCTTCCGTTAGGACATGGGTTTGTGTCCTGTCAGCATGGGCTGCTTCCGTTGCCGGCTCCAGCGACCGTTGAGCTGCTCAAAGGAGTCCCTGTATACTCTGTTGATCTGAAACAGGAGACGGTCACCCCGACCGGTGCGGCGGTGATTACGACGCTTGCTGATGCTTTTGGTCAAATGCCTCCGATGAAAATCGCAAGGATCGGGTATGGAAGTGGGAAAATACCAAGCAAATACCCAAGCCTTCTACGGGTATTACTTGGAGAATTTACACCAATCAAACAGAAGAAAGATAGAGGAAAAAAGTAAGAGAACAACTGCTCCCTAATTTCTCTGTTTTTTATTCTTTCTGAATAGCCAAATTTAGATCCTTAACCAAAGCCTTGATATCAATGCCATGGACAGTTGCGATATCCTTTACTTTTTCAAAGGACGCGGCAAGACAACCGATACAACCGATATTATACTTCATGAACACCATCGCGGTCTCTGGGAAAGTGTCGATGACTTCCTTAATGGTCATCTCTTCAGAAATCTTATCTTGACTCATGATTTCACCTATTTATGTTGGCAGAGTATAAAGACCTTCCATATAAGAGTTATTATGGTATATGACTTGTAAAATTGCACCATACAAGCTAGTAACGATGTTCTAATATGGATGGAAGAGTAGGTTTCCTCTCAAGTAAAAGATGATACTGTATCCTAATAAATAAAACAAAACCAAAATGCAATGCTTTCCAGGAATTTTCGGAAAGAGGGAAGTTTCTTCTATTCTTTGTAACCCACATATGTATAGAGTCAACCGTTCGATTCCAATACCAAATCCAGCTGATTGAGGCAAGTTTTCTTTAGCTCGTATGAGATACTGATTAAACTGTGAGAGTTTGTGACCTTTCTTAAGAATCCTTTGGGTTAATCGGTCGTATCTGTATTCACGTTCCCCTCCTGAAAGTGCTTCTCCATAGCCTTCTGGGTAAATAAGATCCATATCACGGAGGTATCCTGGGTTTATAGGGTCTTCTCTGTCATAAAACTCTCTGCTTGAAAGTGGAATATCGACGATCCATACAGGTTCATTATGCGTTTTTGAGATAATCGTTTCAAATTCATATCCATGTTGTGCATATGCATCTTTGTATGTGATTTGTTTAAGCGGTGTTTTGGGGATCGAAATGGTTCGGCCTAGAAGACTTAGTTCATGTGTACAGGTCATTTTTATCGCTTGCAAAGTGGACACAAATAATGTTTCAAACAGTTGCATAACATCCTCACGTTTCGCGTCTTTTACCTCTAAGTCAAGCTGGGTGAATTCAAAGAGATGGCGTCCGGTTTCCTTTTTCTCTTTTGGTTCAAGTCTGACGTTTGGAGAAAAAATAAAAATTTTATCCAATGTACGTAATGCAAGTTGTTTATGGAAAATCATGCTTTGAGTTATGCTGTAATCTTTCCCGTAGCAGTTGACAACCGCTGGTGCCGTTGGGTGATTTAACGGATCAGTGATCGACGATAATATTACTGGAGAAATCTCGATGAAGCCATTTTTTCTTAGTTCATCGCTAAGAGTTTTTCGTATCTCGCTTTGTATTTTTAATACTGCTTTCTTTTTTTCGAAATATCTTGCGTTCATTAGGTTAAAGAATCCTTTTCCAATCTATAAAAACATATTGTAAATTTTTTCGTCAAAAATACGAAAAAAGTAAATATTAAATATAATTATCGACATATAGTCATATATGATTGATAAAAAAGACGAAATGATTATTACTGAATTAAAAAAAAACGCGAGAAATTCAACGAAAAACATCGCAGAAAATATCCATTTGCCTCGCGTAACCGTCCATGATAGGATACACAAATTAATCAAACAAGGCATCATCAAATCATTCAATGTCTCCATAGACTACAACAAAATAGGATACACCACGGAAGTATTTATTTTCATTTCCTTTCTCCCAAATCCAGATATATCTCAACGAGAACTGGCAAAACGAATCGCACAATTCCCAGGTATACACGAAGTCCACATCATCTCAGGTGAATATGATTTACTGCTAAAAGTTCGAGGAAAAACAATGGAAGACATTGGTACACTAGTGGTCGATAAACTCCGACAAGTAAAAGGCGTTGGACGAACACTTACCTTTGCCTGTTTTGAAACAGTAAAAGAAGAAATATGATATCTTTAAAGATAAACAGCAAGGTGAGGAGAACCGGACGGTGAGATCCGGCAAAAAGAGGTAACTTCAACTAGGAAGGCTTCCCATCCGGCAGATGCTTCCACATGGTGAACAGCATTCTGTCTATTTAAATAAAAAGAATAGGTTAATGAAACTATTCGAAACAGGACCATAAAAATAGGTAATTTCTTCAGATGTCAAACAACACTTGAACAAAGCTCGAATCCCCCTCATAAACTTGTAACATATGGTATGTCACCGCTTTAATCTCCACACCCATTCGATGCTTCGTTAAATCATACCTTTCACCAAAGACATGAGCAGAGAGACGTTTGCCTATCAGAGTTACCTTAAATTTCCCAAATACAAGACCGTATGCACCATTTAAAAAAAGAAGCTGTGAGAGCCAATCCACCAGCAACTGCTCAAGGCCAGGGGCTTCCAAGACAATTTCATATTCACCAATAGGTGTGATGGTTGACTCATCGGTAATGATATCAAACATCCCTTCTGCAGCATGCTCAAACGCCTCTGCAAGGGTCTTCCCATAGGCTTTTACACCAACATCAGCGGTATGTTCGATAAGCTCGTAATGTTTCATACTACTGCCTTGGAAACCTCACTAGGACAATCACAAGCTTGTTTCTCATTAAGGGACCAGATTACCTGCTGCATTACTTTTGAAATTAACGGTTCCTTATTTTTGTACACTGAGACAATCTCATCAACGGGTAGTTTCTTCTGGAGACCAGCCGTCTTGTTGCAGACAAGACATACCGAAGCAAAACACATGCCTTTTTCCCTAGCAAGTACCACCTCAGGAACCATGGTCATCCCAACAATATCAGCAACCCTAGAATACAATTTAATTTCTGCGGCAGTCTCAAGCCTAGGTCCCTCTGTGACAAGATACACACCTTTGTCATGAACAGTGATGTTATTGATTTTCTTGCAACATTTCAGAAGAATTTTCCGAAGGGAAGGGCAGAATGGCTCTGTCATATCTACATGAACTCGCTGCTCCTCAAAAAACGTTAGGGGTCTTGATTTAGTCGCATCGATGAAATCATGAGGAATCACCAGATCCCCAGGATGAATTGCACTTTTCATAGATCCCACTGTTCCAACGGAAAACACACAGGAGACATGACAGCTGGCCAAAGCCTGAATATTCCCGCGATAATTGATACGATGTGGTGGAAGATTTGCCTTCTCCCCATGACGCTGAATGAATAACAACTCATGGTTTCCAAGAGTTGAGAAATATACAATAATCTCACCATAGGGTGTGTGTACTCTGATTCTTTCTGATTTTTTCATCACATCAGACATCTGATACCCGTACAGTATCCCGATTTTCATTTACAGTCCCAAAAGCAAGAAATGTTTAATTGTTTAAAGAGATACCTATTCTCATGAGGGTCGCAGCGTTATTCTCTGGTGGGAAGGACTCGGTCTTTTCGGTATACATCACAAGGCAGTATGGATGGGATGTGACCCATCTCGTCACCATGCTTCCGGAAAAACCTGATTCGTGGATGTTCCATTCCATCAATATACATCAAACAGATCTTCTTGCACAGGCAATCGACATCCCACTCGTAAAAAGAAAAACCAGTGCTAAAAAAGAACAAGAACTTTTGGATTTAAAGGAAATGTTAGAAGGTCTTGATATCGATGGTGTGATCAGTGGGGCTATCGGCTCTGAATATCAACGGACTCGCATCGAGAAAATCTGTGACGAACTTGGATTTAAATCGTTTACCCCACTCTGGCATAAAAACCAACAGTTTTTATTACAAGACCAGGTAAGCGCTGGTTTTCACATCATAGTTGTTGGTGTGTTCGCACAAGGATTCGATGACACATGGCTTGGGAGAACCATCGATAAAGAAACCATAGAAAGGTTAGTAAATCTGCACAGAAACCATGGGATACACATCGCTGGCGAAGGAGGAGAATATGAGACACTGGTGCTCTCTGGGCCCCTGTTTTCCCAAAAGCTTGTGATTGATGAATCAATAAAAGAATGGAATCGTGACTCTGGGGTTCTTCAGGTTAAAAAAGCACACCTTGAGAGATGTTAATACCTAATGTAATTGAGTGCTTTAAGTTGTTGGAGAAACAAAAAGAGACGTTGGTCAATATTTTTTTCATCGGGGAACTCTTCGGTAATTCTTTCAAGGATCTCTTTTACTGTTTTTATTCCATCACACTGCTTCCAGATAAGTGACCCAAGTTTGTCAAGGTTTGCTCCAAAGGTGTTTTGCCGTCTTAAGACTTTACAGAAAGACTTACCAAGTTTTCCGTTGAATTTCGGTACCGTTATGATGACACGTCCTTCATCGGTCTCCGACCAGGGAAAATCCCCTCGTTTCGGAATATATGCTAGAAACTCTTCAACCGTCGGCAGTCCTTTACTTTTGGTCGTTGGCGTAAATTTCCCTCAATGGGATATAGGCAAGGAGCGCTGCAATGAAGACCCAGATTAACACCGATGGTAAGATCGGGGGGTAGTCGAAGATCGCGAAGTTTAATCCTCCAATAATGAGGAAAGCGACAATAACACCCATCAGGGCCTCTCCTGCGATCAATCCCGCAGTGAGAAGAAGCCCTGTTCTTATAATCTTTTCTTTCGGGGCTACATCAGTCTGTTTGATGGCAAGATCCCAGTCGCTGATCTCCTCTTCCTCTGCAGAACCGTATTTCTTGATGATCGCTCTATTTGTGATGGCACGGACAATTCCGCCAGCAAAAATCGGAGTGCTTAAGGTAAATGGAAGATAGATACCTATTGCGACAGGAAGGACTGGGAGGTTGATGAGGATTAACACAAACGCAAGAACTGCTCCAGCAACCACAAACGGCCAGACCATCTCACCGCCAAGAACACCCTGGACAATTCCCTGCATAAGAAACGCCTGTGGTGCAGGCAGATTTGTACTACCGATATGATATGCTTTGTCCAATGCCTGGATGACCAAGGCAAGGATTGGAGCTGCCGCAGCGACACCAATTATTTCAGCTATCTGCTGGTTCCGAGGTGTCGCACCAATCATTTGACCGCAGGTCATCGACTGTAAGACATCCCCAGAGATAGCAGCAGCACAACAGATCACCGCGGCGATGAGAATCGCGATACCTGCTGCACCGACATTCCCTGAGAGGCCAAATCCAAGTAGAATCAATGATGTGATAAGTAATACAGAAACGGTCACACCGGAAATCGGGTTGTTCGATGAACCTAGAAGCCCGGCCATGTAACCTGCGATAGCGCTGGCAATAAACGCAAATAAAATAGCAAACACAGCCATGACCGCAGATACCGCCCATAAACTTGAAATCCACACATAAACTAGAAACACCGGTATGGTCAGAAGTCCGATCATAAGGAAAACGAGCTTGAAGTTAAGATCCATATCCGTTCTCTTCTTCGCTTCCATCGTTCCTCCTTTAATACCTGCTACTGCTTCTCGTATGCCACTGGCCAGGTTTGATCGAAGTTTGAAGATCGTATACAAACCACCAACAACCATGGCACCGACACCGATGTAGCGGATGTAACTACCCCAGATCGCAAAGAATCCCCATATCTGATATCCGATGTCAGCATTTCCGAATCCAAGAGCAAGTGCATCGGTGACCTCTGACGGGGTAGTTGGTGTTGGAAGACCTGTTGCCAAAGCAATGAGGGGAACAAGAATTACCCATCCGATAAGACCACCAACAAAGACAAACGCAGCTATCTTTGGTCCAATAATCCATCCAACTCCAAGTAACGCAGGCGATGTCGCAACACCACCATAGAAAACTCCAGATTTTTCCCCTGTTCCAATGTTGAATTTCCCTATATTCGTAATGCCATGGATGGCACCAGCAAACATTTTAAGACCGACTTGACAGAATTTAAATAAACCTGCGATGAGTACTCCGACAATAAGCCAAATCCCGCTAACGCCGCTTCCTTTGATGTTCTTCCCTTTTTCTGCTTCGATTCCGCCAACTGTTGTAGTCAGAACTGCAGCGACAGCGACCCCTTCAGGAAATGGAAGGTCTGTTTTGATTATTAATGCTCTTCGAAGTGGGACCATCCAAAGTACTCCAAGTATCCCACCAAATAATGCAATTAATGTTGTTTCAATATAGTGAATCTCTGTCCAGGTTCCGATGAGAACAAGGGCAGGGATAGTAAAAATGATTCCTGCGGCGAGCGCTTCGCCAGCCGCTGCCCCCATCATCCCAAGGTTGACCTCTAAAATCGTTCCTTTCAGTGGTCTGAGAAACGCAAACGCCATGACGGCACCAGGGATGACCGCAGACACGGTCATTCCAGCATACAAACCAAGATATGCGTTTGCTGCTCCAAGAACTATTGCCAGAACAGCTCCGATCAACACCGCTTTAATCGTCAATTCAGGTATCTTTTTTTCCGCTGGGATAAAAGAGTGAAAATCATCTCGAGATGGCATAGATAATCAATATGATAAATATATTTCAGTGTTTATAAAACCATCGGTTTAAAATTCCTCCCTATGGAAAAGCAAATGTTTTTATAATTCAATTGGGTATCGTAGGATTCCTGCTAGACCCCCAAATGCAACGTACAACGATTCGCCTTCCTCGCTGTTTCTTGAGATAAGCTTTACCGTTACACTTGTTTTTTCTGCAAGATCAGATAACTCATCGATTAAATCCACTTTCTGGGCTAATGCCATAGGAATCGATGTTTGACATGTCGGACAAACAGGAGGTGAAAACCCATCCAAATCCTCTTCTGTCATAGTTTTTTCCAGCGTATATCCGCAAGATTGACACTTCATAGTGACCCGATATTTTCGCAAACCCTCTGAAAGTAGCAAGGTATTAACCACACCCATCTCAAGAGCTTTTCTGACTTGATATTCTCCATAAACGGCCATGTTTTTTTCTGATTTTGTGACCTCAGATAGAAATCGTTTCATGACGTTCTTTTCCTGAGACACCTTTAGGTCCGTCATTTTATCAGCTGCGGTTGCGACAAGCTCTCGCAATCCAAATTCATCGGTATACCCCGTATCAAAAGTATCGATGATTTTCTTCTGGATCTCGTAATGAAGATACGATTCGTTAACAAAATACTGTTTTGTTGGACCTGAGCCACCGATTAAGATGCCTTTCATATTGGGCTCTGCAAGGAAAATTTCACTTGCTCGCTCACCACATTTCACAAACCATTCATGAGCCGCAATTTCAGTTAATCGTTCAAATCTGCGCTGGGATTGACCTCCCCTGCCATGTTTACCAGGAACCTGTGATGTCATGTACCGGAGCATCTCAATGCGACTGCCGCGCAACATCCCAATCGTGCATTCCCGTCGGTCAATAAGAAGCAACCCGTAGATCTCCTTTTCCGTCAGCATATCTTCTAAGGGTTGGGTATAGAATTCTGAGTCACATCGATATAAAAACGTGGTCAAGGGCATCGGAGGTTCAATGATATACGCGACCATATCAGTTTTATCCGCACCAATGCTTTTATGACCAACAAACATAGCAAGCCCGTTTGGTGGTGGTTGTTTGAATGTCTTTAATCGGCTCATGATTGATTCGATTGCGGATAAGACATTCTTCATCGTTGCCTTTGATTTGATGTTCTGAGACTGAGAATACTCGTTTCGGAGATACGAGATGACATCAAAGATTTGTTTCGATGCTGGAACATACAATGAAATAAGTTCGGTATGTTTGCCTCTGCATTTCTTCAGCTCTTCCATCTGTCTTTTCAGATCATAGATCTGCCGCTGTGTCATTTCATCTGTCATTGTGGCATCGCCTTTTTTCTACTCATATAAGTATCATCATTTAATATAATCATAAGGGTTGGTTATAAAGCGAAATGTTCCCCTCTCATCGGGGTAAGAACCTCTGCGGTGTCTCGTAGTGACTCTGCTAGAGGTGAGCGATCAGCACTATGGAACAGGATTATTTTTTCTGGATTACACCTCTTAGCAAACTCAACTAATTCACTATGGCCGGCGTGTGCTGAGAAATCATAGTATTGGACTTCACAGTTTACTTTTTCAATTACACCGTAGAAATTAAGTTTTCCTTTTTCAATGAGAAGTCTACTGTTGGTTCCAGGAATCTGAAAACCAGTAAGCAGCACCGCGTTTTTCTTATCATTCTTCAACTTATTCATATAGGATAAAACAGGACCGCCGTCCATCATACCGCTTGATGTGACGATTACGTCACCCTTTATTGCTGTTTTCCGGCTTTGATCTGAATGTACTATATTGATTTTTTTCATGGCTTTTTTGAGGTCCTCGACAGATCGAAGGTATTTTGGATATTTCAAATAGATTTTTGAAATCTTTTTCCCCATTCCATCGAACCAGACATCATAACCTGCGTTGTTAAGGACAAGGAGAATTTCCTGTGACCGAGCAACTGCGAATGCTGGGATGATTACTGTACCCCCTCGATTGATGACCTCGTCGATTTTTTCAAGAAATTTCTGTTCGAGATGTTTTCTATTTTCATGTTCCCTACCTGCGTAGGTTCCCTCTATGAAAAGGATGTCGCATAAGACCGGCTTTGTTCCTTTCACCAGTCTTGTATCAATAACGTTCAGATCACCAGTAAACAACAGTCTTTTATCTCCAATAAGCTCAAACATCAGTGATCCAGGGATGTGGCCCGCGGAATGAAAATGAACACTGTAATTCTCTCCAAGGTCCCGTTTCCTACCAGGTTCGACGTGAACATAGCTATGTTCTGTTTCTTTCACATCACTATTATCATAAGGGATCGAGTATCCATCCATCTGCGCAATTTTCACGCTATCTTTTTGCAGGAGACTGCTAACCACCGTGGTCGGTTCTGTCGCAAGAATCCGATGGTCAGATTCTGAGCAAAGCCAGGGAATCATCCCGCAATGGTCAAGATGGGAGTGGGAAAGAAAGGTAAGGTCAACTGGTGGGGGAGGGAGTGGAAAAGTAGGTGGTTTTCCTGGTGACATCCCGTAATCAAAAAGGAACCGCATATCCTCGATTTCCAGTAGCATCGCCAGGTTGCCGACTTCGTCACTGCCACCAAGAAATTGGCATCGAATACTAGAATCCATGTGTATCAAACCTTTTCATACTTAGGGCCTCGTAAAGAAAAAAGAGGTTGATTAACTCTTTGGTCATCTATCAAGAGGTTTTACAATTAATGTTGTGTCGTCTTTATCAACGATGATTACTTTCGTATTTTTTTCAATAACATTATCTGATTTTGCCTGCCAGTACTCTCCCTTGAATCGTACAAATCCCGTTTTATTTGGGGTAATCTCTTCGATTGTGACTGCTTGTTCCCCGATAAATTCCCCCACTGAAGATCGTTTTTTTCGTATTTGAAGTATTTTGAAAAGTAGGAATGCAAAGAACAATGCGAAAAGCACGATGACAACCAGCATTATGATAATTGCGTCTGTCATATATTCACCTGATATCAGCCATTTTCTTGTTGGATAGCTGGGAATGAGAAATATCGATCCGATGATTAGGCAGATAATCCCACCTATTCCAACGACACCAAATCCAGGAATGACGAATATCTCTACCACGAGCAGTAGACATCCTATTATTATAAAGATTATGCTTAACGTAGAGATGCTAAATCCAGAGCCTATCAGAGAAAGCAGGATGGCGATTACCCCGAACACCTCGGCACCATACCCTGGTGAAGAGATACCAACGAGCAAAGCGAAGATTCCAAGCATCAGCAGCAACGAGGTCAGGATCGGATTAGAAATAAGCTTCAATAGCTGAATTTGTATCGATGCTGAATACAAAATCTGTTCTGCGTTTTTCGTCTGCAAGGTGATTATGCCAGTTGCTGTGGTGACGTTTCTCCCATCGATTTCTTCTAAAAGCTGATCGATGTTTGATGCTACGATTTCAATGACGTTACTTTCTTTTGCTATTGTTGCGTTTACGTTTCTGTTCTGAGTGATAAAAAGCTTTGATAGAGTCTCATTTCTACCATACATTACTGCTCGTTCTTGGAGCCATTCGACAAGAGCATTAATGATCTTCGAATCGTTAATGAATCGCGTCCCCTCAAGAGTTGTCTCAATGGGTTGACAAGACCCGATAATTGTATGAGTTGCCATAGCGGCAAGCGGTGTGCTAAGTAGGATAAATGTTCCTGCTGACCATGCGGTCGCTCCCTCTGGGAAAACATACCCGATGATTGGGATGGTGCTCTGTTTAATTTTTGAAGCGATTTCAAAGGTCTGATCAAGACCTCCTCCAGGTGTATTCAAAAGAAGGACCACTGCCTGTGCATCAATAGATTCAGCCTGTTTGAAGCTGTCTGTGATGATTTCGACCGTTGATTGATCGATGGTTCCGTTAATTTCAACAAGCAAAACCCCTGATGTTTGTGCGGGAGCACTTGTTGATAACAAAAAAAGAAGGAAAAAGAAGAAAATAAAAGAAGAATAAACCTTTTTCATTGTTCTACTTTTCTGGTCATTGCCTTTCCTATACCAGCCATTGTCCCTATTTCACCACCAGGGACAATGATGAGGTTTTTCTCCCGGGCTATCTCTGTAAGTGTTTGTAATTCTCGAATACGTAATGCAATCGGTGTTTTTTCATATAGTTTTGCTGCTTCTGTCATTTTAGCTGATGCAAGAAGCTCTCCTTCTGCCATAATGATTCTTGATCGTTTTTCTCGCTCTGCTTCTGCTTGTTTTGCGATTGCACGTAGCATCTCCTCAGGCAAGGAAACATCTCGTAATGTGACAGCCGAGACTTTTATTCCCCAGGGGTCTGTTCCGGTGTCTAAAATGGATTGGAGGTTTTTGTTAAGTTCTTCTCGTTGTGATAGCAATTCGTCAAGATTTTTTTGACCAAGGATGTCTCTTAGGGTCGTCTGTGCAAGCAGACTAGTCGCCATATCATATCGCTGTACTTCAACAATTGCCCTCTGCGGATCTGTTATTCTGAAATAGACCACTGCATCTACCTCTACCGTCACATTATCATTTGTGATGATGCGTTGTTTCGGGACGTCGATCACTCGTGTTCTTAAGTCCATCCGCACAGGTTTGTCAATTATAGGTATAATGAAAACAAGTCCTGGTCCTTTGATGCCAAGTAGCCTTCCTAACCGGAAAATAACTATCCGCTGATACTCAGGCATGATCTTTATTGCTGATGCAAGTAATGCTATCAGAAAAACCACAATAATAAACAATACGATAATCGCGGTGTTGACATCTACCATAATTGATTACCTCTATTGATGAAAAACATACTTCTATTCTTAAGTGTTTCCATACTTCTTTTTTTTGAAACGATATTTTTAAAAAAGGTCATTAGCTTATGATATTCAATGGTGGGGAGCGACATAATGTCTGAAATTATTTCCGTAAAAGCACGCGAAATTCTTGACTCTCGGGGAAATCCAACTGTTGAGGTTGATGTTGCTACGACCTGCGGTGTATTTCGCGCATTAACTCCAAGTGGTGCCAGTGCAGGCCAACACGAGGCTATTGAATTACGCGATGGTGATGCAGCGCGATACCTTGGTAAAGGAACCTTAAAAGCTGTCGATAATGTCAACCAAAGGATTGCCCCTAAATTAATTGGTTTGGATTGTCGTCATCAAGAAACCTTGGATAATCTACTTATAAAAATCGATGGTACAGAGAACAAAGGAAAACTTGGTGCCAATGCACTGTTACCTGTCTCTATGGCGATTACCAAAGCTGGTGCAGCTGCAAGCGGTGTTCCGCTCTACGTGTACATCGGTCAGCTATTCGGTATAATCCCGTACCGTTTACCTGTCCCGATGTGCAATGTGATTAACGGCGGAAAACACGCAGGACAGGAGAACTCCATCCAGGAGCATATGCTGATGCCGACTGGTGCAAAAAACTTTACTGAAGCAATCAGAATGGTTTCAGAAAGTTACCATAATCTTGCAACGTTGTTGAAGGCAAAGTTTGGTGCAAGTGGCGTTCTAATTGGTGATGAAGGAGGGTTTGCCCCCTCCCAAATCGTTGATATCGATGAGCGACTTGATTTGATGTTAAAAGCAGTGGAAAACGCTGGTTACTCCAGGAAAATGAAGATTGCACTAGACCCAGCCTCTAGTGAGTTTTTCAATGAAGGTACCTATACAATAGGTCCGAAGTCCTATTCTGGGGGAGAGATGGTTGATTTCTATGTGAAGTTGTGTGAACGGTACCCCATCGTCAGTATCGAGGATGGTCTTGCGGAGGATGATTGGGACTCATGGGTGGAGATTACAAAGAAACTTGGCAGCAAGATTCAGATCGTTGGTGATGACCTGTTCGTAACTAATACAAAACGAATTCGGAAAGGAATTGAACTTCAAGCAGCTAACTCTGTGCTCATTAAATTAAATCAGATTGGTACTGTCACGGAAACATTAAATGCGATTAAGATGGCACAGGATGAAGGGTGGACTGCGGTAGTGAGTCATCGCAGTGGAGAAACAGAGGATACCTTTATCGCTGACCTTGTGGTGGGGACCAGTGCTGGGCAGATAAAAACCGGTGCGCCAGCACGAAGCGATAGAAACGCAAAGTACAACCAACTCATACGCATCGAAGAGGAGCTTGGAGAGAAAGCAGAATATCCTGGAGTCGATTTCCGGGAAATACTCTAGGAAACATAAACATTTTTATCTTCATAGTGATACACCATACCGAGGTATTGTTATGAAAATACTTATCACTGATAAGACTGAGAATGCTATCATCCAACAGTTAAAGGACGCTGGTCATGAGGTTACGTTTAATGAAATGGACCCGGCGGCATTACTTAAAGAGATATCCCAGTATGATGGTCTTATGGTACGAAGCAGAACCAAAGCGACTGCTGAGGTCATCACTGCTGGTGCAAAAGGGAATCTTAAGGTGATTGGTCGAGCAGGAATTGGTGTGGACAATATCGATTTGGTAACCGCGTCGAAGAATAACATAAAAGTTGTCAATGCTCCAACTGGTACCACGGAAAGCGTTGCCGAGCTTGCATTTGGACTGATGGTTGCTGCATCTCGTTCTATTCCTCAGGCGGACCATTCGATGAAGAAAGGATTATGGGAAAAAAAGGCTTTTAAGGGTATTGAACTCTGCGGAAAGACCCTAGGTATCATCGGAATCGGACGTATCGGGACTGAACTAGGGAAACGAGCCTTGGCGTTCAACATGAAAGTCCTTGCCTATGATAAGTACATCCAGAAATCCCCTCATGATAAATTTTCGATGGTCTCACTAGACAAACTGTTAAGGGAATCTGATTATATCTCGTTACATATCCCGTTTGTGAAGGAAGAGGGGGCTACGATTAAGGAGCCTGATTTCGAGAAGTTAAAAAACGGCGTAATCATCGTTAACTGCGCTCGGGGTGGTGTAGTTGATGAACAAGCGCTATTAAAACATATCAATGTCGGGAAGGTGCAATCCGCTGCTCTTGATGTCTATGCAGCAGAGCCGCCGACGTTCATAGAACTTATCAACCATCCAAAAGTCATTTCTACACCTCATATTGGTGCGTCGACTAAGGAAGGGCAGCTTCGGGCGGGTAGAATTTGTGCGGAGCAAATGCTTCTTGTTTTGTCTGGGAAAATCCCAAAGTTTTGGGTCAATAAAAAGATGATGGAAAAAACATGAGCAAAGAAGACAAACCAAATAATATAATGAATAACCTTGATAGCATCATACAAAAGATCGATCATCGGATCGGTGAGAAGGAAAAAATACGGGAGGATGCATTGAAAACCTCACGGGATATCGTTATCAGTTGCCGTCGAGGGATTCAGCAGCTGCATCGAAATCAGATACGCGAAGCCGAGAACTATATTATGCAAGCATCTCAGAAACTTGCATATTTAAATGACATTACTAAGGATCACCCTGATATTTTTCATGCGGGGTTTATAGAGAATGCGGCGCAGGAATTCGTCGAGATTTATTGCTTGTCGAACATCATGAAGGGGGCGTCTCTTCCTGATCCAGACGCGCTAAATGTGACGTATAATGCGTATCTGCTCGGACTATGTGATGTTGTCGGTGAGCTTCGGCGCGGTGCACTTGATTTCATGCTAGAAGGAAATATCGCAAAAGCAAACGAGTACCTGCAATTTATGGATCGGATTTATGATGCTATCATGAGTTTTGATTATCCTTCCTCCTTGATTCCTATCAAGAAGAAACAGGATATGATCCGTTCGCTTATCGAAAAGACCCGAGGGGAGCTTGTAGTCTCCAGTTGTGAACAGCGTATCCATGACAAGACCCATGAGTTCCATGGCATCCTTGATCAAGTCGATGACAAGAGAAATAACAGGAAGAAAAAACCCGATGATGGTAAGGAAGAAGATATCGATATCGACAAAGTGTGGTAGTATTTTTCCGATTTTTTTGTTTTTTTGCGAAATGTTTATAAAAAGCCTTTATATACTTCAAGGAGGGAAATCTTCTTATGGTCGAGGTCGAGGTGGAAAACATTGTGGTGTCTTTTTCAGTGTCGTCCTGCTTGGATTTACCTATACTTGCAAAGATTCTCCCTGATGCACATTATAATCCGGATGAAGTTCCCGTAATTATATTGCAGTTTCCGCATCCTCGGTCCATGGCAACCCTTTCTTCTACAGGACAGGTGACAGTGACTGGACCAAGAAGCATGGAGGAGGTTGATGATGTCATAAGAATGGTCTTCGATCGTCTTAACGTAGCTGGTGTCGAGGTAAATGAAACACCAGAGGTAACAATTCAGAATGTTACCACATCTACTGACCTGCATCAGAAGATAAAGTTACGACATATTGCTAGATCCCTGCAGATAGAGGGGTATTCCCCAAGAATTTTCCCTGGGTTGATCTATAATAGAGATGACCCAAACACTGTTATACTACTGTTTGATTCGGGGAAGATTGTCTGCAACGGGCTACGACTGGAAGACGTCACTGTTGCTCTTGAGAAAATGTTGGAGAAATTGTTATCGTTTGGTATGAAAATGGAGGAAGATGTATGCCAGAAGTAATCGTAGAAAATATTGTAGCGTCAACGTCATTTTCCGATAAGTTGGATTTGGACGTTATCGCACAATCATTGGAAGAAGCTGAATATGAGCCTGAGCAGTTTCCTGGGCTTGTGTATCGTTTAAGCAGTCCGAAAACCGCAACGCTGTTGTTCAGGAGCGGGAAAGCGAATTGTACAGGTGCAAAGAACATTGAGGATGTTCGAACAACAATTAACATCATTGCGGAGAAACTAAAGAAATTGGGTGTTGAGGTCTATAAAGAACCTGAGATAGTCATTCAGAACATCGTCGCGATCTCAGATCTTGGTGGGGAGCTGAACCTAAACGAGGTGGCAATGGCACTTGGCCTTGAGAATGTAGAGTATGAGCCTGAGCAGTTTCCTGGGCTTGTATATCGAATCAAAGAGCCACGTGTCGCGATGTTACTGTTCGGTTCAGGTAAAATTGTCTGCACTGGGGCACGGAAGATAACTGATGTCTCCCTTGCCGTAGAGAAACTCTCTCAAGAACTTTCGTCACTTGGTCTGATCCATCATTAATCAACGTATGTCAGGATGAAAACGGTGTTCCCTTAAAAGATTAGATTCCGTTTTTTTCTTTTTACATGGAATGATGCAGTTTAGAAACCTTTTTTGCCTCTTGATGTGTTTGTTTGCTGTGATACCAAAGAGTAAATTTTATGTATCAGTACTTGATTATAGGGTGGTGAGGGGGTCTAAAGAATTGAATTGAAAATTCTTTTTTTCATTCTTTTCCTCCCAGACTTTTTAGACCCCTTCTCTTCATTTTCTGCTCATCAGGATCATAAAAAAAGATAGTGAGTCTTTTTCTTATTGATGTGTTATTAGGTTATAAAAAATATGGAGGGGGCAACGTCCTCAGATTGCATTATGTTGTTTTGAAGTATTCTTTCAGATCATCGACCTTCGGATTCATCATACCGCTGATTCGTATGGAGAAGATATCCTCCATCATCATGATATCTTTGATGTAGATTGAGTATTTCTTTTTGATAAATTCCATAAATCGTTTTGCTACCATGATGTCTTTTGCGGTGAAACAGAAAACAAGGTCATATTCGCCTTGCAGGAGACTTGCGGTTTGAATGAAAACACCTAGGTTTTTTCCCGTGTATTTCTTGAATTGGTCAATGACGCTGTCAATGATGTCAGCCGCTGGTTCGTTGGACCGTTTTATCAACATAATATAATGGTGGACGCCTTGTTTATCTTTGTCTGGTATCGCTGTATAGCCCCAAATTGTTTTGTTGTTTTCCAAACGTTTTATGATGCGCCAGACCTTCTGTCTGGAGAATCCGCAGGTCTTTGCGATTTTATCGATGCTCTCATTTGAATTTTGTTGTAATTGTTCGATTACTCGTTTCTCATCTTGATCTATTTTTTTTTTGCTACTTTTTGCCATATTTTTTTCCCTCATGATATATTAATTTTATAAGAGACTGCTTTTTAACTCTTTTATTACCTTTCGATATGTTACAGATAGTGAATTTATTATCTCTATGAATGTTATAAATGTTTCGGATAGAGGTCGTTATACACTAATATATAGAATTTTTCAGTAACATTTATAAATTCAAACGTGATTTTCTATTGGGGGTTGCAGAGTTCGAATACTAAATCTTTTTTTTTACTCTCCAACTTCCCCTTTCCTCCCTTTTATAGGGAGAATTTCCTGTTATTCTCGATAATACGAAACGTTGAATGGGTTTTAAAATCATTGGCTATTTAAGCTTATGAAACATGTCTAAATGCTGTCTTGAAAAAAAAGGTTTACAATGCTGTATACAAATAAACATGATTCTTTCATATCGAGATATTGCAATCATAGAAAAAATGGGATACGATAAAAATTTTTTTATTTCAGAACACAATGGCTTGTTACAGTTAAAGAAGATTGACGACCAATGCATGTTTCATAAATGGGGCATGATGTATCATTTATCCCTAAAGACTGGAAGAACGTACACGGTATCCCGTGGTTTACTATAAAAAAAGAAAGCAATCCTTAACGACAAATTTCCTCAGAGACACTGTTTTAATCTTTCGAAAACTAAAGTTCGACAACTCACAACATAGGTCTTTCTTTTCGAAAAGGAAAGAATAGAGTGCATCACGAAAAAAATTAGCAAAACCACACAAAAGAAAAAAGATAATTATTTATATTATAATATATTATAAAATTTGCGCTATCATTATACACGGGGAGCGAAAGAACATGTCTTCCAAATAACATTTCGTAATAATTCTCATCATCACCGCAATTTTTTTAGCAAATACGCATGGGTGTACAGTATAGCATGGTTCATCTGAACCAACTGGGACTTTATAAGGATATGTGACTGATATGCTGATGTGATGATTCCTCTTTCTAGGGAGCTTGTCCGGGTCTATTTCCATGGGACATACGAAGAAAACTACAGCGATTCATTTGGATATTACTATGAGACCGACATACCTCTCTGTTACTGCCTGAAAACGCCGCGAGCTCAAAATCAGGTTATCAAACAGAGGGGGTTCTGCTTAGCATCGGTCAGAATCACACCTATAATTTTAATCTTACCCCTTTATGTTTGGATCCTTACCCGATGTTTACTGGGACCTTGGGAAACAATGGAATATATATCAGCTGTGTGAACGTCTCTTTTATAAATAAAGAGAATATCGATGAGCTTTTTATAAATTCGGTGATGGAGAATATACTAACTATACAGAACCCTTTATGATTTGTGAAAGCGGGGCGTATATATTGTGGTGGTATTGTATATTCCAAGGTAATACCTCTGAAGAATGTGTTATTTCTCTAAAAATCGACCGTGATCTTTCAACACTGTAGCTAACCTCTCACCGAATAAGTGTAACCAAACTTAAGATTACTGCAGATGCAACCGATATATGTACCAATGTTCATCGAGTTGTGTTCTATATAGACGGTTATCATTCATATATCGATTAAGATCTGTCATATGATGTATATATGAAAGGTATTGGAATTCATATTATGTAAGCCACTGCTTTTGATTATGTGGGTAATTCAGTAAATAGCAAGATTTTCACTTTCCGTATCTCCCAGAGAAGTTTCTACTATCAATGTATAGTTAAATCTTGGTTATTTCTTCTTTATGAATTCCCACAACATAACTGTTAAAATTAATTTTGATTAGATATCCGATAGAATAGCCTCATGAAAACTCTTTCTTTATCCTTATTTTTATTATATAGTAAATTATTTAAATTAAAAAACAGATATTTTTTTCCTAGGGAGATTATGAACTATAATCTGATCAATACGTCATTCCTTGTCATTATCCTATGTATGATTGGTGCTCCATCGTGGTCAGCTTCTACCATAGACATTCCTCCTATACAGACTACATTTCTTCAATATAACGAACAAGAAAGGAATCTATATGATTTACTTATCATAGCACCAACTGAGTTCCACTGGGAGCTTCTTTCACTTGTACGTCACAAAAATAGCATTGGTATCCAAACAAGGCTTGTTGATCTTTACGAGGTGTACGACCAGATGTTCTGGCAGGGTCGTGATGACGCTGAGAAAGTGAAGTACTTCATTAAAGCAGCAGTGGAGAATTGGGGTGTGCACTACGTTCTGCTTGTTGGTGGTCGGAAAAACCAGGGGCTAGTTGAGAAATGGTGGGTCCCTGTACGATATAGTTATCTTAACCGCCCTTATGAAGCGTACCCAGAGTCTAAGTTTCTTTCAGATCTTTATTTTGCAGATATCTATGATGAGAATGGTTCTTTCTCAAGCTGGGATGATAATTATAATGGCATCTTTGGTGAATGGCCGCAAAATCAGGGAGCAGTGGATTACCCTAACCTTATTCCTGATGTAAGCTTGGGTCGACTTCCTTGCCTAAATAAATATGAGCTACGTATCGTCATACGGAAAATTATACGATATGAGACGAGAGGCTGTGCCGAGTCCTGGTTTAAAAACATGGTCGTCGTTGCAGGCGATACCTACCCTGGACGAACCCCGTACTATGATGGTGAGGTCTACACCCAACAAGGTCTTGACCTGATGACCGGATTTCGTCCAATAAAATTATGGGCCTCTGATGGCAGCTTTAAGAATTGGATCGATGTCGTTTTTATGGTCAATAAAGGATGTGGTTTTCTCTGGTGGTCTGGTCATGGCAACCCAAAGGATTGGGCAACCCACCCCCCTGATGATAATACGACATGGATTTATGGGCTACGTCTACGTAACCTTCCTTTTTTACACAACCGCTATAAACTGCCTATATGCTTAACTGGCAGCGGCTGTTTTAACAACATGTTTAACGTGAGCCTGCGCAATAAATGGTGGGTGTACGGTTTGCCTACCCCGTACTGCATCAGCTGGGCGCTTATGGTTCAGCGGGATGGTGGCACTATCGCAACCATTGGTCCGACTGCATTTAGTTACGAATCCCCTGATATCACCCTTGGATATGGGGGGATCGAATTGCTGGATAGACAGTTCTTCTCTGAGTACGGACAAAACCATACAGATGTCCTCGGTGACTCCTGGCGGGATGCTATCACGTCTGTACTTAGGCAATGTCCTATTGATTGGTCTGATGAAACGATTAATGGGTCTGCGTTAGTGGTGAAAAATATCCAACAGTGGGTGTTGTTTGGTGATCCGAGCCTGAAAATCGGTGGGTATAGATAACGTACGTATTATCATCTATATTTCCAGATAATAAGGATTACAGGTAAGATGTTCATGTTTATTTCTTGGGTAATCTGTCCCTTATTACCGTATGCAGGATCAATTATCTTCCACTATTGGGTGATACTGAGTAGCAATGTAGTATTTTCTAATTAACTGGCGTAAAGTGATTTGCCCAATTATTTTTTTGTTTTCAAGTACAGGAAGTCTTCTTAAGCTATGAATTGTCATCTTTTCAAGGACATCCGCTATCTTATCATCGGATTTGCATGATATCACTTTACGGTGCATAATATCCTCTGCAGTCTTCACTGTTCCATGCTGAATCGACCTGATATCTAGCATGCCAAATAAATAAGAAGGAAATTCTTTTGGAGCCAAAATTGAAAGGACATCATGTTCGGTTATAACTCCTAAAAGTTCTTTTTTTTCTTTATCTTTTACAACCCATAGATGATTTCTTGCACTTAATATATTGAGAATATGATAGATATCTTCTTTTATATCAACGATCGGTAAGTCCCATACTCTTTTGTCCATTAATTGTTTAACTTGAAGTTCAAAAAAGTCGGGTAATAAGCGTTTACCTTTTCTCATCTTCATATAGTAAAATTCATTGCTCTATTTAATAACTACTTTTTTAGAACTCTTACCAGAGCAGGTGGTGTGATAAGCGTTGTGATAATTACCATGATTACTATTGCAGAGGCTATTTCTGTGTTGATTATCTCATAGTCTAATCCAAGTTTGATCAATATTAATTCAATGCCTCCTCTAGAGATCATTGCGATGCCTGCTGCCATTGATTCTCGGGTATCAAATTTTGTTAATTTTGCTGCAAGGCTACATCCTACAAATTTTCCTGCTATAGCTACTATCAATAAACACCCTGCGAACCACCCCATGCACAAAAATGCGTTGAAATTAAATGTCATTCCTACAGTTATAAAAAAAACAGGAATGAAAAACCCGCTTCCTATCAAGGATACATAGTCTTTTAATCCTCTAAAAAAACTTAGTTGTCCAAGTACGATACCAGCGATAAACGCTCCGATTATTACTGACAATCCAATTTTCTCTGCAATTAAAGAAAATAGTAAAGCCAGCACAACACCCGCAATGAGCAGATTTTCCTTACCGAGTTTTATCTTGGCAAGATGTTTATCTAATGTATTACTTACTTTTTCTTTTGTTAATAACACAGCAATGGCTAAAAAAAACGTTACAAGCACTACAAGTATGGTCATCTCCCATATGTGTAAATAGCCAGTTTTTATCACACTTATAAGTGTTGTTAATATCATTATTCCGATGATATCATCGATTACAGCAGCTCCCATTATCAGGCTTCCTAATCGTGTTCTCATTATTCCAAATTCGAGTAATATTTCTGCATTAACCCCAATGGATGTTGCTACAAGAGCAGTTCCAACAAAAAGAGAAACTATATGCGAAAATCCAAACCATAGTGCTGTGAGATACCCTAAAATAAATGGTAGGATCACACCAAACATGGCGACTAAAGAAGAGCTTTTTTCTATTTTTTTAAATTCTGGTAAATTGAGTGATAAACCAGCAGAAAGCAAAAGAAATAATATTCCAATATCTGCGATGTAATTAATAGCAGGATGTAAAACTGATGCTCCCTCATTTACCAATAAAATGATATTTCCGATAATAGCTCCAAGAACCAGCTCTCCAAAAATAACAGGCTGTTTTAGTTTTTTAGATAAATATCTACCGACGAGCGCAGCGACAAGAACAATTATGATGCTAATAATGAAATCCATTCATTTCTGAAATTATAATTATGTAGTTAAATGTTTATTTGTTTTTTTTTAATTGTTTTATATAAGTTTGATACTAAGGAAATAGAATATAGATAGAATTAATGTTCCTCTTGTTATACCTGCAATGATATTTATTATTACAAATTTTGTTGATGTTAATACTGTTTTTTCCTCTGACGGATTCAGTAACGAAAAAAGATATAATGTTATCGAATCAACCATCAATGGAATACTCATTATGATATACAGACCATAATGGCCATACGTTCGCACAAAGTTTTCTGATTTTACAATAAATTTTTTTGTGATTTTCCAGTTTTTTCCGATTGTAATGTCCTTCATTTTTATACGAATTTTTTTACTTATTGTAAATACGATAAATGCACCGATTCCTTTTCCTATTCCTAAAATTATTATTAACAAGATTGGAGTGATATGTGGATTGAATAATCCGATCTCCACTGGTATGGGAAGGATAATCGCAGCGAGAATCACATAGATGAAAAAAATTATTGAGTAAGTAATTGGATCTGTAATTGCATTTAGTAAAATGTCTATTAAATCCATTGTAGTCCTGAATCGTACTGTAAAATATTATTTAAGTGTAATGACTTTTTTGTTAATTTTTATGAAAATACAATCAAAAGACAGATAAGGAAATAATTTTTTTTAATATGGTTTTTTTTTAGTTTTTTATAACCTACTAGTTTTTGCGTGGAATAAAAGACATAAAAATTATTTTCATCGTTAGGAACATTATTCTTCTTTAATTTTTTGAGAGTAGGAGTGGCAGAATAATAAAAACATAGGGGATACATTTGAAGAAGAGTTCTGCCAGCTTCCCTTCCTCTTCGAGTTTTACTCCTCTCCTATTAAAGACAGGTTAAAAATCGGTATGACGTCATTTCATTTAAAGGTTATGAAAAAATATTTACATGATTATTCTAAGTTATATTTTTTGTAATAAAATGAAAATATTTATTGAAGAGTAGTTGAACCGAATTTTGTCTTTATTAAAAGTATTTCATAAGAACCATCAAGATTTCCGTTAATAGAATTGATTTCTCATAACTTCCAGAAAAATTAATAGTATGAAAGATTATGTTGATTCGTGGGCAACAATGAAATCCGACGATAAAGAGTACAAAAAATTGGTTGATTGGATAAAAACTCTTGACGAAAAAGAACTTGCAAAAGTGAAGAATATTATTAATAATCCAGAAAAACTTCGAAAGAGAGAACGTTGGAATCTTATGGAAGAACGTATGTATGGGAAAATGGTTAAGGATTTTGGTGTCTTTAAAACAGATTTATTTCACGAACGAAATGTCTTTCTCACAGAAAAAGATAATAAATTTGAGATAGTAATTAAATCAATATATATCGGTGATTTCAAATCCGAACCAGATTATAAGTTTTTTAGCATCGATGAAGCACAAAAACTTCGAGATATTTTTGATGATGCTATCAAAATAGCAACCAGAAATCCATTGAAGAAAAAAACTACATAAAAAAAATTCCTCTATTTGATAGGTTTACGTTTTGTTTTTTATAATATATTTTCAAAATCTACCTTCTTTAATATTACTCTCTTTGCATCATTTATAAAAACTTTTCAGATTAGATTTAATTAATAGGGCATTGATTGCAAAGTCATGCAATGCAAAATCTGTAAATCAGAAATTGAACCTGAAAACCAGACGAATATATGCTTCAACTGCCAAAGTATTATTGCTGATATCGAGCAAAAAGTAGACAGTTTTTAACATTTTTAAAATGATATGACAGCAGTAAAAAAATATTCTTGCAAAATATGTAAAAGAGAATTATTTCCAAGGGATTAATATGATAACTTCTCGAGGAACCAAAAATCTCATTAGATCACATTGATTATAAAAATAATATCGTTATAGGAATGTACAAAGATTATCATAATAAATTACAAACAACAATGAAGAAGTATAGATATGGTTACAACAACATCATATGAAGAAATGGTACAAAAAAGGTCATTTATCCCATGGTGATTACCCCAAAGAAATAATTGATTTAGAATTTGTTGCTACGACACAGATTCATAAAAGAAGAATTAACATAGTTTTTTTTCTCAATTTTTTTTGGTGTATTAAATTATGATAAATAAATGATTTATGATTGAACTTTAATGAGTAATATTTTATTGTAAAAATACGTTTAATTATCTATTTTTTTTAAGTAATCCTCTATATAATTAATATTCCTTTCGTTCCACAGGATGAACATGTAACAGTTAGATTTTCCCCAGATTGTCCAGAGATTGTTACAATAGTACCACATTTCGGACATTTAAACTGTTTTGTAATCTGTTTTTTTTCATTGTCATTTTCTATCGAGGCGCTCATATTTTCTTCATTTTGGATAGAAGGTTTTTTTGTTCTTGAAAACATCATGAAGACAACAAGGATTTCAACCCTTCCAAGTATCATCAGACAGACAAATAACCATTTAAGTTCTACTTTAAGTGACGGGTTGATAATACCAGTACTTAGTCCCGTTGTTGCAGTGCCTGAGGTTGTTTCAAAAAGCGAATCAACAAGAGGGAATCCATAGGAGCTGACAATGAATGCAGAAAAAAAGACCACGCCAATAAATAACAAAACGATGACTACTGCTTGTATCATATTTGCATTTGAATATTCTCTCCCAAAGAGTTTAATTCGGTATTCCCTGCCAGTGATGCTTTCGTAGATTACCTTTCGAACAGATTTTAACATCAGAACAAATCGAAAGATTTTGAATCCTCCTGCTGTTGAAAAACTCGCACCACCAACAAGCATCAGAAAAACCAAAAAAAATTTCAATCCATCTGTAAACTCAGCGACAGAAACATAGCTAAACCCTGAGTTTGTCATCCCACTTACAATATGAAAGATTGACTCCTGAGCAGATAGCCCAAAAAAAATAGATGTGACGCTAATAGCAATAATCGCCATTATAAAAAATACAGAGAATTCTGAGATAAAGAATTGTTTAAATCTTCTTTTAAACAATCCTGCGATGATAAAAAAATTGGAGGCACCAAGCACCATGCTGATGACAAGAACAATGTTCATAGGAAATGTCGTCGCAACACTAGTAATATCGTTAATTGGGGTAAATCCTCCTGTACTGATTGCTGAGAAAACAAATGAAATTGCTTTTACAATATCACGGTACCCAAGCGTAATACTCATAATGACAAAAATACTTGTATAAAAACAATAAACAAGTAGGATCAAAAAAAATGTTTTTTTGATCTTTTGGTCCGTTGAAACCCCCAAACTTTTTGCAAAATCCTTTAATTTTGCTTCAGGATAAAAGAATGCAAGAAGAACCAATACAATGCCAATCCCGCCAATAAACTGCGTCATTGCTCTGTAAAATATGATAGATTCTGGTAGTGCAGATATATTAGGTATTACTGAAAACCCTGTTGTGGTAAATCCAGATGCTGCCTCAAAGATACTATCAGATATATTCTGGATGATGTCCCCATTTGAAAAGTTCACATACATGTATGGGATAGAACCAATCAGGCTTAAGAAGACAAATACCAACACAAACAAGGCACAAGAGCTTTTATAACTTAATTCTCGCCGTTCACAAAAGACATTAAACGCAAAACCTATTACTAGAAAAATCGTTGCGGTGATAAAAAACGCAACAGTAGCTACTAGTTCGTTGTTAATAAACGAAAGAATAATTGGAATAACAATGAAAATCCCAGAGATTTGAAGAACAAACCCTAGATTTGCTAGAAGCGCCCGCATCTTACCAAGAAACATCACTAATGTTTTTATAACTTATTATCATATAATGACACATAATTTTGTAAAATTTTTATAGACAAACTGGTGGTTCAGTTAGAGAAAAAAATAAATCTCTGAACAGGATTTTTAAAAGAATGCTGGAACTCTGAGTTGATCATATTTTTTCTTTTGTTTCTTTTTTAAAAAAGAAAAATGTAAGGCAATAGATTAACATATAAGTATAAAGATAAAATAACGAATGTTTCTCTGGCTATTATGAACGATTATCTCTCTTTTTTTAAAGATTATTCAACTAATAGAAATAAAAATTAATATACCCTAAAATTTTTATAGAGTAGTATGGCAAAAAAGAAATATCGAGTGCATCGTTTTGAAGTCACTGGAAAAGACCTTTCTAACAAATTAGAACAATTTTTAAATAATTTAGAAGGGGAAGTCGTATCAATTGTTCCAAATATTAAAAAAGCTAATTTACCCCAGATCTATGGGATCACTGCGAAAGTCGATTTTCTTATGATTGTGGAAAAAATTTAGTTCTATACGTATTGATTTGGAGGCTTGAAAAAAATGAATAAAACTGGTGTAGGTATCGGAGTTATAGGCGGTATTGGCCTTGGGCTATTATTAGGTAATGAATTCTCTGGGATATATAGTAAGATTTTAGGGGCTATTTTTGTTGTTCTATCACTTGTAAGTATGTGTTTTTTTATCTTATAAAAAGAAGAAATAAAATATTTGTATTTAACAGTTTACTTACGCTCATTGAGATTAAAAGTCGCTCCTAGAAAACAAGTTGAAAATGGCTGGTCTTTCTTTGATTTTATCTGAGTTTTACGGCAGTACCATAGGCAAGTATTTCTGCAGCACCACCCATAATAGATGAGGTCATGAACCGTACATTAATGACCGCATCTGCACCAAGTTTTTCTGCTTTTTCTTTCATTCTTTGTAATGCGATTTCCCTGGACTCTGCAAGCATTTCTGTATATTCAATTATTTCTCCTCCTGCTAAATGTCTGAATCCTGCCTTGATGTCTTTTCCAATGTTTTTTGCTTGGATGGTGTTTCCGCGAACAAGACCAAGAATTTCTTTTATTTCTTTTCCTATGATATAATCAGTGTTGACGATAATCATGGCTTTAGATCCTCCTTATTGATATCTTCCATTGTTTTTTTTGTGTTGTTACGTTGTTCGATAACGATGGATATAATGAGAATGAGAAAACCCAGTATAATGAATCCTGTAAGCAGCCCGCTTATCACATCAAAGGCGTTTACGATCTCTTCAAACCCTAAGTAGAGACCATAGAGGATTAGCAACAGTATTCCTCCTATAATCAAGCTTAAACCAAGTGTTTTTCCTGTGTTCATCATTCCTTCACCAGTCAAGAATATGCACTTGATTACATATATATTTTCTCTATCTCGTTTCATAAAATCTTACTAATGACTTTCAAGTTATGTAAAAGATCATGATATCAAAGATGTTTTATCATGTAGTTCTATTGTTAATTTAAAATGCTGTATTTTAGATTAAGAAGAGTGGTTTATTTTTCTGTTTTTTAGAAGTTAGATAGGCATGTCATCAAAAAAATCTTTGATGTTTTTGCGATATTCTTCAAAAGCAATTCGACCCTTGGGAGTAAGAAGTAGCATTGTATGAGGTTTCTTTCCTATAAATTCTTTTATTATTTTAATATATCCTGCTGTTTCAAGTTTGCTCATATGAGCAGAGAGATTGCCAAATGTAAGTCCAGTTTGACGCATCATGAAAAGAAAGTCAGCACTTTCAACTACGTATAAATGGGCCATAATAGTAAGTCTTGCCGGCTCATGGATAACTTTATCTACGTAGGTGAGAGGTTGTATTTCGGTACTAGTTTTTTTATCTTTATTTTTCATTGAGAATCGCCTTTGCCGATAGCGGGTTTTCATGAATAAAATACAATATGGTGCAAAATCCAATGAGAATAATAACTCCGGCTACGAGGGCAGATGAGATTATGAGATTTATTGAAAGAAGTTGACCGATAAGAAAAATAATGAATATTGATGTTGCGTAAAAGTAAAAGCGTTTGATTCCAGATAAAACGGCAGAAAGAAGGATTAATACAATTCCTGTGTATCCTACAATAAGACTTGGATAGGATGTAATGTTTTCAATGATCCACGTTGGGATAACGTTTCTATAGAGAAATAAACCAAGTACGAAAATAAGGAATATGTTTCCAATGAGTATGAGGACGATGAATAATGTTCTATGCTGAGCCTTTTGGCCGAATTTTACTAGCCCTATTCGGGGGGCGGTGATTTTTTGTTTGGCCAATGTATAGAGCGGGACAGCAAAAATAACAAATGTGCCGGCAAGCCATATTAATTCGGTTAAAAAACAACAAATTGCAAAGATTATTCCACTGCCTATGAAAAGATCGATAAGACCGTCTTGATGGTAGTATGCATAGGTTTTTTTTTCTATTTTTTTTAGATTTATTTTTTCTGTCATGTTTATCATCATTTCATATGTATATCGTTTGTGATATATAATACTTTGTATTACAAAGTTGTTTGTATTTATAGGGATTTAATAAATTAATTTTCAAAACATCCAAAAAACAATAGTTTTCTAGTTAGAACATCTCCATAATTTTTTCCATATTTACATAGGTTTATAACAGAAAAAAACAATGATGTTTCATTGAAATAAATACCACACATAAATTAAAAAATTTCCTCGATATTCTATTTCAATCAAATACTAAAGAAAGTGTATTATCCATTATGAATCTTTCCATATTACTACACATCGATGTATCGATGTTGAAATATATGCAAAAGAATCGAGTAAATAAAAAAATAATATTCACATGTTTCATCTTAATGTTGTTGTTGTGCTCAGGTTGTATTACAAATCCAAACATCAATAATGATATAAAAAATGATACTCTTATTGTTGGGGTATTATCGGCAGACACTATTTATCCATTGAATATCACTAATAGTAATTTTTGGACACTTATTCCAAATATTTTCGATGGACTCGTTGAATTTGATGAAAAGTTCCACATCATCCCTGCTCTCGCAGTTTCATGGAACAATCCTGATAGTTATACATGGAGGTTTTATCTCCGTCAGGGTGTGAAATTCCATAATGGAGATGATTTTATTGCTGAGGATGTTCGTTTCTCTATCGATACTTTTCATAGTAGTTTTGATACGATTATTAGAGAAATTAATATTGTAGATAATTATACAATTGAATTCAAAACGTTCGAACCCAATCCCAGTCTTCTTGAACGTTTGGCACATGTTGGTATTATCGTTTGCAAAAACATCACAGAACAACCAGAGGGACAGAAGATGATAGGAACTGGATCATATAAGTTGGCTGACTATGAAATTAATATGTATACAACATTGGAACGTTTTGATAAATACTGGAGAGAGAAACCTGAAATAAAAACTGCAATGTTTAGGGTAATTAAAGATGATGAAGAACGATTACACGCACTTCTCTCTGGAAACATTGACATTGCAGAATATAATATTGATAACAAGATTGATCAAATCATGCAAGAAGAGAATATCACATTGGTAAAATACCCACCATTGTCCACCTATATCATTGGATTTGATATGAGGAAAAATCGTAGTTATGCGTTTCCTGACGACATGAATCCTACTGCTGACCTTCGTGTAAGAAAAGCGATTTATCAAGCAATCGATATCACACCATTGATACATGGTCCCTTTAAAGATTTAGCACAACCTGCATCTCAATTTCTCACTCCTTATATCTTCGGATATAATCCAGAGATAGAAAGATTGCCATATAATGTGACCGCTTCCAAACAACTCTTAGCAGACACAGGCTATAAGGACGGATTTGATATTGTTATGGATTGTATTATAGAAGGATATGAATATAACGAAGAAAATTGCCATCTCATTAGTCAACAACTTTCAAAGGTCGGTATTCATGTAACGATCAATAATCTCTCCACAACTGAGTTTAATAGAAAGGTCGTACGTGAGAGAAATACCTCGATGTATTTGGTTGGATGGGGAACAATCTCTGGGGATGGCGGATTTGCATATGATCTTTTTATTCGATCCGTTGGGGAGAATGTTGGTGGTTTAAACAGTGGATATTATTCCAACGCAGAGGTAGATCGATTAGGGATAAAAGCTTCTAAGGAGATGGATTCTGAAAAACGATTGCAGTTACTACAGCAGGGATTTAAAATTTCGTTAGTAGATGATGTCATGGTTGTTCCGTTGTTTTCTCAAGAATTGTTCACCTTGACTGCAAAAAATATTAAATTAATACCACGAGCTGATTTAAGGATTATTGTAAAAGACATCAGATTTATCTAAGAAATTTGAACAGATATTAATTGATAATCTCAAGTTAGGAGGTTTGAAAGGATGAGTCCAAAGCTCTTTTGTGATTCTGTGTTTTTGGTGTCTTTAACAGGAGGAAAAATGGTTTGCCAAGCCGCCGAAGGGATTCCTAGAAATGGTTCAATTCCCTAACAATTTTTTATTAAGTGAAGTGAGAATTTGTTGAACTGTTTCTAGAAATTTTTCTGATTTCTCAAGTGCGTCCTCTGCTTCGTGTTCGTCCACATTTGATTTTTCTAATCCGTAGAATGATTCATGGCGCTCCAGTCGATATGTATCAAGCCAATTAATTTTATCCTGCCCTAGGGTAGATGAATTGTGTTCTCTGAGGTATGCGACGACACAGGCATGGCTTTTTTCAATGACTCCATCATGAAATAACAGTGCACGAGCTGCTTGGAACATACTTGTATAGGATGATACAATGGATTCTTCAAAGAAGTCGTTTTCAAAAAGGTCTTGAGCTCGTTGCTTTTTCATTTCTGCCATTTCCAATGCTTTTGTTACCTTGAGTGGGTCGGGATTTGTCCTTCGTAGGAGTCGTTTCTGAAAACATTCACGTGCTTTCATTAAATCACCGGTTTCGTGCCATATAATACAATTCCATCAAGGATCACATCAAGATAGAATGCTTTATTGATGTTTGCTTGTTGTGACCATTGCGCTGGTGTAAAATTGATGAGGTTCACATCGCGTTTGAGTAATTTCGCCACCTCCGCAGTCGGTGTATTTTTAGAAAGAGAAATAACAAGGATGTCGACATCACTGTCGTTGTCGTTTTCACCTTTTGCGAAGCTTCCAAAGAGAAGAATTGAAGTAACGGTGTTCATATGGTGAGAAAGAAATTCAGAAACTCCTTTTTTCTCTAACCATGAAAGATTGTAGGATATTTTCAGATAGCGAACGGAGGGTGAATCTATATTTGCTTTATAGAGGATTTGATTTTTTTCCTCCTTTTTCAGCAATAGTCCGTCTGCGACAAACAAGGAAAGTGCTCGTTTCACAGTCATAGGATCCATTTTTAAGAGCCGAGCAGATTCACGGAGATAGTAGCTATTGTAGGGGTTGTCTATGAAAAGTTTTAAGACTGTTAACTGTCTGATTTTTTGATACAACTGTATCATAATTTCATACATGTATTATTAATTTAAATACTTTTCTTTTCAATAAATACTGTTTTTTACAGGAGAAAAAAATTTTCGGAAGTCATTGGAGAGATTCCACCAAAAGATATAAGGCCTTCACGAAAAAACAGTAGAAAGACGTGTAATATCTCACTTTAATCATTTTCAAGCAAACAAAGATATTGATGATTATTTGAAAAAGAAGGGAGATTCGAACAAGTATTTATTTTAGCAAGTCAGTTACCAATTGCTTTTCTCTGTCTGATGTATTATTCATAACCAATAATAAGGAAAGGATGATACTCAGTGTAATCTTTTGATCGAAAATAAGGTGTTTCATTCTGCCAATCTCCACTCATATCCTTTATTTTCCATCCGTAGTTTATGGTACCGTTATTATAAAACATTTGAGTGTCTACAGTAACATTCCAAAAAACCCAATTATTAATCGTCGCTGGTATGAATGCAAATGAAGATTGTTCTGCGACAGAGGACGGTTGATTATTCCAGGTGACGGTTTCTTCATCCCAATCATTCGTGATTCTATATAAATTCACTTTATTTCCACTGGGATTATTATTCTCATATCTATAATAGTTCATTTGAAGACCGGCAACCATGATTGTCACATTCGATGGAACAGCACTGAGATTAAATTTAATGAGCCCCTCCAAATTCCAGGTTCTAATTGATCTGAGTATTATCGAGCTACTGGTTCCGAAATTGACATTAGGATCGGGCTCTGAAATTGTGGCATCGTCGACTGGTTCAATAATTACTATATTCTTTGTAGTTGTCCTGAATGAAAACGTTTTTTTTGCCCAGTATGTTCCATCGGTTACGTTCACAAACCACGTATATTTCGTAAAGTAATCAAGATCATTGATAGGAACAGCATATCGACCATCAGTGACGTTAGTTCCAACTCCCGATCCGATATCTGGTTGCGTCTCTACTGTCCAATTCATCAACTCATGCTGAGGATCCACCAAATCAAAACTTATATTCGATGTATTGATTGGTAAAAACTCAGAGTTATCTATTGGTGAAGGATTCAAAATAAATGGAGTGAACGCTTCTGTGGTAAATGTGTATTTATGACTAATTGGTGTTACTCCAAAACCCCCTTCATATAATAATAATTCCCATCTATAATTGGTGTTTTCTTGCAATCCATAGATTGGAATGGTGTATGTCCCGCTTGGTACTAGCTCACCTTCTCCTTTACCAATATCTGGAGATGTTGTAACCTTGTAACTCATTAAATCATTATCCTCATCAGTGAGACGAAAACTAAGCTCAGTGAGGTCTAATGACACATTTTGTTCACCATCAGCAGGTGCAATATCAGAAGGAAATGGGTGATTGTTCCCCTCTGGTATAGGACAATTAAAACGTTGGTATAATGCGGGAAGAGGACCTAACATTAGTATAAGAAGGTCTAACAACTCGTCTATAGCAGATGGTGGAGGCGATAGAAGGAGCACTAATAGCCCCCAGAAAAACAACACAACACCCATCATGACTAGTAACGTAGTGCAGATTACTGGAAACCCCCATTCAGATGTTTCACACCTACAATCAGAGTTTGCCAATTGCATTATTTCATCTTGGACTTTAGGATCCCTTTCAATTACAGAAGCTATTTCTTGTTGTATATCAGGCGTAATTAAATGATATGTGTTAATCCATGATTGTATTCTAGTTTTACTAATGAACTTTGAGAGGATTAATCCAAAGAAATACATTCGTTTTAATTGATTTTTCGTTATAACAGGAATTTCTGATCCTAGAAATATTCCTCTACTCATCTGGGATTTAAGAATAATCCTTTGTATCTCTTTGTTATTAGCAATATCAACAATGGTTTGGAATAGCAACTCTCTCTGATTGACTGATTCATTTATAGTGGGCTGATTTGATGATTGAACCGATTGATACCCGACAACATTAGTCAACGAAGCAAGAATAAGAATGACAACTGCAATGATGCTAATCCCGATTATAGGATACAGTTTCATTGATTTTCCTTCCCTATAAAAAGAACAATCTTTGCTTATTTAAAACTTCGTGTGAAGGGAAAATTTATGCAGGGGAAGGGATTTGAACCCTTATCGAGATGGGAATTTGAATTAACAAATAAAAATTTTTGTTTTTCTCCTTCAGAATCACCGTGTTAGTTATTGTCAAGCCGCCGAAGGGATTCGGACCAAAAGTCCTGATTACTACCTGAAAAATACGCAAAAAATGGGAATTTTACATAGTCAGTTCTTCGTATTTAAAATTAACTCTTGCTTTGGCTTTGCATATTAATCCATGCTTACATTTGAATTTTATAATAAACATTAATCAGCGTAAAATATAAATATAAGTATATGCTTATATACTTATGATGTATGAACCAAAAGGGTTCCCTTGGGAAGAACTTGGCCGGAAAATGGCGATTGTGTTTAAAGCTCTTGGAGATGTGAACCGCATGAAAATCATCAAGATATTGGCATCCAATCCCGACGAAAGTATCTGCGTCGTCGACCTCGGAAAGATACTGGGAATCACGCAACCTGCAACATCTCAGCACATTAAAGTTCTTCAAAACATAAATATCGTATCTCCTAAGAGAATCAAAAACAAAACCTTTTATGCAATTAATTCAGGACAACTAAGAGATTACAACAAAATCATTGATGAGATGTTCAAGAAAGCGTTCCAAAGATGCACCTACGACGGTGATTGTACCACCTGCCCAGACCGGGGGAACTGTAAGTGACATTGTGCTGCATTAGTAGACTTTGAGATTACTAATTCAGAGATAAAAGGAGACAAATAAAATGATAAATATACGCGCAAGGATGTTTAATCGAAGGGCATCGAACAAAAAATTCATGCCGGACAAAATAATAGAAAGTTTACAGATCCGTCCTGGAGATAAAGTGGCGGACATTGGTTCCGGAGGCGGTTATTTCTCATTTCAATTCTCACATCTTGTGAATAATGGGGGAAAAGTCTTCGCAGTGGATACGAACGCTAAACTACTGAGTTATATCAAAAATCAAAGCATAGAACTGGATCTTGAAAATCTAATAACTGTGCCCACCGATGGTTTCCCAACAGGTTTACCATTAGGGCAACTTCATCTGGTTTTTCTAAGAAATGTATATCATCATTTTACCGACCGTGTGGAGTATTTCAAAAGGATGAGAGCATATCTAATACCGGAGGGACGAATAGCGATACTCGATTATACAGAGAATGGTGGATTCAGTTTCCATAAACTCTTCGACCACCAAGTCCCTCCAGACATAATTCGAAGAGAGATGGAAGAGGCTGGTTACACATTAGACGCAACATTTAATTTCTTATCAGAGCAATCCTTTATGATTTTCCGAATATGAGAAAAGAAGACATGCGAATTGGAAGAATCGAAAAAAATTACGCTATTGACTTAGTTATGGGTTTCCTGTTCATCACCACAACATTCACCTGGAAAAATTACTTTACGCATATTATACTTGGATTTGCGCTTCTTTTAGTGCTAGTGGCACACCTTTGGCTGCATAAAGAATGGATGATCTACCAAGCTATCTTAATTATAAAAAGGACAAAACGAAGCTCTGGAGGGATAACCAGGGTGAATTTCCTGGTAGACTTATTTATTGGCATGATGTTCATAGCTTCTATAGTATCCGGGTTGATTATAATCGTCTATGATTCTGTTGTTTGGGGCGGTCTTCATTCGTTTATGAGCTGGATGGTTTTTCTCGGGTGTCTGGTACATTTGTTTCTGCATTTCACGTGGATTATTGATATAACAAGAAGGCTGGTAACCAGAAGGATTAAAATTCGAAAGGATAGACATTCTATATTACAAAAGCAAATATTACATAATTGATTTGGAGTAATGTATGATGGATGAATTTCTAATAGACAATCTTGTTGTTTTTTCTGCAATTATCTACTATGCTTTTTTGTGTCTAGTATATTTATTTCGAGCCTATGAGCGCGATAAACTGGAATTGATGTTTGTCCCAATCTTTAGTCTTCTGCTAGTCCCATTTGTTACTTTATGGATATTGAACCTTTTAAATGGAAGCGATATAGGACGCTTGATTACGGGACTTCCGATAATCATCTATCTGGTGTATGACCTCTGGTATCGTTTAATTACTAAGAAGAAACCGCAACATCACCCCGACCGTTGGCCCATTGGTTTAATAGTATATTTGATACTGCTCCAAGTTGGGAGCATAGCCTTGAATTGGTACGGGTTCCTTGTATCGCAAGCCTATGGACGCGCGCTGATAATCAGTTACTTCGTCATGTTAGGTTGCTTTGGCTTTTATCAAAATAGTTTTAATAAAAAGAAAAAGGCAATTAAGAACGAATGGTAAAATAGTGCAGGGGAAGGGATTTGAACCCTTTAAATCAAGAGACGAGAAGCATGGATTACAAGCGTCTTAATGCTTCTGATGCTATGAATACGTTCTTAAAGAAATACATACTATGATGCTGTAATTTAGGGTAGGAAAACTATGCTTATTTTTGTTCATGGAATGTTATCAACTGCTGATGTATGGAAGCCTATTATCAACTATTTTCATGAGAGAAATTTTTCATGCAAAGCTGTTAATTTGAAAGAAGGATTAAATCTGAAGAAAGTTCACTTTCAAGATTATGTTGATAAAGTAAAAAACATTGCAACAGAGGACGATATCGTTATTGGACATTCCATGGGTGGTCTGATTGTCCAGAAAGTAGCAGAGGAAGGCGACATAAAAGGCGGTGTTGCGATATGTTCTGCAGCTCCAAAAGGAGTAAAATATCGTGGGAATATTGTGCTGTCTTCTGCCAAGTATGCACCACACATTATTAGAGGTTTACCGTTTAAACAGGACTATCCTTTTATTAGGAAATATATGTTGGTTGGTATCAAAGAAGAACAGGCAAGAAATATCTATGAAACATTAGAGAAGCAGTCAGCAATTGTGACGTATGAACTTGGATTAAATAGAATTGGTGTCGATGAGAAAAAAGTGCGATGCCCTCTCTTTTTCATTGCCACAAAACAGGATGGAATAAGTCCTCCTGAACTGGTGTACAGAATTGCTCAGAAATACGATGCTGAATACAAGCAGTATGATGGTTGCCATCATTTTTTTAGTAATGATAACTGGGGAGAAATAGCAGAGGGAATTCATACCTTTATATCAAAAATATGATGCAGGAAGAAAAAACCAATGTGTTAAAAACCGTGTCACTACTTCTGATGATTGAGTTTTATTTGTTCAGGGTTGTAGAAATCCGTTATTTTTTAAAATGACTATCATCCACCCGATAGGAGGTGAGACAGGGATGCGCCTCACCAAAATAATTCAGGATGGGATGATAGTCTTAAAACGAATGCAAGCGCCACTATATAGCAGAAAGTTCTCCAAGAAAACATATACCATTCACCAGCATTTGCTTTATCTGAGCATCAAAGAAATTCAACAACAAAGCTTCCGAGATTGTAGAGATTTCTTCGATGAATTCAACCAACTACAAGAAGCACTGAGATTACCCAAAGTACCCCATTTCACCACACCACAGAAATGTCTCCAACGATTTCCACCACGCTGGTACAAAATGCTTCTCAAACAACTGATCTGCCTGATCAAATCACGGGCAAATGCCGTGATTGACGGCACCGGCCTTCTGCAGAAGAAAGTGAGTTTTTCATCCGTGAAAGGTCTACGGTCAGGCAGGAAAACAATAGGAATTACTTATGATCATCAGTCAATAAATTTTGGTATTGCTGCATTTCTAGGTCGAACGAGTAATAAAGAAAAATCTGATTTTTTTGAAGAGTTAAAAAAGAAATTGCTGGGTTATATCATTAGTGGATGACCTTCTTTTTCTATTTTTTCTTTAGATCGGGGTCCTCATTTCATGGTTGTTGATTGCTTACAGTTTTTATTCTCTCATATAGTTTTCTAAGGATGATGTGACTGAACCTATCACCGTCGAGAAACAAGGAATCTTTCTGATACCCAAGATTCGCGATCAGTCGTTCTCTGTTGGGATTTTGATGAAAGTATTTGTTTCGAATCCAGATACCGAGGGAGAAATGTTGTTTGATAATGAAATCATCAACAGTCATCTCTTTTATTTGTTTCTGGAAATCTAACGGTAATGTTTTCAGTAGATCATCAAGTATTTCGTCCACAGTTGAAAAATCTATTTTTTCCATTATCTTATACCCTTTGTTTGCGAGAGTCACCCATTACATTCTTTCTTTAAAAATATATCCTTTGAAATAGAAGCATTAACACGATTTTAGCACATGTTTTGTGCGAATGATTAAAGACCTTGTTCAACAAGTTTGGGAGGTTCAAAGCCTCCGTTTTCAGGTTCTCAGGAGAAAAGAAATTTTTGTGAATTTTTTTTACTCGAAAAAAAAGTGATTGGCAAGCCGTCGAAGGGATGCGGAAAAAAAGTCCGGATTACTACCTATAAAAACAGTAAAAAATAGTATTTTTTCATACTCGGTTCTTCGTATTTAAATTTAACTCCAATTATTCACACTCATCCATTTTTCTCCTCATTTTCAAATCGTCTCTTTCTTAAAAAACGGGTAACAAGTGTTCAATATCATCTAAAGATAGTGATAAAAATCATTTTATGAAATCTGATTAAAAGAAATCTAATCTCATTCTTTTGAATCAGTTGTTTCAATGGAACCTTAGTCCTGTTA
>LSSI01000021.1 GCA_001595945.1 Thermoplasmatales archaeon SM1-50
TTTGCCTTTTTCTCGTTGGGTTCCTTCCTTTAATATAATTATAGGTTGTTGTCCCGTCATCATATTTTCTTACCTCCTCATTTTACAAATATAACTCCCTTTTAAATTTATGCAGGTGAATATAACAATGTAAGAGTTAAATTATTATTATATATATAAATAATGCGGAGGGTGTAAAAATGGATATATATTATAATTGTTTTTTATTAAAGCAAAATTCATTACACCACGCTTCTCTTATGGGATATTATATCGTAGATCAGCGAGGATTCCTGACTGCAGATCCTGCTGCGCATCTTCACCAAAAATATAGGTGTAATACTCATCCAGACCACGCAGATGATACTGGAACCATGCAGTGAAGTATTTCCGAGAAATATTATGTTGTTCTTCAACACTGATACTGGGGGGGTTATCAATATTCCAGCGTTGAGCAATCGCTGCATAATACTCATCGATAAAACCCACATGATTCCCACCAGAGATCTCCATATACTCTTTCGTTGTCATATTACTTAGATACCCTGTGTAGAGATTCAGCACGGAAGTAGGAGGAACCAGCCGATCCACGGTTCCCACCTGAAGCTGGATGGGGACCATGATGTTCTGTGCAGCATCAAGCACCGAGGGAAACCCAGCAGGGGCAAGTGCAACAGACGCATCAATCACTGAATCTGTAGCCCCGGTCGCCTCAACACAGCCACCACCACCCATGGACAGACCGATTGCACCACACGTCTCTGGATCAAGCATCTGATAAATGGGTGAAAAACGCCGCTCATTTTGTCTCTGCAATGTTTTAAACCCGGCGAGAAACCCAGTTGCCCACTGCATGGTATCAAACGACAGACGACGCGGTGGGGTGAAGCATAATGTAACATATCCATAAGACGTTAGATGTTTCGGTATCCAAGTGATCTGCGATTCAGACCCCAAGAGTCCATTGGCGACCACGATACAGGGATACGGTGCAGCGGAGGAATCAACCGGGGTTCGTATTCCATCAGAGGTCGCGGGATACCGGATCACTGCGTGATACACCCCATAGGGTAATACAAAAAATAAGACTCTGTAAGAACCTATATGATACGGCCCGGGCTGATCAGGTGATACAGGAACACCACCAACAAACGAAACAGTGGAACACAGCAACAGACATATGACACCGCATTTAATAACTACAGCATGCAACTTCATAGAAAAACCACTCCAAACATTAACCTCTTAAATAGTACCAAGACTCTTAAATATATTTCCTTTCACAAAAAACACTGTATTTCTTATATCAGGAGTGAGATTCATGACAGGGAAGCTACCTCACCTGAGATTTATTTGGGTCCACGGACCAGTCGTTTCGGACCCCAGATGAACATCACAGCTATAACTACTATTATGAAAAAAACAAGGAAGAGGAAACTGCCTACCTGTGTTCCAAGGGCTGGAAACATATCGTTTGATAAGTTGAACATATTATGGAATATGAGAGAAACCAATATACTGCCTCGAGTCTTATTAAACAACCAAGTAAGCAGTATAGATAGTAAAATAGCTGTGAATATTTGCGGAATAATTCCATAAGCGTATGTAAGCTCTGTTCCTATGAAGAAATAGGGAAGATGCCAAAGGCCCTACATAGATCCAAGGATAATGCTTGAAAAAAATGCATTGAATCGGCTCTGAAGTCGGGGCAGTGCATACCCTCTCCAGCCAAACTCCTCTTGAAGTGGTCCTCCAGTCAGTAGAATCACGACAAAATTGACAAGAATTAAAGAAGGACTTGATATCCAGTATAATTCAGGGATGCTTTCTCTTATAAGCACCGCCATTAAGAGGGCGCCCCCAATTATCATAGGGCATAGGAGGAAAGTGGGGATCCACCATTTTTTTTGCAAATTTGTAGTCAACACCTTTTTTTAGTAATTTTATTACTCCTTTTCCTTTTTGATACCAGAAGGTGAGTAAAATCGCACTCACGAATGGCCCCCATGCTGCTGGGTTGTATGGACTAAGTAAAAAATCTACTAAAATTGAAGAACCTAATAGTCCTCGGGTGGCAAAGGCTTCGGAAACCCAAAACAGCCATGTAAAGCTATACGCAATTAAAAAAAACCAAATAATTTTACGAGTTTCGAAATCGTTACGCTCCTTCAATTCTTTTCTTTGAAACAGTTTTTTCATATCATTCATACTATTATTTATTATTCGTAGATTGTGTATATCTTTATATATATCTTTTACAACTTTCTTAGTAAGATGAACCTATGTATAAGGAAGGGGAAAAGTTCAAATAAAAAAAGAAAGGAAATTCTTTATTTTATTCCCTTGCTTTTTTGAAATAGATTGCTGCGATGACCACCAGAACCATTCCTAATATCCCTTTCACGTCATTAGCCGATAAGACCTGGCCTGCGGGATTAAAGGTAGTTAAGATGGCGTCTACAAGTAAAAGTGCACCAACAGCGATGACAATTATCCCTACAACAAGATTATCAATTTTCATGATAACCTGTATCGTGGCATTGACTTATATTTTTTTGGTTATAGAGTGCTAACCACCAGTTGTCAGATTTGTTTTTTTGGATAGAGATGGTAAAATGCCAAGCGATGATATTACATTAAAGTAAAAAGTCAAACAAGATTCACGAGAATAGCTAACAAAAAGATTTGAGAACATTTTTACAGATATAAAAATTATTTCTAATAAAAAGTACTTTTTAACGAAAAGTATATAGTTGATGAATTACATATATAGTAACTGGCGAAAAAGAAATGGTAGAAAAAATAAATCTAGCAAAAATAGAAAAGAATATTTACAGCACCTTATTCAACGATGGAACACTAGATATATTAGGAGGTCTATGGTTACTGGGATTAGGATTATCAATTTTACTTGCCGATTTGGGTTTTGGGATTTCAGAAGAAATAATGCTTTATACAACCATCCCCGCCTTCGTTGTATATTTCGCTTTAATATTTTTTGTAACAAACCCACGAAAAGGCGTTATGAAATTACAAGAAAAAGAAAAAAGAAGTAAAACAAAATTCCTAACCATACAGATAATATGGTTGGTTGCAGCTTTAATTGCTGGAATTTATTTTTCTCTACAGCCCGTCAATTCAGGCTCATGGAACGATATATCTGTTTCTTTATTCTGGATAGCAGGCTCAATAATATTATGCAGCATTGCAGCGTATTCTCTTAAAATAGATCGATTCTATGCGTACGGATTGCTAATTGCAATTTCGTTTCCTTTCAGGATATTTATAAGGAAGATTTTCTTTGTTATCAGTACAAGTATGTTCTTTGTTGTAGCAATAATAATACTTTTTTGGGGCATTATACTTCTGATACGATTCATAAAAAATACTCCTAAAACTGATACAATATGAAAAAATTAAAAGATAATAAAGCAATAAATATTTCAATAGAAAAAATAGATAAAGTAATTCATGAACCAGCAAGAATGAAAATCATGGCTAATCTGTATTTTGTAGAAAGCATGGATGCAATTTTTTTATTACGGCAAACAAATCTCACTTGGGGAAACCTAGCTACACATACAAAAAAACTAGAAGCAGCAGGTTATATTGAAGTGAAAAAAGAATTCATCAAAAGAAAGCCACATACAATGTTTATATTAACAAAGGAAGGAAGAGATGCATTTGAATCATATACAAAAAGGATGAAACATGTTTTTGAGGGATTTTAATGAAAAACCAAATAATTGAATTAATTGAAGATTTAATTTTGAAATTATCGCCTCGAGATTATTAAATGTATTTACGCCGGGAAGGGAAGACAAATTTACCAGTAAATTGATGTTCAAACACATTTTTCCTCACAAGGATGATTTCTTCTTGAAATTACACATTTAGAGCAGAGTTTCCGGATGATTATATCACGGATTAGTTCTATCATTGACTAGATGTCAGCGAGCAGTATTGTTATGACCCAACGTTTTTTGTAATTAAAAATCAAAAGAAAAAGAATGAAATATACATTGTTTTTTCAATCTTGATACAAAAAATACAATGTTACAGATGTTATTCTTTGAAGAATTTTTTTCTGAAAGTAAAGACGATATGTAAAATTAACAAGACAATAAATGGTATGAGGAGATTGGAATGGATTTGATAAGATGTTAATTTAGATAATACACCACTTGTAAGTAATTCAATGATTTGGTAATGGGTGATACCTAGTCCTGTGATGATGAAAATGATAATGACTATGAGTAGAAGTAGATGAGTAAGGGTTTTGAAGGTCTGAAGTAATTTCATCAAGGTCAATATCCAATAAAGCTATCGTTTCGATCAGCATTATTTGAGTATCCTCTGCTTTCCCAATATCCCTTATAATTGAGATTATCGGAGAGTTCGATTTCAGTGACCCATTTGATCCATTTATATCCCCATTTACTCTCAGCGACGAGTTGGAAAGGGAAACCACGTTCAGGCGGAAGAGTCGCATTGTTTATTTTGTATGCAAGCAAGATATCGTTATCGATGATATAGTTTATAGGCAAGGATGTGGTGTAACCATCATAAGCTTTAAAAATAAGTATTTTAGCAGAGGAATTTGGTTTTGCCTCGCTGATGAGATCTTTTACAAGAAATCCCTCCCAAAGGATTTTTACGCTCCATCCTTCCACACAATCTAAAGTAACGACTTTTTTATTGTGTTGAAAGCTTTGGATGATGTCTTCATAAGAATAGTTTTTTGGTGTGTCAACAAGGCCTGTTATTTTGAGTTGGTAGGTCGATTTGTTGATCTGTTGAGGTCCTTTGACGGAGTTTTCTCGAAAGTCGTTGACTGAATTTAGTTTTTCTCCTTGGTATTCTCGTATTTCGACTGCATCGAGTTGAATGTTTTGTTGTTCCAGACATCCTATTAAAGAGATCGTTAAAAATATCTGTAAGATAAGAAGCAGGAATATCATTGATTTAATTTTTTTCATTAATGTTTCCCTTCTTTCTATGTAATTAACAATTGTTAATATTAAGAATGTAGGGGTATATAATAATATCGTTTCTTTCATTTACTTTACTTTTTTACAATATCGATGTGTAGATCATAAAAGATGTATTTTATAGAAAATCAAAAAGCATTAATAAAAATCAGAATCAATCCCATAAATATTTTTTTTATTTAATAAAGAATCTACAATAATCAACTAAATAAATTAAAATATAATGGAAGGAATTTGAATGTTCTGAGTATTAAAATTTGTTTGGATTTCCCCTGTTTTAATTACCATGAGAATAATAAACACTGGAGGAATCTGATAGCTCATTTTACCAGTAAAAGGGTTTTAAAAAAAATCATTTTTAGGAATTTTCAGTGTAGGGGACGGACATCAGTGTTAATTGTTCAGTTTCCCACCCAATAAAAATAGATTAAATCTTACTTAAAATCATGCAACAGAAATTACTATATTAACATAGCAGACAAGCATTGTTACGTTTTTAAAACTGAATATTTTTGTGCGAAATCAAATATCGTAGGGTTCTTGGGCGGGAAGCCAGTCGAACACATACCATGGGATTTCATACCAGGTTTGTATCCCTTGAACCACATATAGTCCGATGCCGTCCCAGTTATCCCAATAATTTCTGGTCCAGCGAGTGAACCACATAGTTACAAAATCCGCATGATAAGTATTGTTAACGAAATTATTTTGTTTTATTAAAATTCTTCGAACAAAATGTAAGAAGATGCCGTACAAGTTGTTTTGGATGTTGTTATTCAGGATACTAATCTTAGATGATGAATGATATATATAAATCCCTACATTGACTCTTCTGATGTCATTATAGGCGACAAGGGTCGTTCTCTGTCCCGATAGATCAATCCCTACCTCACAGTCAGTGATGATGTTATATTCTATACTTGCAGTTGAGGAAGTTAGTGAGACGCCTCGGTCTGAAGTGCTGTTTGTAATGATGTTTCTTTGAATATTCACGTTTGCCTTATATATCTGTACTCAACGAGTATCATTGATAATGTTATCAGCGATGACGATATCGGTAATCAAGGTGTCATCTTCAGCATATACCGAAATGCTAGTTTTGCTTGAATGTTGAAGAGTAAAATTGCTTACGGTGACTTTTGAAGCCATGATATGGATGATCATCGAATCATAAAACTCTATGATTGTCGAATGTTTTTCTTCACCTACAAGTACTAGGGATTTGTCTATCTGTAGATGTTCTATATATGGTGATGAATCATCAAACACATATATGATGTCACCATCAGTTGCATTGTCAATCGCATCCTGGATCCTTGAATAGTTCCCTGGACCAGAACCACCGACATACCACCAATTCCCTCTTGAGGTTGATTCGGATAATTTCGTTATATTTTGTGCTGTGGTTGGTAGAATTAATGTCGCAATGAATAAGAGAGTGATTCCAACCGCTATACTTTTCTTTTTCATTGACGATTCCGTTTATCTAATTCTTCCAGGTTATTTAAACATAGTGTTTATTTTTTTGTCAAAAATACGAAAAAAAGTAAATATTAAATAATATTATCGACATATTGTCAGGTATATTTGATACAAAAGATGAAATGATTATCACGGAATTAAAGAATAATGCAAGGCATCCAATTAAAAATATTGCAGTAAACATCAATGTACCGCGTGTCACCATTCATGATCGAATACAAAAAATGATGCGATAAAGCATGATTAAATCATTCAATGTCTCTATCGACTACAAAAAATAGGATTCACCATAGAGGTCTTTATTTTTATTTCTTTTATTCCTACACCGGATGTTTCTCAAAGGAAACTTGCAAAACGCATTGGAAAACTCCCTGGCACCTATGAAGTTCATACCACATCAGGGGAATATGATCTACTCCTTAAAATACGAGGAAAAACGCTTGAGGATATTGGTAAACTCGTGTTCGATAAACTACGACAATTGAAAGGTGTTGGGAAGACACTTACCTTTGCTTATTTAGAGATAGTGAAGGAAGAAATGTAATAAAAATAACGTGCTAATAAATAGCACTTCTGGGGCGAACATCAGTATTAATCCTTTAATGTTTCCCCAAACGATGGTTTTTATCACAATTTAAATACCGTTCCATTTTACGGACCGCGGAACAGTAATGAATTTACATGTCTGTACTGCGGGTTATCTTTTCGAGGAAAGGACATGGGCAAGGCATTCATTAGTATATCGGAACGCCCTGAACGAATGCAGTGTTGTCGTCTCATTTCCAAATGCTGTATAGTTGCACAGGATGTAGAAACTCGGGCCGATAATCGCGTTTATCCGCCAGTAGAATGCGGTGTCATTCGCGATCCCTATCCCACTAACCCAGGTCCCGTTTTCAGTTGCCAGGCTACCGGCGCCACCGAAGAAGAAGATCCATAGCATGAATCCTCGTAGGAACGACGTGGCATTGGTGT
>LSSI01000022.1 GCA_001595945.1 Thermoplasmatales archaeon SM1-50
CGGTTCTACCATGCTGGGTAACGTCTTTACTGACATACTCCAGTCCATCCATGTTTGAGATGAAATAAAACGACGGCTTCGTTTTCCAAGAATTCCCTGGTTTGAGTAATTTTTCCATTAATCCACGATGACGAATCCTGAGAACCTCAAGCACAAGACCTTGGTTTTCTAAAGGGCTAATGCGGTCATCTATCACGATGGGCGTTTCTACGAGTGGAGTTATTTTCTTAGTTGCATAATATTCATAATACACAAAGGTTCCAGAAACAAGTAAGCAGGTGATAACAAGTAAAGTGACTCCTAATAGGATCTTTTGTTTACGTTTAATATACATGCAGGTTTGCCTCCAATATGAACGTAAATTTTGATGTTATTAATATAGGTTACAATTTATATAAAGTTATTGGTATTGGTATTGGAGACCCTTGTTTTTGTAGGTCACATTCCAGGAAAGATTTATTTACTATCTAGTTGGATATGCAGTCTATGGCGAACCAACGATCATATCTATTAATCGATCCACCGATGGATTACTCTTTGTTACGTAAAGAATTCTCGATGGAGGCATATCTCCCCCCGCTCGGGCTTCTTTACATTGCAAAACAGCTTGAACGAAGAAATCAAAGGGTCGTACTTGTTGATTTTGTTGCAGAACCTTTTAGTGAAGAAAAACTTCAAAATCTCTTAAAGAAGACCGATATCGTTTGTGTCACTATTACCACTCAGATTGCCTCATCAGCTAAAAAACTTGTGGCGTATATTAAAAAAACATCTCCGAACATTATCGTGATTATTGGTGGGCCACATTGCACACTGCAGGGACAACAAGTATTACAGGAAATACATGCTGATATTGCTGTTATAGGAGATGGGGAAGAAACAATCAGTGAACTCCTAGACGTATTTGATGAGAAAAAAACACTAGCCGATGTACAGGGTATTTATTATAGAGAGACCGGTGAAGTAAAAGCGGGTCTTCCTGCATGTGAAATTGAGAACCTTGATACGATTCCCTTTCCATCACGTCATCTGTTGCAGCATTATTCATATGGGAAAAGACAGATATCTGGTGTAACATTTTTTGCGAAGGGTCAAATAACCTCCATGGTTACGACGCGTGGTTGCCCGTTTAATTGCCGTTTCTGCGTGAGCAAATCAATTTTTCGGAATTATCGCTCTCGCTCTACAGAAAATGTCATTGAAGAGTTCGAGGAAATAGCAAAGGAGTATGACTCTGTTTTTGTGGTTGATGATAATTTTCTAACTGATAAAAAACGAGCTGAAAATATTATGGATTCCCTTATTGAAAAGAATCTTGATCTTGAGATATGGATTGCAGGTGTGCGTGTCACTGATGCGGATGAACAGTTATTTCAAAAGATGAAAAAAGCAGGAGTCAAATCCATCGAGTTCGGTATTGAATCTGGGAACCAAGATGTCCTTGATTATTATAATAAAAAAATCACCCTTGATCAAATCCGAAAAGCAGTTAAGCTTAGTAAAAAAACCGGTTTTCTTACCATTGGGAACTTTATAGTTGGTGCACCAATAGAGATGGAGAAACATATTGAGGATACAATACGTTTTGCAAAAAAGCTGAATTTAGATTTTGCTTTTTTCTTTCCTTTCCAATACATGAAAGGGAGTGCTTTATGGGACGACGCGGTGAAAAAAGGAATTATCAAGGAAAATGAATTGTTTGTCATGAACAACTCTCGAGGAGGTTTAGGAATCTTTACCATCGAAGAGTTCCGAAATAAGATTACTGAGGCGTACAGACGGTTTTATTTTAGTCCCCGGTATTTCTTCTCGCAGTTTATTCGACAGTTGTTTGTCTATCGAAATTTCCGTATCTTTTCTACAGCAATAAAATTATTCCTACAACAAAAACGTGGTAGTGTCTTTGAATTTTTCGAGAAATCTAAATGATGTTAAGATGGACTGAGACGAGTGATAAGCTCAGTAAGAATTCTATTTAATGTAGTGTCGATTTTATGGTGTGTACCGATTTTTACAAGCTTTCCGTTTATTGCATTAATTTCTGTTTTTTTCCCTTGTTGGATACTTTGAAGCATTGAGGAATGATTCATTGCAGTGTTTCGAATGACCTCTTTTGTTTTTTCTATTATTTCTAAGGGAGATAGTGATATACCCTGCGAAGATGCAATCGAGATGGATTCTTTGCATACTAACTCGGTGATTCTTTCCAGAAGTGGATTTTCTAATAGGTAACCGTTTTTACATCCAAAAAACGCGGTTAGTGGATTAATGCTTGAATTAATGATGGCTTTTATCCAGATTTCTTTAATGATATCCTGGCTTATCTGCGTTTTAATTCTTGCTTCGTTAAAGACTTCAACAAGATTTTTCAGCCTCTGTGATTGAGAGCCATCAAGCTCCCCAAGAATGGTTTCTCCTTTTCCGGTATGGATGATTTCTCCAGGCTTTGAAAAAATTGTACCATGCATGGTGATGCCAGCGAGAATATGATTTTTTTGAATACTGTGTTGCATTTTTTCTATGTTGTCTAACCCATTTTGGATAGAAAGGACTATGGTTTTATCATTTATATAAGGAAGTATTTCTTTGCTTGCGGTTTCTGTGTCATATGATTTTACTGTCAAAATAAATAGATCTGCAACAAAGGGGATGTCCATTGCAGATTCTACCGCAGGTATCTTAAAAGATAGATGCGTCTTTCCTTTTATAGTTATACCCTTTTTTTGTATGCATGTAATATGCGGCGTTCGACCAACGAAGACAATCTTGTTTTTTTTAGCTAACAATGCGCCCAGGAGAGATCCAATGGCTCCCGCTCCGAAAATAACAATATTCATAGAGATATCCCTTTTTTTATACATTGAGTTGAAATCTCTGTTTTTGTCATTGCAATAAGGGGAGTTAATACCGGGATAACATGATTTTTTTTCAATTGCATAATGTGCTGTAAAGGGTTAATAGGATCATCAAGGGAATAACCGACGACCAATGCATCGCATTTTTTTTCAGAGGCGATGATTGTTAACTGCTTGGATAATGATTCTGATGTTGGATTAATAAAAATGATTTCTGCGTCTGCATACCACTTCCTAAGAAATGATTGAATTCGTTCCTGGTTCGATTTCTTCATGTACACAATAACAGCGTTACATCCCCTTCGCATCAAATACCATGCTGCTAGCAAGGATGACGGGTTCTCAATAAGTGCGAGTATTTTTCCTTGTGTTCCTAAGGGAAGGCCTCCGACTCCTACGATTTTCTGTGTGAATAGAAACGATTTTTTCTCTCTGATTTCAATAAAAAGCTCAATATCAGGATTGTTTAAATCCACACGCGCGTGAGTCGCAGTAACAATATCGTTACCGACATGAACGGCGACATTCTGACTTGAAAATTGGTGTGTCCCTACTCGTTTTACCCGAATCGCAAAGCTTTCTTCCTTAGTAAGCACGTTGTTCATAAGTTGTAAAGCCAGTGTTGAAATATTCTGCATGCTGGATGTTGTTTCAACTGCTGGACTGAATGATACGATACCAAAAATTTTTGACAATACAGCAATACTCCTTGGTATTTCTGGGGTAATAAGATAGATTCTCCCTCGTTCGATTCGTAAATCGTGGGGTATTTTTTCCCTTAGAAACGCTTTTTTTATGTTTTGTACAAGTCTTAATTCGAACATCTTTCGTACGTAATTACTTTTCAGTGAAAGTTCACCATAGCGCAGAAGGATTACATCAAATTTCATCATCTTTCAACATCTCAAAGTGATACATTAACTTTTCAGTTTCGAAACAATTACGGATTATTTTCCATGTTAAAAAAATATGTGCGATCAACTATGTCGATTAAATAAGATTACTCGCCATTTCTTGGAATATCAATATTGCGTTCCTTCTTAATTATTGTAAAAAATGATTACCATTCTTGTTTAAAATTACGATCGACATCGTTAAATGAATATGACGGAACAAAGGAGATATTCATCGGTGTGAGTGATATTTTCTTTTCATGTAATGCTCTAAGATCAGTGTGCTCATCCATGTCTTTGAATTCTATTGGTGGAGTTTGATGTAGAAAGGTGTTTCTGTTTCTATGAAAAAGTCTACCATAACGTGTCTTAAAAAGTTTTGTTATCATTAGTGGTGTCTTAACAGTAGCATCAAACGGGATATTTAGGGAAAAAAGATCTACTCCATCGAAAACTTTGCTCATAATGATAGTGGTTACCTTTGTGGTTATCTGCGCCGCATTTCCGAATAAAGAATAATTTTTAGGATGATAAAAATCGGTTTTATTATCTTTCATTATCATTGGTATTGAAAGAGATGATGCGATAGATCTGACACCATCGATCGAGCCTTCTATCGCTGCGCCAATTGTTCCGGAACTTAGAGTTCGTGCTCTTCCTATATTAAGCCCGATGTTGATTCCCGAAAGAACAATTTTTGGTCGTGTCTCAACAATATCGTATAATCCAATTTGTACACAATCTGCTGGAGTACCATCCAAAAGAAATATATCAACTCCTTCATGGGTTATTTTTTTAATTCTCAGCTTTTTTCTAGTCGTAATCGCCTTTCCAATCCAACTTCTCCCCCGATCAGGCGCTATAGCAGTCACTGAATATTTTTTTGATAGCTCCTTGATAAGGGGTATAAAACCTGCGGATTTGTAGCCATCATCATTTGTGACGAGGATATCTGTCATCGGCATCAGAAATCGTAACAGATTAATGAATCTTTCCGGTTGAGGTTTCTTATATGTTTATATAGCGGGAGTCAATAGGTGACAAAAACATCATTGCTAAAACCGGTAGTGATTTTGATATTATCCTTATCAGCGGGGAATATTATGATGAACACACGCTCTCGCCGGTAGGTGTAATCGCAAGGGTGTTAGATGCCAAGGGATATCGTGTTGGAATCATCGAGAAACCTGAAAAAAAGCAACACTATGCGATGTTAGGGAAGCCTCATCTTTGTTTTGGTATTACCTCCGGTTCGATTGATAGTATGGTTCATAACTACACACCATTGAAACGAAAACGAATCGAAGATAAATATAGCGATGCGACAAAAATGCCGGATCGTACGGTCATTGTTTATTGTAACAAAATTAAAGAGCAATTTAAAACAAGTACGATTCTTATTGGAGATATTGAGGCATCATTGCGACGGTTTGCCCATTATAATTATTGGGAAAATAAGGTGCGACGCAGTATCCTTCTTGATTCCCGTGCAAACATCCTTGTGTATGGGAATGGCGAGAAGCAGATTATCGAAATCGCGAAACGATTGAAACAAGGAAATGAATTAGACGGGATACAAGGAACATGTGTTTTGCGTAAAGATCTCGATGAGACTTTTACGATTCTACCACCGTTTAAGGAGGTTACAGATGATAAACGGAAATTTTGTGATATGCACATGAAATTTTCAAATCACAAGAATCTCGCTCAAGAATACACCAATAGTTACATCGTACAATATAAATATCCGCAGTACACAACGAAAGATTTGGATTGGATTTATTCCTTAGGATATTCACGTACACTCCACCCACAATCTCTTTTAAAAATGGGAAAGTTTTCTGTAGTCATACACCGAGGATGTATCGGTGACTGTAATTTTTGTTCTCTGTCACTTCATCAAGGAAATCAGATAATTTCTCGGTCTGAAGAAAGCATTCTCACCGAAATTATACAATTGACGAAACATCCTGATTTTAAAGGATACATTGATGATTTTGTTGGTCCGTCTTCGAATATGTATGCAATGATATGTAATTTTATATCCACAAAGAGTCTCCAATGTACTGGAAAGTGTATTAACTGTTCCTAGTTAGACAAAACACATAAACGGCTGATTAAGTTATTACGAAAAGCTCGACAAATCAATGGAGTAAAAAAAATTTTTATCCGCAGTGGTATCAGGTATGACATTGCGTTAGAAAGTAGAGAATATATCAAAGAAATTTTTGATCATCATATCTCCGGTTGTCTCAAGATCGCCCCTAAACATTTCTCACATAATGTTGTAAAGTTAATGGGAAAGGACAATTCACGGTTCGATGAGTTCTTTGCATTTTATACTACGATAAATACACGGAAAAAACAAGGGCTACGGTACTATTTTATGATCGGGCATCCTGGTGATACCCTCAATGAGGTGGTATTCTTACATGACATTATTAAAAAAAAGCATTTGGAAAACATTGAGCAATTTCAGTTGTTCACCCCAACACCGATAACCCTTTCATCATGTATGTATTGGACAGGGTTAAATCCCTTTACTGGTGAAAAAGTTGATGTAGTCTATGATTATCATACGAAAAAGAAGTTAAAACGTATCATGTTGGATATTCCATGTAAAAAACCACATAAATGCATCTAACATCTTTTCTCTAAACAACACATCAGGTCTTTTTTTTGATTCGTTGGATGATATCCATCTCACGACATTCTTTACATCGTTGCTTATCGTTTGGGAGTTCTTCGCTGATTTCCCAATTTGGATTGGTTCTCACATATACCGGAACCGCTTTACAATGCAGATGCCAATGGTAGATCGAACCGTTTTTTTTCCAGAAGTATGTCATTTTGTACTCCTCCAATAACAGTAACGTTTTTTCAATATTTTAACTTTTTTTTGGTTTCGCTTTATTCTATGATTTGATATATAGCGATATATAGCAGGTGTGATGCGGGAACTTTGTATGTGAGAAACAAAGAAATAGAAACATATGTTAGAACGATAATTACGACAACTAAAAGAAAAACGAGATTACTCCTGATGCAATCAGGTTTTGCCTTAATTAGGAAAAAACATTGATGTATATCAGACAAGAACTTGAAAAAATTACTGAGATGGAGAAAAAAACAACTCCCATCAACTCAGTAAAAACGTTTTATTCATACCGGAGAGCGACAACGGGATCCATTTTCGCAGCTTTTCGGGCAGGTAGGAGTCCTGCAGCAATACCGATGAGAATCCCGATGATAAATGCAATGACGAACCACTCTAGCGCATATGTCAACTGAATCGTACCAAGGCTGAATGCTCCGCCAAGGTTCTGGATGTTCTTATTAAGGAGGTCGACGACAAACCAGCTTCCACTTGCACCAAAAACACATCCAATAAAACCACCAAACAAACCAATCACCATCGATTGAAACAAAAACAAAAGTAAGATATATCTCCGTTTTGCACCAATCGCCATCATTGTCCCTATTTCTCGAGTTCTTTCTGTGACTGTTGCATACATGATATTTGCTATTCCAACACCTCCGATCAGGAGTGATATGAAGGCGATGGCAGTGATGTATGTTCTGATAACACTCATTACTTGCTCCACCCGTATGAGGATATACTGT
>LSSI01000023.1 GCA_001595945.1 Thermoplasmatales archaeon SM1-50
ATTCACAGCGGTTTCATCGGCAGTTCTGGGACGCGGTCTTTGGGGAAAATATAAAAGAAATTGGACGGGCAAACCATGATTCAAAAGAAGATAACCTTTTCCTTATCCAACGATCCTGCATACGCTGGGTATACTATGAAACTAATCTTTTCGGAGATCCCTCAGTTGCTTTTGTCAACTCATCAGGATCAAAACCACAGCTTCGCATTAGTGAAGTCACCGGCGGAAGAGGGCATATCCAAGTATCCATTCTAAACGAAGGAGAAGGATTGGTAAGAAATATACCCTGGTGCATCTCCGTCCAAGGAGGGTTACTTGGCTTTATCAACATATCATCTGTTGGCTTCCTTGAATCGCTTGCCACGGGCGATACCACAACCATACAACCAGAAAAGACTATCTTTGGTTTAGGAAAAATCTCTATTCAGATAAGCGTCAAGTACGCTGAGGAATGGAACGGGAAGGGGTTTGTTCTTGGTCCTTATATTTTACGAGTTTTTTCGGATCGGTAAATAAAAAAGAATTCCGATCAATATATTTTTTTCTTTACTACCAACGATATCCTAGATTGTTCCTTTGTTAACCCTGAATAAACCATAAAAGAACCATCGTGTTTCACTTCTACGGCATGGCTCAAAATATCCTAAGAAAAGTAAAACTCGTTCTTCCATTCATAGGACTTTTTATTCTAGTCTATATCATTTATTCCCTTGACCTAGAAAAAATTATCTCCGCGTTCCTCTCAATCAATCCCGTGTACATTGTCTACTCCCTGCTGCTGACCATTCCTCTTCTTCTTATTAGAAATGCTACCTGGCAAATCGTCCTAAAAGAACAAAACATCAGGGTTGGGTTTTTCTATAGCTTAAAGGTCTACCTTATTGGTGTGTTCTACGGTAGTATAACCCCCGGTTTTTCCGGGCAACTCATGCGAGTCCCCTATCTGAAAGAAAAAACCAATGAACCTTACGGGAAACTTTTTATTAATACAATTATTGAAACCTTTATTCATTCGTTCTCCTTGTATGCGATGATGATTATTGGAGCATTACTAGTCATAGGTATGATCCCAGAATTACTCCCAATTACTGTCTGCATTTTTCTTATTTTTTGTCTTTTGGCAGTCTATTTTACAAAAAAAGAATGGGGGGAAAAATTCTTCAGAGTCCTTATTATTTATTTTATTCCAAAAAAATTAAAAATTCATTTGAATGCATTTGTAGGCTCCTTCTATAGTGATTTTCCACGGTTCTCTAAGATGATTCTTCCATATATACTAGGAATTGTTACGTGGATTATTGTGTTTTCCCAGGAGTATCTCATTCTTATGGGATTGGGGCTTGATATTCCATATTTTATGTTTTTAGTATTGTTCCCAATAGCAAATGTCGCAGGATTCATCCCAATTACGTTTGCAGGACTAGGAACCCGGGAGCTAACTGCGATATTTCTTTTTACATCGATGTTTCAAGTCGCAGAAGAACAGATTTTGGTCTTATCTCTTGTTGGTCTTATCATTACCGATCTTTTCCTTGCGGCTCTTGGATTTTTATTATGTCTGACTGAAACACGGTCCACTGTAACAATATCTAATCTTCTTGACAGATAAACTACTTTTTTAAAGAAAAAATCAAAAAATATTGTTCCAAATCCTTTAGGTGTTTCTCAACCAGCTGGCTCTCTTAGGAACTCCAAGACCAGGAACATGAAATCGTTTTTCTGCCCGATCAACAATTTCGGAGATGATGAAAGTAAATATAAGGTAAATCAAAGCGATAATGAGATATATTTCTACATACCGGAAATTCCTTGATGCGATAATCTGGCCTTCTGCGGTTAACTCTCTAACCTGAATGAGATAAGCAATTGATGTATATTTAAAAAGATAAATTAATTCGTTTGACCATGCAGGGATAGAGATTCGTAACGCCTGTGGAAGGACAATAGTTCCTATTGACTGTATCTTCGTCATTCCTAGTGTCCGTGCAGCAACCATCTGACCAGAGGGAATAGCCTGAATGGATCCTCTGAGATATTCTGCTTGGTACGCACTGCTATTAAGAGACAGACCAAATAACGCTGCTTGTATCGGGGAAAACACAAGACCAATTGAGGCAAGTCCAAAGTAGATAATGAAAAGTTGGACAAGTAACGGCGTCCCACGTATCACTTCTATAAATCCAATACAGATACCTGATATGATTTTGTTTCCGTATATCCTTCCAAGGGCAAGCGTAACTCCAATGAGAAATCCAGCTAGAATTGCAACGATAGTCAGAAGGAATGTCACCTGCAATCCATCGAGAAGTTTTGGTAATGAATCTAGTAAAAATTCAAAAAACATAGATGTTGCCATCTTAGGTTACTCCGCTCCATATAAGGTTGCTATTCGTCCAAGGAACTCTTTTGTTCGTTGCTTCGTAGGACTTTGGAACATTTGTTTTGGTGGTCCTTTTTCGACAATCACACCACCTTCCATAAATATGATTTCATCTGCAACGTTGCGTGCAAATCCCATCTCATGAGTTACAATCAACATCGCTACCTTCCCATAAAGTGATTTCATCACATCAAGGACATCACCAATAAGTTCAGGGTCCAACGCTGACGTAGGCTCATCAAAAAGGATGATGTCGGGATCCATGGCCAATGCGCGAGCGATTCCAACACGTTGCTTCTGCCCTCCAGATAATTGGGCAGGGTATTGATTGATTTGTTTTTCTAATCCAACGCGTTTTAACTCATCCATGGCTCGTTCTCTTGCTTTTTCCTTATTTAGCTGTTTTACTTTCTCTAAGCCGATGCTGACATTCCGTAGAGCAGTAAGATGATTAAACAGATTGAAATCTTGAAATACGAAACCAATCTTTTGGCGGATCCTATTGATATCTATCGACGGGTTAGTAAGCTCCTCGCCATCAAGCCAGACTTCACCTTCATCTGGTGGATCTAGTTGATTGAGACATCTCAGAAGAGTGCTTTTTCCTGTTCCACTTGTTCCAATGATAACCTTGGTTTCTTCTTTCTCCATCGAAAAAGAAATTCCTTTGAGTACTTCAGTTGTTTCAAAGGATTTATGTATGTTTTTTACGTCAAGCATAGGCATAGGAATGATCTCCTTATTCTATCGAGCTTTAGTTATTTCCAGACCAGAAATATGGTATCTTTTTTCTAAATAACTCAAACCGCGATTTATGGTAAAGACAAAAATGAAATAAATCAAAGCAACGACCAAAAGGATATACAAGGCAACACTTGGTTCTCGTACGATAACATACCTTCCTTGTCGCATTAATTCCACAACGCCGATAGCAATCGCAATTGAAGTATCCTTTAGGATTATCGTAAATTCATTAGACCAGCCAGGTATAGACAGTCGTAACATCTGAGGAAGGAGGATATATCGTATAGCTTGTAGTTTTGACATCCCAAGTGACTGTGCAGCGATGACTTGGCCTTCAGGGATAGAATTAATCGCACTTCGATAGATTTGTATCTGGTATGCTGTGCTGTGCAAGGCAAGTCCAATAATAGCTGCACTAAAAGCATCAATTAAGATTCCTATCTGGGCTAGTCCAAAATAGACTAAAATAAATATTACAATGAGGGGAATGCCTCGGAAGATTTTTTCATAAATAAGAGCAATAAAAGGGAGAGGTTGTTTTCCATAGGACCGACCAAACGCCATCATGATAGCAAGAGTCGATGCACATAACATGCTTAATAGCGTTAATTCAATAGTGACGGCAAGTCCACGCATTAAATGAGGGAATGAGTTAATGATTGTATCGGTTACCAATGGATCACATGTACGTTATTCGAAGTATTTGGTAACCAGTGCGTTCCATTCTGAGGAATCTATGAAATTCTCCAGTTCCTGATTTATTTTTTGGAGCAGTTCAGTGTTTTCCTTTTTTACACCCAATCCAAATGACTCATTTGTACCAATAACATATATTATTTTTGTTGTTCCATCTGCAGCAAAATTTCTCCCTACAGGTTCATCAACAATGACTGCATCTATCTGAGGAGGAGTTTTCTTTAAGTCTAATACTGCTTCGATATAAGAGGGATACTGTTCTAAGCTGATATTTAAGGAATAGGTAATATTTTGTTCATCTAACCAGGTCTGATTCTGCAGATGATCCTCAACCCACATAGCGCCTGTTGTTCCTATTTGTGCCCCTAGTTTTAGGTTAGCAAAATCAGTAAAATTTGTGATAGCCAATGTTGAGTCAGCTGGTACCAACACAGACTGATTTGAGGAATAATAAGGTATACTAAATGAGATTTGTTCCAATCTTTCTTGGGTAATTGTCATACCAGCAGCAATCACATCAATACGGCCTATCTTTAATTCATCAACTAACAACTCAAAGGCGATATCCTTAACCTCCACTTCGTATCCTAAGTTAGTTAAAATCGCAGTAATCAAATCGATATCAAAACCGACAATCTTTCCATTTTCATCGACATATTCAAATGGTGCAAATGTAGGGTCAGTCCCTACAATGAGTTTATTTGCCTCTTCTTCTGTACATCCTGACAACCCGACGGTTCCAATTACCATTATTAGTACTAGGCCTAAAGATAATAATTTTTTTTCCTTTCTCATACAATACCTCTCCATATTTTAACAAAATGAATATTTCCTTATTATTTAAATGTTGTAGTTTTTTAATAAATAATGTAGAGAGACTTATAGTTTTTCTAAATATTCAACAAGTCCTGGTGTTATGATTAGAATGTTTTGTATTACAGGGTATCCAAAAGGGAGGATCGTTGAATGGACTTTGTCATGTATGATTTCGATTTCACTGGCTATCTCAATGTCCTTAAGTGTCATCCCAAGACAAATTGCTTTAGCAACAAAAACTGCTCCATCAATTGAAAGCTGATATGGCCCAAGATTTCGTTGTTGAAAATCTGATCTATTGCTGATCATTTTCTTTGTTCGTCCTTTTGGTTTTTCATAACCTAGTAGCCCGCCAACTATAATTACATCAAATTTTTTACAATCCGATGGTGTGAGTGGTTTTTCTGCCTGTGGATCAAGTACAACACTGCTCTTGTGCGAAAAGATATCTTGTGCTTTTTCTTTTTCAATTCTACCGATATTTTTAAGTACGTTTGCGGTTTTCTTAGTCACTCGAGTAAACACCACTTCATTCTCCCAAATCACTACAGCATGTTTATACTCAAGTAGAAGCCATTCTGAAAGAATTGGTTCACAGTGTTCAACAACAAGGGTTGGATGTTTTTTCATAAACAAAGAAAAGTGTACGGGTGAAGGGGATAATAATAATTACTGCGAAAAAGTATTTGAATAAGAGAAGTATCGACGGTGTGGGTATATGGATAGAATCGGGTTATATGAACTAAAACCATTCTCGAAGGCTCGTCAGGACATTGTCGTCGTTTCTCAAGAGGGAAAACATCGTCTGAATATTCACGCATTACTTGAGATAGATGTAACCGAAGCTAGTAAAGCCATTAAAGCACTCAAAGGGAATATGGATATTTCGTTTACTGGTTGGATTATCAAATGCGTCAGTCAAGCAGCACAAGAGCATAAACAATTAAACTCTTATCGATTAGGACGAAAAAAAATCGTGTCCTTTAATGATGTTGATATACCAATCCCTATCGAACGAGAGGTTAACGGTGAACAACGACCGCTTGCGTACATCGTTCGAAAAGCAAATCAAAAAACAGTTGAAGAAATCACAAAAGAAATCCGATTAATGCAAGAACAAGCAATAGATACATCAATAGAAGTTCTCGGAGACCTTACTTCTTTAGAGCAATGGTTACTTCATTCACCGATATGGCTGAAAAAATTAGGGGTTCGTTTATTACGAAGAAGAGGATTACTGAAAAAGAAGCATCTTGGGACAGTTGGTGTGACGGCAATAGGGATGAAAGGTCGTTTCCCTGGATGGGTGATTGGGCTGGGTGGTCCAATTGCAACGCTTATTGCTGTCGGGGGTATTACGAAAAAACCAGGAGTTGTAAATGATATAATCCAGATCCGTGAATATCTCCATATCACCATTACAGCGGATCATAGTATTGTTGATGGTGGTCCTTTGACACGTTTTATCTCACGGTTAACGGAACTATTAGAAACTGGTTATGGGCTTTAAAATGTAGTAATTTTTATATCGGCTACTAGAAGGATAATTTTTACAGCATTATTAAGCGAAAGTTTTTTATAGAAGTGTATATATTCCGATTTTGAAAACGAAAAAATTGGAGATAAAAACTATGGCACGTATAAAAGGAAAAAAAGATAAATTAACTATCAGACCTACTGAACGAAAAACAGGAGAAATCATCCAAAAAAGACCCTATGACCTTTGGATGGATATGGACCAACTCTTTGACCAATTCCGGACGAATTTCAACGATTTATTTTGGAGACCAGAAAGTTCCTTTCTCGCCAGCTTTGACGATCTACGGACCCCTATGATGGATGTCGCAGATCTTGGAGACAAATATGAAATGAAGATCGAAATGCCAGGAATTCCTAAAGAAAAAATCAATATCGACGTTTCACCAACCAGTATAGAGATATCTGCAAAACATGAAACTGGAGAAGAAGAGAAAAACAAAAACTGGCTTCGACGAGAATGCAGCAGCACAAGCTTTTATCGAAGCGTTGAATTTCCCGATAAGATAAAAACAGATACCGTGGAAGCAGAATTAAAAAATGGAATCTTAAACTTATCTTTACCAAAGCTTGAGCCTAAACCAGAATATAAAACGACAAAGGTAAAGATAAAATAAACAAATCTTTTTTCTTTTCTTCTTTTCTTAATAAACCATTGTTTTTTCGAATTATGAAAATTTCTTACAGAAGTTCTATCGTTTATCTCCCTACAGGAATGATGAAAAGGGGAAAGAAGTTTTCATCAAGTTGTAGTAATGATTGAATTGCTAAAGCGTTCGTTGGAGAGATAATGCTTGCTGAAAGATTCCATGATGTTGCTTCCAATAATACATTATGAGCTGAAGCGCCTGCTTCATAGTACCAGAATCGTCGATAGATTTCGTCAGACAGATCATCTTTACCAGTCGGACGGGTCATCTCTAGATCCAGAACTATAAGGATGATAAGCGGGGCAGATGCCGCCAACGGGTGAGAAGCTGCCTCTGCAACTTCAAAGCGATGATCACCAGAGATTTTCTTTACCAGGAAAGTCAGGATAGGGAGTCCTAAGAAGTCAACTGGGACCTTTTGAAATTTAATAAACAGATTTGGTTGGTAGTAAAATATTCCTTGTTTGGTTACTGGATACATCCGTAAAGGATAATATCCATGAGCACTAGGCACTGTACGATGTCGTTTCACTGTATTTTTTTCCTGCTCGCTCCTATCTATATAGGAGGAGAAACCATAGGTGGACCACAGGACTTGGCTAACCTCATGTTTCGTAAGGGTTCCTGCAAATGATGTTCCTTCACTTAGATTGTCTAACGTCTTTGATAGCGACAATGAAGAAATTTGTATTCTTGGAAGCAAAGATATCCAAAACGGTCTATTCTTAAAATTATAGGGATGCGCCAAATGACCCAAGGGCATCACAACCAGCCCCTCTTCGTTTTCTGGTATCCCTAATGGGTCAATTGCCGGGGGCATTTGTCCACAGACAACAGTTCCTAAATCAAGAGCATTCGCCATAAACTGTATATTTTGACCGATTTGTCCAAGTTCAGCGCCACCGAGGAGAGCGTCAGCCTTGTTCGTATCATAACAAAGACCAAGTTGTATGGGTGCCTTATACTGCCAGCCGACGATATCACGCCAGTCCCCCTCTTTAAAGAATACAAGCGAATGGTTCACAGGATTATAAGTATACGCTGCGTCTTCTTTTAATACGTAAATAATCCCTGCGTATATCTGGTTAATTCCTACTATCGTCCGACCACCGTCTGTTTGATACCCACAGGCAGCCCAGAGGATGGTTGATAGCTCTTCATCAGTCACTGTTTCATTTGTGAATTCACGCACAGACATCCGTCGAAACATTGATTCTTCCACTATCATGTCAACCAAAAGTGGAGATGGCAACGGATATTCTATTTTGGACTCTGCTTGTGAGACAGGCATCAAAATAGTACTACAAAACAAAGTGAGTATCCATAGAACTAGTGCTTTCTTCTCCCAACTATTTTTTTTCATAAGCAGTTCACAAAAAATTATAGATTATCCAGTGAATATAAATATTTGGCCACTTAGAGTTGGACGGTTCAATTTTTTTTCATGGAAAATTATTACAATGGACAACTTTTGACCTTTGCATAAAAAAATTTGTATTGGTTTAGGAATTTTTTTTCTGTGTCATTTTATCATTTTGTAAACTTACCTCGAAACTTCTTAATATAAGTAACGACAAAAAGTACTATTGACTCATCAAGGAGGTCTAAGCAATTGAAGTTTAATCTGAATCAATCAAGGTTTGCTTTTCGCCATCTAAAAAAAACAAATGCTACCTCCCTTATCTTCCTTGGGATTCTTACTATTATTTTGCTACAACAACAAAAAAGAAGTAATTATACAAAAAAGATATTTGAAATAAACACAAAGAAGTATCTGACTGAAAGCAGACATAATGATACTTTGATCAAAGGAGTGGCTGAACAGTAATGAAGAGGCAACAACTCGCTTATGTTAGAGTCGTTGCCCTTATAATGGCTGGTCTGGTTGCTACCCTTACCATCGGGAATCTTTTTACCATAACAACAAAAGGGATAACTGTCTATCTGCCCACGGAAGAGGATATCCATTGGTCCATCGACCCCATGCAAAAAGAAATCCAATTCCGCACCACATTTTCTGTAAAGAACCAAGGTGTCTACGATATCAATGGTATTAGCATCTCGGCACAATTGATAAAAGATAACAAAACGCCTCTCATGCGGTTTGAAAAAAGAGATATGGCTGCCCTACGAGGCAGTAATACAACCTATGAGTTGCTTATCCCTCTTAATTTAGATACCATTTCGTTTCTTGATTGGTTTAGTCTTATGTACAAAAAAACAACACTCAAATTACTCATAGATATTGACGCACAATACATGTTTGGTCTTATTGAATTTACCTCAAATGAAGAAATCAATGTGCCCTGGTCTCCTCCGCTTCTAAACTTTTCTAACGACACGACTATTCAACAAGGATTACAAGGGGTTTATTCCCTTTTAGAGATCACCCAGAACACTTCAAAAGCTTCTTTTTCTAATCTCCTTTCTGTATTTTCTTTGTTTTCTTTACCGGAAATTTCCTATACTACTGAGAACGGTTTTTCCTTTTCACTTACGATAACATCATATTCAGAGACAGTGAAAAACGTCACCTGTCATATCATTGTCCCTGTGTTTATAACCAGTAGTGCATTTGAATTCACTGTTTCGGTTCTCATCGGTTTTGAAGGAGGAGATTTTATGTTCCGATTCCAGGAGGTTAGTGTTCAATATGTTTCCTAAGAAACGACACCTTCCTCTAAAAGCATTGCTGACTTTGATTCTCTACTTAATTATCCCCCTTACATGCCTTGTTTTCATTCTTGTGTCATACCCAGAACTTCCTCGGGAACTAATGCTTGCGCGTATCTACTGGGTTATTCCAACGGCAATGGTTATAATCATCCTTGCACATCTCAGCACATTATATCAAAAAGGAGATACGAAACGATTTTTGCTGAGTATCGGTTTTACGGTTGCAACGATGATCTGGATGTTTGGTTTACTTGGTGGTGGTGTCACCATCACATCGCAATGGAACGACTATGAGTTCTCTCTTCATATGAATAACTATATTATACTTATTATTAGTGTGGCTGCGTTTAACATTATGTATTACATCCTTGAATGGAAGACGTACCAGAAAGACAATGTATCTTTTCTTATACATGAGGAAAAAAAGATGGGTACAACTATTGAATAACCTATACGAATGCTAACCTTTAGCCGTATTTTAAATAATGTTACATGATATCATTATGATATGTTTTTCCTCAAAGAAAGAGGAATGTGTGTGAAAAAAAACACTTCTAAAATCCTTAAAGAGCGATTATCCAATAAGAGTTATCAGAAAATCTTACGACTTGACAACCCATCGATAAATGAGTTCATCGCGATTTTCATTGAGATATGCAACCCGGAAAATATCTTTGTTGGAACCGATTCCCAAGAGGATATACGGTACACCCGCGAGGCTGCATTACGGAACCATGAGGAAAAAAGACTTGCCTTGCAAGGGCATACGATTCATTTTGATGGTTATTATGATCAAGCAAGAGATAAGCTTCGTACAAAATTTCTCATACCTGCAGGGACAAACTTGGGTTCTGAATTAAATACTATGGATAGGAACAAAGGTCTCCAAGAAATATCTCAGATAATGAGCAATATTATGGCCGGTCATGATCTCTTCATTAAATTCTATAGTTTGGGACCTACAAATTCACCATTTTCAATCCCCTGTATCCAACTCACTGACTCTGCGTATGTCGCTCATAGCGAAGATCTTCTTTATCGACAAGGCTATCAAGAATTTATTAGACAAGGCAAAAACGCCCGTTTTTTTAAGTTCATTCATTCCCAAGGGGAACTTATACAAACTGGTCTTGGTTTACTTGTCAGTAAAAACATAGAGAAAAGACGGGTGTACATAGATCTTCAAGATGATATTATCTATAGCATGAACACTCAGTATGGTGGGAACAGCATTGGTTTAAAGAAACTAGCGATGCGTCTTGCAATCAACCGATGCGCTCGGGAACAATGGCTTGTCGAGCACATGCTTGTGATGGGTGTACATGGACCCCGTGGACGAATCAGTTATTTCACTGGAGCGTTTCCCTCTATGTGTGGAAAAACATCCACTGCCATGATAAATGGCGAAACCATCATTGGTGATGACATTGCGTATCTACGTATCATTGATGGGAAAGTGCGAGCGGTCAATGTTGAAGCAGGGATTTTTGGTATCATCGAAGGTATAAACGATACCAATGATACTTTACAATGGAATGCTTTGACACAACCAGCGGAGATAATCTTTTCCAATGTGCTGGTGACGAATGATAACGATGTATATTGGAATGGTAAACCAGGACTTTGTCCTAAGGCAGGAATAAATTTTTCAGGTGAATGGTTTGATGGAAAGATTAATAGCCACGGAAAGAAAATCCCACCATCGCATAAAAATGCCCGGTTCACGTTCCGTTTAGATATTTTCCCAAACGTTGATGTAGCTTTGCATGATCCTCTCGGCGTTGTAGTCCAAGGGATTCTCTATGGTGGTCGTGACTCTGATACATCAGTTCCAGTTGAGGAGTCGTTCAATTGGACACATGGGATTGTGATGAAAGGTGCATGCCTTGAATCTGAGACGACTGCAGCTACCTTAGGGACGGAAGGTGTACGGGTTTTCAATCCCATGTCTAACATCGATTTCCTCGCAATCCCTATCGGAAAATATATCCAAAATAATCTGGATTTTGGGGCAAAGCTTTCTGTTCCACCACGAATATTTTCCGTGAATTATTTCCTAAAGGACAGAGATGGTACATGGCTGAATGAAAAAAACGATAAGGCAATCTGGTTGAAATGGATGGAGCTTCGAGTCAATAAGGAGGTCGATACGCTCCGAACACCAACAGGACATATCCCTCTCTACTCCGATCTGAAAACATTGTTTGCAAAGGTACTTGACAAACAGTATAAGAAACATGATTATATTAAGCAATTCACGATACGAATCAATGAGAACCTGGAAAAAATACATAGAATGGAGACGATCTTCCAAACAAGGATCCTTGATACACCAGCGGTCGTCTTCAAGATATTAAAAGAACAACAGATACGATTACTCGATGCAAAAAACACTTATGGAGACTATATCTCACCAGAGCAATGGTGATTTGGATGACTTGATGGGATAAAACAAGTATTGTAAAAATTTTAAAAAGATATATAGAAATATATATTTTATAGTTTTTTAGCAAATTCATCAAGCTTTGCTTTCCAGTTACCGATAAAGGCGTTTCCACTCGAAATATCTTTTCCCACCTGAAAATCCGCTTCAGCGATTTTAACCATATTCTTCTTAGAGAGGAGTTTCTCCATTTTGCTAAGACGATTCTTTTTCATTGCATGGGTGTTCATAATCCCATAATTTTTCCCATCCATCCCTGAAATATTCTTCATAAATTTTCTCATGTTTTGTTGAAGGTTAAATTTTTCTGCTGCAGCTGAGAATATAAAGACATCTGCATTTGGTAAGGCGGTTGGATTTGCCTGTTCGGTTGTAAAAATCTGTGTTTCCCCTCCGTTTTTTTTCAGGATGTTTTCTAAGAAATCGATTAATTTCTTATTATGCCCATATCGTGACCAATATACCATGACATACTTCATTAATTCACCACCCAGTCATTTAGATTCATATATAAAAAGGTGATAGAAAAACATCGGGTAACTAAAAAAGATTATGTTACGATTACATAAATTTTATTATTCAAAATAGGCTAAGAGATGTTCCTTCTGCAGGCGTTTTCTTACCAAAGGATAGAGTTTTATTTCCTCTTCCTCTACCATTACATTCTCTAAATCCATGTCTTTTAGTTGCCTGAAAAAACGTTGTTTTTTCTCTTGGTGTACTGACACTAACGCGATATTGAAACTCATATGATTTTCTCGTAAATTTTTTAATGCTTTGATTTGATATTCAAACCCTTGTAAGGCCCCGGTAAAAAGATAGAACTCTTCAGGATCTGCACCTTTCAGACATACCCGAACATGAAGATGTTTAAACTTCGAAAGATACTTGGTGTATTTATTATCATATCCTAAAAGGATACCGTTTGTTTCTAAGATAAACAAGTAGTTTGTACTTATGGTTTCTAAACAACCGACCAGATGCTGTTTCCCAAGAGTCGGTTCTCCACCAGAAATACGTAATTGACGATATCCTTTTGAATCAGCGATACTGACGAGTTTTTCTGCGACCTGCTCTGGTGAGTAAAACTCACCTGCACCAGAAGCATTCCAGACGCTATTGCTGGACCAACAAAACTTACATCGCAAATTACACCCAACCGTATCAGCAGTTGCAATACCACCATAAAATCCAGTGGGTCTGAACCGATAATATTTTTTCAAAGTATTGTTCACGACGATTTCTTCAGTTATTTTAGATAATTTAATAGGGTCATACATGAGAAAATCCTTCTATGGTACATATAATAAACTAAATAATATGCTAATGAGGTATAACGATTTTTGCTTTTTTTATACTTAAAATCACGTTGATAGTTAAGGAAATTCTTGTTATTATAAAAAAAATATTCATAGCGTAAACAAACATCGATCCAATCATAACAATTAAACTCGATAATTGAATTAATATAATAATTATATGGATACGTATAAATATTACAAGGTAGGTAATATTCCAATAGGTTGATATCCAAATATACGGTATTCAAATTGCTTTTATTATTGCTAAAAATAAAAAATTTACGTAAAATCTTATCATGAAAATATCGTTTTACAACTTTTTTAAAAATCTTTTCATGAATAATTGATTGATGAAACTGAGATATTATCCGAGTATTAATTCAAGAAATTTATCCCCTTTAAATATTAAAAGTTGACATTTGTCAATACTTTTAACGGATGCACTTCGAAATCCTTTGTCAAATAATGCCATTTCTCCAAAGATATTGCCCTTTTCCAAGATAGCTAATTCAATCTCATGTCCCATCTTATCAGTTTTATATACCTTAACTTTGCCATCAAGAATCAGGTATACTTTATCCGCTTTATCTCCTTCATCGCATATCACTTTCCCATGGGGAAGTGATTCTATTTTACAATCTGAAAGTAATTTTTTCACCTGATCACTATTTAGATTCGCACAAAAAGGATTATTCTTTAATGTTTCCTCAATAGAAATAGTACTTGAAGGAATAAGATATTTCAAAGGAACGTGCTCATTATCTCCCCACCAGTTTTCGGTTGTTCGTATTCCTGAATCAGATAATTTTTTATCCTGTTGTTTAGTAACCTGTTGACCTTTTTCTAAAATCTCTTCAATAACAAGATCTCGAGCTTTCAGCACATAATTACGAACAATCTGCATAGAAATTTCATTGGAGTTTGGTGACATAGGAAATGTTTTTAATGCATAAATAAAATTATGATCATCCTTCTCATTTGTTGCATATGTAGTTAAACGATATCCTGATGTGAAACTGGTATATGGTGGATTTTCCCATCCTAAAACTTTTTGTTTAGGATCGCGTAACATCGCAAAAAGTTTATTTGCAACACGTTGTTGAAGGTGGTTATACGCATGTAATTCGTCTTGATATTTTGGATTGGTTAATTCTTTTTCATATTGCTCTTTTCCATCAATATGCTTTGGATATACTCGAAATAAAGTAACAAAACCATGATTATCTGGATTGACGCATACAAGATTTTTGTCTTTTTGTAACAAATCTCTGAAAAAAATTCCAACCTCGATAATTCTACCGAGCATGACTTGGTATCCTTCATACCCAAATAGCCGTAGAGTAGCCCATCCTGCCATAGCGTATGCTCCTGTTCGAGATGTTTCTAATGTAAATTTAAAAGGATTATAGGGTGTTCTATCTTGCAAATATCCCGGTAGAGGACGAGAAAGTAGTTCAGTAAATTTTTTATAATCTTTTACTAAGAAAAAACTACAATTATATGGAGCCCATCCAGTTTTATGAAAATCGATGCCAATGGCATCTGCATGATGAAGCGGCTGCATTTGTTGATAATTATATTCCAGTACCTTGAGTGCTTTCTTCGAAAATTGAAGTGGATTTTTCTTAAAATCATAAGTACGAAATGCAAGCCATGACCAACCAATTACTGCATCTGCGTATAGAAGGGGTTTCGGATATCCCTTTGAATTCTCATATTGGTCAATTAATTTACGGACTTCTGAAATTTGGTCAATTGCGAATGCATCGGTTGTTCCCATAGTACATATAACCATCACGATAGGTTTTCCTTCCTTTTTACACTCTGTCATTACTTTTTTTAGGGATGAAATATCCATTCGATTATGTTCATCAACAGGTATTTCTCGGATATTATTCATCCCAAGACCAATCCAGTCAGAGCATGTTTGTTTTACAAAATGTCCAGCACGTGACACCAAGATTTGCCCATCCTCCCGGATTCCAGAATACCGCGATTCTTTTCCAAAAATCGAAGTTAATGCGAATTTTAATCCATAAAAGTAGCAACCAGTTCCACCAAAAGTGTAAATTCCCCCAGATTTTTGAGAATCCCATCCAATTAATTGGGAAAGCATCGCACCTGATTCAATTTCGGTTTTTGCAATATTCCATGAATACTCTCCTTCGAGAATATTCGGGCTGAAAACCTGACAGAGGGTTGATCCAATAATGGATGCAGTGTTAGCTGGTGGAACGACGTTACACATCGTTTGAGGATGATTCCAATTTGGCATGCCATTAAAAAAACTAACTAATTCTTCTATAACTTTTGGAAGGGGGTTCATATGTTCTTCTAATTGAACAGTTTTACATTGTGAATAATCAGGTAATGTTGGATCCCCAAGATATCCTTGCCATGCTTTTTGTTCCTGATACATGCGAGGATGCTTCATTTTATTTAATTGACCAACTGCATTTAAAAATGTTTTTTCAAATACTTGGTCATCACCTTCTTCCTTCCAAGGTGAAGGAAATGAAGATTGAATTGATTGAAGAAGAATTCGCCATTTTGCAGATATTTTCATTGAAGTATCTGTTTCCTTCTCAAGAGATTTTATATATCTTTGTTCACGATTCACCTTTTTCATTTTTACTCCCCCTTTAAATAATGTAATATTTCAGCTATTATATTATATTACTTAAAAGTGTCGTATTCATAATAATTCCGATGATGAAATGTTGAGTGTATTATTAATGAAGGAATTGCTATATTCTCTATACATGAAATATTTCACCTTCACATGCAATACCGATAGAAAATCTCAACTCTTTGGACACTTTTTTTATTTCTTTTCTAATTTCATTTTCATATTTTGGACTTAAATGAATTAAAACAACCTCGGGACAATATCCTTTGATGCGATGAAATTCACGTAAATTCTTTTTTAATGTTTTTGGACAGAGATGAGAAGAATTTTTTGCTATTGTAATCATTCGATTCGGAAATGTGACATCGACAATAAGAAGTGCTGGTGAGATATGCTCCCAGAGTGACGAAAGATTAGCACCAGAATCACCGGTATAAAAAATCTTTTTATTATTTTTTGATGTAATTTCAAAACCAAGAGAGCCATTAATGTGGTTTATAGGAAGAGGAAGAACATGATACCCAGAAATATTCAGAGGAGAAAATGGTTTTAGTGACTTTAATTGTATTGGTGGTTTTTTTAAAAATGGTGTTTTTTCAGTAAACTTTGGATATATCACTCCATCAAATAGATGTGAAGTAAGGATTTTCAGAGTTTGTTTAGAAGCATATACTTTGGTGGAACGTCCTTGGTTATTAAAAATAAACGAAGGAACACCTCGGATATGATCGTAATGACCATGTGAAAGTAAAATGGCCTTAATTTTCTCCTGCTCGGAAAATGTTAATTCCGAGGCGAGATTTCCTGCATCGATAGCTAAAATGTTATCAATAAGAAAACAGACTAAACGGGTATTTTTTGATTCTTCGTGATGTACACCTAAAAACTTAATTCTCATACTATCCGCTCCAATATACTCTAGGGCAACAATGATCTATTAAAAATCTTTACGATTTTTATATCTATTTTTTTGATTATTCACATTTATACATTTTTGGGCTTAAATAGTAATGAACTGGTTCATTTTTTATAACCCTTAGTCCTTTTACCAGGCAATTATATATCTTTTGAATATTTGCTGGATGACCGCTTTTCCCGACTAACGCAACAGCAATTTTTCCTTTGAATGAAAGGCTTTGTAAACTATCAAATAAATTATTAATCCAGATGAATCCCTCTTCTTTCGGAATATCTCGTATGGATAGTATGAGATGCGAATCTTGAATCTTTGTCAATTGAATCGGTTTATCATGAACCATTATCTCTTTTTTAAGTAAAGGTTTAGAATCCTGCCATTCCATTATCGAAACAATCCCTAAAGTGTTATAATCAATTTTTTCTAAGAACATATGCAAATCCGTCCACATGTCTCCTTCTTCTTTCTTTTTTTTATTTGGATTATCTAACCAAAGACAGTCTCTATATTCTTCAGCTTGTTTCGCATGATATCTACCTTTATCCAGATTATGTTCAACTCTTCGAACAACGGTAAGAAAAATATCTTTTAATCCTTCATGGAATCGATGATCATCGTTTTCAATTATTCTCATTGCTTCTGAAAGACTCAATCCTTTCCTACCCGGTCGTGCTCGAATGATAGCATTTAAAACATCTGCAAGTGCAATAATTTGAGTTTCAGGAGTAAATTTTTCTTGGCCTACCCGGTCAAAAGGATAACTAATATATTTTGTTTCAACCTGTGTATATTCATCGAGATTTTTAGTATCAACAGGAATAAAATATAACGCATGATGTGGTGATGCAATATCAGCAATGTCTCTTAAGGTATGACTTTTAGAAAGGATGTTATGAGTACAATATGAATGCATCTTCCGAATTAGAATTTCTTCTTTATTTAGATCACTTTTTCGTAGAATATTACTTGGAACAAAAACCTTTCCAATATCATGTAACAGAGCAGCCAAACGAAGTTTTTCAATACGATCAACTGTTAATTTAAAATCAATGTTTTCGACCCGTTCCCGAAGCTCCTTATCTCGTGATAATTCATCGATGAAAATATCAATCATCGTTCGTACATTCAAAGAATGAGTCGCTTGATATTCATCCTTTCCATCTATACTAGATATGAGAAGACGCCCCATTTCTTCAGCTTTATTATATGAAATCTTTTCCATATAGAGAATTAAACCTAATACTTGAGTAATTGGAATGAAATCCCTGTCAATATTCAATCCTAAAATGTGGGTGCTCTTCGTTTCTTTCAAAGAACTGATAGTAAATATTCCGATGATTTCATTTCCAAACGAAAGAGGAATAAGTAAAAAGCTTCCAATTCCTTGATCAACTGTAATTTTTGCTCGCTTTTTTAGTGACTCTGCTTCCTCCTCAAAACCAATCTGCCTTAACTCTTGGCTAGCTTTTTCAAACTCTTCATAAATTTTTTTCCTAGAAAAGAGATGAAGATAGGGTTTGTCTTCTTTTTTGAATAATTCACATGCCCTACCAGCGATCGTCGTATCATACGACATTGCACCAAAAATTTCTGCATATTTTTTCACTAACCTTCCTCGATAATACATATCAAAGGTATTCCCACGAAGAATTCCAATAGCAATCGTATGAATCGGATGGCCTTCTTTATAAAGAAATTGGTAGATGGTATTCAATATTGTTTCAATAAAGAATTGTTCGGTTAAATGATCTGTTGTATTTTTTTTAAATTCCTCATATATACTTTCAAGTAACTTTTGTATCATTTTATCATTCCCAACAGATAAAAGAATATTTTTTTATTTGCATTTAAAGAGCATATGGTAAACACTTGTTTTCCTCCGTCCAGGAGAGGTATAGACTCCTTTTCTTATATATTTCTTTCCGCAATTTCAATTTATTTCGACTCCATTGTCCAGATTCCATCCCATTCTGCTGAAGGGGGATTCTGTAAGAATTCCTGACAACGAGTAATTAACACATTAGTGGCTTTATCATCTTTTAACTTCAAAGCATTTTGAAAAGACACTATAGATTCTTGCCATTTCCTTTGAAAATATAATTCAATTCCTTGTTCATAAAAATCAAGAAAATCACGCTGCTTTTTACTCAATTCATTTTTTCGACAGATAAGCTCATAAATAAAAATTGATTCTTCTTTTCCTTTTACTTTCACAGCATCTAATTTTCTGGTCTCAAATTTATCTTCCACAAGAGAAAAGGTCTTTTCAGTAAGTATAATATTCGTACCATAAATTTTATTCAACCCTTCCATACGTGATGCAAGATTAACATTATCACCAATTGCAGTATAATCAAACCTGGTAGAGGAACCCATATTACCAACAATTGCATCACCACTGTTTAAACCAATTCCTACATCAAAAAATGGTATTCCCTGTTGTTTCCATTTCTTTTGAAGTTTCTGTAACCTAACAATCATCTCAAGACTGCTTGAACAAGCAATCTCAGCATGATTCGAAATGTCAAGAGGAGCACCCCAAAATGCCATAATCGCATCACCCATATATTTGTCAACAAGTCCTTCATTCTCAATTATTATCGATGTCATCTCAGTAAGATATTCATTTAAGAGATGAACCAAATTCTCCGGATTAAGTTTTTCCGAGATAGGAGTAAAACCTCGAATATCAGAAAAGAAAATTGTTAAATTTCTTTTTTCACCACCTAATTTAATTTTTTCAGGGTTTTGTAAAAGATGATCGATGACAATAGGAGATACATACTTCCCAAATACAGAAGTGATCCATTTTCTACTTTTTTCTTCAGTACGATAATATACCACAACAAGACTCACATATACAGATACCAAAGAAATCATCGGATATAAAATGTTCATAATCGTTTTAAAAAGATTAAAGATATAAATCGTAGAAACGATATATGCAACAGCAATTAGAAGTAAAATGACAGTCGCTATATGTATTTTGAATCTATATATAAAAAAACCTGCCAGAAACGCAAATAAAAAAATAACACCAATAACCGTGTAATCATTTTGAAGGTGCAGGTAATCTTGTAGGATAAGAGATTGAATTAAATTTGCATGGATCTCAACACCTGGCATCGCTTCACTTGAAATGGGTACCGAATGATAATCATGTGCATCATGTGTCGTTACCCCAATGAGGACAATTTTATTGGTGAAATCAAAATCTGTATTATTCATGTAAACATCAGAAAATTTCAACCGAGTGTAGCCACCTGGCTTTTCATAAAATTTTATGAGCATCTTGGTTTCGTTAAGGATCCGGGAAAAACCAAGATATTTTTCAACAACAACAACAGAGAAATGATCGTGTTCCTCAACACCAGTAAGATGTGGGATAAAGTATCGTACAATTCCATCTGATTCTTCATAAATATTAACAAAACCAATTTGAAAATCTTTATCAGGAGAACCAAGCAGCGAAATAGGTTTAAGCAAACCTATACCATAGAGTTGATTATTTCTGATTGAAAAATTTTCATATTTCATAGCTAAAATTACTTTCCCGGATTTTTTAATTGAGTCTGCAAGGATAATGTCGTCTTCATACGATTTATTTGTAAAAAATTCGATATCTATTCCAATTACCTTACTTCTATTGACATTTTCTATCACCTTTGCATAATAGTTTCGTGGTAGAGGCCATTCTGCATCTAAAGCTTGAAGACTCGTATCATCGATTTCTACAATCACAATTTCATCAGATGGAATTCCAGGTGAATAAAATGCGTCTGAAATTTTATTTTCCCAGGTTCCAAAAAATCCAAAAGCAAAGAGGGAGATTACTATAAGAGAAATAATAAAACTGACAAAGAGAGTTTTAACAATTTTACTTTTTAGTAATCCAGATTTCATAATCACCGACTTATGAGAATTCAATTATATCTCTAATCCACTTTGGTGTATCAGATGGCAACTCGAAATCTCCATCCAGATATGCATCTACAAGAATCTCTATTTCTTGATCATCGATACCATATTGTTCTTTAATTTGAGGAATGTAAGGTTCGAGTCGTTTATAGAGAGCTGCTTTTTCATTTTCTCTCATCTGATCATCCTTTTGTTGATTTTGTAAGATCCAATCATCCTTTACAAATGGTAAAATTAAGAGGGATTGACCTGGTGCTTCAGGATCAATTGTTACTGATTCATTTTTCTTAAGCCAAGTAAAATTCTGAACTAGATACTCTTTAATCAACGAAACATTCACAACACCTGTTCCAACACCAACAGTCGTCTTTCCATTTGACCAAACATGAACATAAAAGGATGTTCCCCGAACGCTCGCCACAGCCACAGGTGTCTGAATCTCATATGAATCTATTCCACTTATTCGAGAAATCGTATTCCATGTACGTCCTTCATCTTGCCATATTTTTACATCGGTCGTTTCCGCTTGTTGAATAATCTCCTGTAGTGTCACTTCAGTATTACTATCTAGTCGAAGGATACTACTTTCAAAGAGTATGATCGATGCAGACGTATTATCTCCTGTTTTAACTACATCATTTTGATTGAGTAACATGCCATTATTAGCAGAAACCCATGCACCATCAGAATGTCTTACCTGGACTGTTCCGGTATCTATAACTAATTGAGCTTTTATCAAGGAGGGGGACTGGGTAAGCAACCAAAAACCAATACCGCAGAGGACAATAATCATGATTCCTACAACAATAAAAAGGGATCGTTTATTCATATAACTTCCTCCGCCGTAGTATAATAAATACTAGTATAATCATTAACAGGACTGAAATCATTTCAAATCCAGGTGTTTTAGACGTCGTCTGATAAAGATTAAAGCATTTCTTATAAACGTAATCAAAATATGTTATTAATCCCGTTTCTAGATTATAGACATAATCTCGTTTAGTATCTCCATCACTATCAATTAAGTAATTATCTTCCTCCCGCTCAAGGGGTGTTTCCAGATTGGCGGTATGGAATGTATCATAGGTTCCATCAGTATCATCATCTGTAATGTATCCAATCTCACCTACAATATGTGCATCGATTAAAACAATGAATGAGGCGATTTCTGAATATGTGTAATTATCATATGCTATAACAGTAATAATATATTTTCCTGCTATTGTCCAAGAATGTGTTTGTATCGTTAGAGTACCATTTGCTAAGAACTCTGACGATATTTTGTTACCATCACCCCAATCAAAGATATATTGTATAGCATCGTCATCTAAATCAGTTGATCTAGCTGTATAGTTATAGTAAGTATTTTTTGTTCCATTTATCGTTCCATTTATTACTGGAATTGTAGGCGGTCTATTCGGGTGACGTATTACAGCAAGTGTTTTATCGGTGTTTATTGCACCATTGTTATCCATGACAGTTAACGTTATCGTATATTCTCCAAATTGATCATATATATGTGTTGTTTTAATTCCAAATCCTTTTACACCATCCCCGAAATACCAAGTGTAATTAATAATTAATCCATCATTATCAATACTACCTGATGCATTAAATTCGATTTCTTCGTTTATAAATCCATAATATGGTCCATTAGCATCAGCAACTGGATATTGATTCGATGTATCACCTAAGCTAGATCTAAATGTTGTTGTAAAACTCCAAATATCGGATATATTTTCTAAGAAAGAATCATTGACAATAACATACCATTTATAAAGAGTATTATAGCTTAAATTAGACCATACTATAGATGCATTACTGTTATTTGATACTGAAAAAGCAGTTCCAATTAAACTATTATTAGCAGCATTATAGAAGTAGACATTCATTGTATCTCCATTTGGATCAGATACATATACATTCAATACTGTTGTAAGTGGAACATTAGTTATATTGTTATCAGGATTTGGATTCGTTGG
>LSSI01000024.1 GCA_001595945.1 Thermoplasmatales archaeon SM1-50
TAGCAATAGCTCCCAGGTCGTCGGTGACGGTAAGGGTGACGTTAAAGGTGCCTGCTTCAGTGTAGGCGTGGGTCGGGTTTTGTTCTGTGGAGTTGTCTCCATCGCCAAAGTCCCATTCCCAGGTGTACGGTGTTGTCCCCCCGTATGCAGCGCCAGAAAATTGGATTTCTTCATCGATTTCACCAGAATATGGTCCACCAGCGTCGCAGATAAGATCTGAGCTATCTGGTAAGACTGACAGATCATCGTAATAGACAGATGTTGATAGTGTTTCGGCAGCCCAGAGGTCGACAGCAGCAAGATTTAATTGACCACCGGGCGAATGCCCATCTGTCCAACCTTTTGCCTGTAATTGTACATCATTATAATAGACTGTTTGCCAATCGGTATCTAAGTCAATTACTACCTCTATCTTTGCCCACGCATCAGTTACAAGAGTTAATGTAGCAGCCTGGTCGTCGTAATCATAAATAATTCCACTTGCTGCACTTGATACAAGTTGAAGTGACCAATCTGGACTATTATGGACGCCGTCTACATATTTATTCATAAGGATAAACCATGATTCCCCTGTCATTGTTGAAGGAACATATTGATATGCTATATAACGCCATATCCCAGAGTTTATATCAGTGTATTGATGAACCATGTCCGCAGCATTTCCGCTGAACCATGCGATTTCTAGTGAATTTGGCGAACTACGAGATTGAACGTCTGATACATATCCTGTAACGGCTGCGACCTGATCCCATCCATGCCATCCGCCTTGTCCGTGTAATGCGCTCCCTGCCGTATAGGAATCAAAATTGTCGCTCCAGGGTGCAGTTGCGCTGATACTAAATGTAGTACTAGCTCCAAGGAATAGGAATAATACTCCTATTACCAAAAATTTTTTACTATATTTTTTTTCCATTTTCTTTATTCCCCCACTATTACAATAGAGTATAAATTAATATTGTCTTTGTTTATTTAAATGTTTGGAAACGGTAGACTACATCTCATAATGAGTTCAGGAGTGACGCCTTGATCTCAGGTTCACAATAAGAGTTTTTATAATAATTCATCTAAAAAAATGTCATTGGTCAATCTTATGCTTCTAATATCTTCATCAAGTATATTTTTAAGAACTTGCTATAATTCACACTTATTACAAGGGAATCGGAATCACCATCAATACCCCCTAAAGGTATTCTATGACCAATTACGTATTTCATATTCTTTAAAGAATCATGTTTGCCATTTGTAAGTATCTGTTTCAAACTCAGGTTTTCGCATTCTTGTCTAAATAGGACAAATAATAAAAGTGTAGACCATGTTTTTCTAGATCATTTCGTCACCTGCAATTACTTGCATCGATACCCGGATAACGAGGTGTATATGCAGGCATTTATGCAGATGTATATGTAACGAGGTATCCATAAGCGAATACTTTATTAAAAGAAGTATCATTCGTTTTTAATAGGTATGATGGGATGCTAGAACAAACGACAATAGACCGTTCTATCGAAATAAAACGATCGGTTGCAATACGAGCACTTCGGCGAAGCAATGTCCGAAGAAAAGTGACGGAATATCTCTGTGATATCAGCCCGAACTGTAGTTATACATCTGAAATTGCCTATAACATCGGGGCTACCTCATCAAACGTCATTGGTGCCTTACGGGGGATAGAAACACGATACCGTGAGGAAGAATCTCTTATCGGGTTAAACATGGTAGAGGAACGATGTGGAGGAAAAAATGTCAGACTGTATGGCATTACTGATTTTGGAAAAGAAATTATCCAAACTATGAAATCACGACGATAACATCAGTCTCACATCGTGACATAATAAATTTTTAAATATTCTTAAAAACTAACAATAGGAAGGAAGAATAGAGGGGGAAAAGAGGGTATAAAAATGTAATATCTTCCTTTCCTAGTTGTTTGTTTTGAATGATATCGTAAGTTTATTTTATGAGCATTGTTCGCAGATGTAGATGTATATGGATATGCACCTACGCCGGATTACATTTTTTTAAGGATAGAAAGAATTTCATGGCGAAGCTCCTCGATTCCTTCTCCTGTAGTACATGAGATTCTTCTATAACCGGAAGTAGTTTTTTGTATATCTGCCTTGTTTTCTACAATAATAAACGGTAAATCTGGAAACAGCTTTTTGATGGTATCTAATAGATAAGTTTGTTCATCCATCAGATACCCACTAGTTTCTGATGGATCGAAGATAAACAAGATGAGGTCAGCGAGAAATCGGAGAGCGGCAATCGCTTGCCTCTCAATAGTATTTCGCTCTTTCAAAGGTCGATCTAACAATCCTGGTGTATCAATAATTTGATATTTTTTTTTCTCATAACGAACTATTTCCTGCATATGGCCGACAAAAATTTGTTTTGTCGTAAAAGGATACTGTGCCACTTCGGGTTTTGCAGTAGAAAGTTTTCTCATTAATGATGATTTTCCCACATTCGGGTAGCCCGCAATCACCACTGTCGGACCATCATCGATATTCGGAAAAGCTCGTAAAATCTTTTGTGCATTAGCCAGAAACAGAAGGTTTTTATCTACTTGTTTTACGATTGATGAGACACGCCCGTAGATTTCTTTTTGCTTTTGTTTGAGGAACTCGATATTTCCTGTTTTTGTCAAAGAGTTAATCTGTCTCGAATAGACCATTGCTACTGTTTTTCTCGCCCAGTCAATTGCCCCTAACGATTTCTTTAATTTATTCGTATCTATCTTAATATCAATGATTTCTTGATAGAATAAAGGGAGTTTGTCAATCGATGGGAAATTTTTTACATAGGATTCCAGGTTGGCAAGAAGAGTAGAAATAAATCTATCGGTCCGAGCGATGACTGTTTTTTTTATCTCATAGCGTTTATCACGGTCATGTATCTTGATTTTTTTTGTTTGACGAATTGATTGATCTAAGAGTTGTTTCGCACTTGATATGGAGGGGATGCTTTTAAACATAAGTTTGAAAAGGTTTATGTGATACCTCTAAATTAAGCTGTTGGATACTCATGGATGAAGGATTCATACTTGCAAATAAATTCAGACGAGTGATTTTTGATGAACTTGCAGCAGGGGAAACCGACATCAAACGCATTTGGAAAAAAAATCGTATGATACCACGAGTCGCGCAGCGCATCATCGATGAATTTGTAAAGGGGGGTATCGTGGAAAAAAAAGGAAATAACTACGTGTTTACGAATGAAGGGAAAAAACTTGTTGAAACGATTGGAAAATAAACAACCAAATGGCAATACAAAGCCATTGAAACCGTATCTACTTCAAACACTAAAGGAGCTGGCATTATTAGGGGGAGTCCACAACAAGATTGAACTTTCATCCTATGAACTTGCACAACGCTTACAAACCAGCCAGCAGACTGCGTCACGTTACCTTCTTGAGCTTGACATTCAAGAGATGATTAGAAGGGAACTGGGGGTAAAGAAACAATTGATTCATATTACCAGCACTGGAGCCGATGCGTTGGAAAATGAATATCTATCTTTTAAACAGATTTTTGATCTGAGTACCAAAGTGATCTTCAAAGGAATGGTAATCTCAGGAATGGGCGAGGGAAAATACTACACAGAGCAAAAGGAGTATGCTGACCAGTTTGAAAAACGACTTAGGTTTGTAGCATATCCTGGTACACTAAACGTCGAGATTGAATATCTAGAGCGAAATAAAATTCGATTGCTGCGAAGTTATGGCGGTATTGAAATCGACGAATTCCAAACAGAGAATCGAACGTTTGGAAGTGTTGTGTGTTTTAAGGCTACTATTAACGGCAAGAAAGGTGCAATTGTGCTTCCTAAAAGAAGCCATTATGCCACGGTCCTTGAATGTATTTCCCCATTTAATTTACGTCAAACACTTAGACTACATGATGGAGACACTGTTGAAGTGATTGTATATCTTCAATAAAACATGTGAGACGTATGAAGAATCAGTTTGTAGCTGACACCTTGTATATGGTTGCGGATTTACTGGATTTAAAAGGAGAGATTTTCTTTAAGACACGAGCATATCGCATGGCTGCTCAAACAATTGAAGCTCTTGATGAAGATATCGAAAACCTAGTCCATCAAGGGAGATTGAAATCAATTCCGGGTATTGGGGAGGCATTAGCAAAAAAGATAACCGAACTAGTGAAAACAGGAAAATTAGGGTATCTGGAACGGTTGAAAAAAGAAGTCCCACCCGGTCTTATCGATTTATTAGCGATTCAGGGCCTTGGTCCAAGGAAGGTCGCCGCATTATACAAAAACCGTGGTATCACTAGCATCCAGGAGCTTCAACAAGCAGCACGTAACGGAGAACTTCGAACATTAGAGGGGTTTGGGGAGATTACTGAACGAAACATACTGCGTGGAATCCAACTCCTGCAAAAGACAAGTGGGAGAGTTCTTCTTAACGTCGCATATATGGACGGAATGAAATATCTTATATATCTCCATAAATGCAAAAAAATCAAAAAAATTAACATCGCAGGAAGCTTACGTCGGATGAAAGAAACTATCGGCGATATCGACATCCTTGCTTCTTCAGAAGAACCTTCTGTGGTCATGGACCACTTCACACACTATCCTGACGTTGCTCAAATCCTTGCAAAAGGGAGAACAAAATCAAGTGTCTTGTTAAACGACCATCTACAGGTTGATCTTCGCGTCGTTGAAGAAAAAAGCTACGGTGCCGCGCTCCAATATTTTACCGGATCAAAGGATCATAATGTCATCTTACGTGGTTTTGCAATAAAAAAAGGTTTTAAACTTAATGAGTACGGCCTGTTTGATAAGACCACGGAACGATACATCGCGGGGAGAACCGAGAAGGAAATCTACAAAAAAATTGGTATGCAATACATCGAACCAGAGTTACGTGAAAACCGCGGTGAATTTATGGTAGCGAAAAAAAAGATGCTGCCTCACCTTGTTGATTACCATGAGATTACCGGCGATTTCCATGTCCATTCCTCCTGGAGTGATGGGAGCGATTCTATTGAAACCATCGCATCTGCTGCACAACGACGCGGATATGTATTCATCGGAATCACCGATCATTCACAATCTCTAAAGATTGCAAATGGATTAGATCAAGAAAAAATACAGAAAAAAATAAATGAGATAAAAAAAATAAACAAGAAATTCCCAAATCTACGAATTCTTTGCGGGACAGAATGCGATATTCGGACAGATGGCACACTTGATTATACAGATAAAATATTAAAACAATTTGATTTCGTGTACATCGGCATTCATACCGCGTTTAAAATGGATAGAGAAACAATGACCAAACGTATCATCAAAGGAATGGACAACGAACAAGTGAATTTTCTTGCACATCCAACCGGACGGCTCATTGGCAAACGCGACCCATACGACGTAAATATCGAACAAATCATCGATGCGGCCAAAGAAACCGACACCCTCCTTGAGATAAATGCATTCCCTGATCGATTGGATCTTGATGACATCCATACAAAACTAGCTAAGGAACAGGGAATACGTTTCGTCTTGGGCACCGATTCACATAGCATTAATCATCTTGATTTCATGAAATTTGGAGTTGCCACTGCCCGAAGAGGATGGCTTGAGAAAAAAGATATTCTGAACACCTCATCAATGAAGGAAATTGAAAAAATAGTTGGCATGTGAATCAATGAATGAAAAAGAGGCAAAAAAACAAATCCAAAAACTCCGAGAAGAAATCAACTATCATAACACCAAATATTATGTAGAAAATAACCCGATTATCTCTGACTATGAATATGACATGCTTCTAAAAAAACTCGAAACGTTGGAAGCGCAGTTCCCAGATCTCGTCACAGCAGATTCACCCACACAACGAGTAGGAGGTGAACCGCTTAAAGGATTTAGAACCGTGGAACATAAAAGACCGATGCTTTCGTTGGATAACGCATATTCTTTTGATGAACTCAGGGAGTATGATGAACGTATTAAAAAAAACTGCAGAGATGTTGAATATATCTGCGAACCGAAAATCGATGGAGTAAGCATCGCTCTTATCTACGAGAATGGAATTTTCGTCAGAGGAGCAACACGTGGTGATGGCAGTAAAGGTGATGATATTACTACTAATTTACGTACAATACGCAGTATTCCACTCCGTTTACAAGGTTCTAGCTTAAAAAACGCTGAGATTCGTGGTGAGGTGTACTTTCCAATCTCCGTATTTCAAAGATTCAATAAAGAACAAGAAAAAAAAGGAGAACAGGTGTTCGCTAACCCAAGGAACGCTGCAGCAGGATCCCTCCGTCAACTTGACCCGCGTATCGTCGCATTACGCCCATTGGATACCTTTCTTTATTACGTCTCTCATTCTGATATAGATTTTGAAACACACGAAAAATCCTTAGAACTGTTACGAACAGCTGGATTTCGTGTCAATCCATTAATAGAAAAAGTAAGCAATATAGACGAAGCCATCTCGTACTGCAAGAACCTTGAGACAAAACGCGAAGCGCTTGATTATGAAATCGATGGAGTGGTGTTGAAAGTGAACCTGATAGCACAACAGAACCAGTTAGGTTCGACGATTAAACATCCCCGGTGGGCAATCGCATTTAAATTTACTGCAAAACAGGCGACTACACAACTCAAGGACATCGTAATACAAGTTGGGAGGACCGGTACACTCACACCGGTCGCAATCCTTGAACCTGCCCAAGTTGGTGGAGTGACAGTCTCTCGAGCGACCTTACATAATTTTGATGAGTTGAAACGCAAGGACATCCGCATAGGCGATGTTGTTTTGGTCGAACGGAGCGGTGATGTGATTCCCCAAGTTGTTAAAAGCATCGCTGAAAAAAGAAGAGGCGATGAAAAGATACGGGTGATACCGAGAAAATGCCCGGTCTGTGGATCAGATGTAATTAGAACATTAGATGAGGTTGCGGTCCGCTGTCCGAACCAACAATGTCCAGCGCGGCTGAAATGGCGTTTAGAATATTTTGCTTCAAGAGATGCCATGGACATCGACCACTTGGGGGGACAAACCATCGACAAACTCATTGAAAAAGGTCTTGTAGATACCATCGCAGATTTATATGAACTTACTGAAAAAGACTTACTAACTCTTGAAGGATTTAAAGAAAAATCAGTGAAAAATTTACTTGAATCAATTGAAAAAAGCAAACAACAGGGATTGGCACGTTTGATCTATGGTCTAGGAATCCGCCATGTTGGGAAATATGCTGCTCAACTCCTAGCATCACACTGTTGTTCCATTGATGAACTTGCAAGAAAATCAGCGGAAGAATTAATGCAGATCCATGGCCTTGGCGAAAAAACAGCAGAGTCGATAGCAACATTCTTTGCCACCCAGGAAAATATCGAATTGATAAAAAGGTTAAAGGATATTGGAATGCGAACAAAAGAAATAAAAAAAGAAGGAAGCCTCTCAGGAAAAAAATTTGTGTTTACAGGGGCACTTCCGTCTTTGTCTCGTCCTGATGCATCAGGTCTCGTGATGAAAAACGGCGGTATAGTTTCCTCATCGATTGGAAAAGACATTGATTTTGTCGTTGTTGGAACAGATCCTGGCTCAAAATATCAAAAAGCAAAAAAACTAGAATTGACGATTATCGACGAAAACGAGTTTAAAAAATTAGTTGGAGTACTGTAAAATATGGTAGAATGTAAGATAGAACAAAACAAAATTACTTGCAATTGTACATACCCGTGCAATAGGAAAGGGATCTGCTGTGAATGCCTCAGCTATCATAGAGATAGAGATGAGTTACCCGCGTGTTTTTTCCCCGATACTGTTGAACGAACCTATGACCGAACTATAGAGAATTTCATTCAGGTATATCAGAGGAAAAAAAGGTAACATCCCACATATATTTTTTATAAGAAACAATCAAAAAACTCTCATTCATTTACTTGGTTTCAGACTAAAAATATAAAAAAGAGAGCCAGTGTTTTTATGATAGAGTAAAGAGCTTAAATAACGTAAGGCTTATATCCAATGAGAATATAACGGTGAGCGAGGAAGGTAAAGTATGGCAATTGGGTTTGTCCTAATAAGTGCCGCTCCCGCACATGAACATGAGGTATACAATAAGCTCTCAAAGGTACCACAGATTATAGAACTCCACCCCTTATTTGGAGAATATGATCTTATTGCAAAAATCGAAGCAGATGATTTCGAAAGCCTTGGCGATATTGTAGTAAATAAAATACGAACTATTGAAGGGGTAATCGATACAAAAACCTTAACAGGAACGAAATTTTAAGGAGTGAAAAAATGGAAGGATTAGTACAATATTTTTTAAGTATGATGACGCTGGTGTTTGCAATTGCAAGTATAATCGCTGGGATTTTTACCGCTTATTTTGGATCTGGTAAAAGCAGAGCTGTTGGAGCAATCTTAATCGTTATCGGTCTTTTGGTTGGTGTAATCTTCCTCTGGGGCGCAAATCTCCTTAGTTTCATGGGAACGCCTATGGATTTCCTGAATTTCACAGGGACGGTTGTAAATGGTATAATTGCAGTGATAGGTGCTGTTGTCGGAGCATTGATCGCGTTAGGTATCTTCCTGCTTGCAATCATGAAAGCGTGATTATATCATCTCTAAAAAATACTGATGAATCCTAAGATCTGAAGTGAGCTCAGGATGAAACGACATTGCCAGGTAGTTCTTCTGCCTGGCCATGACAATTTTAGTTCCTACTGATGCAAGCACTTCGCAAGAACCCCATATTCTGGTTATTACAGGTGCACGGATAAACACAGCGTTATATGGTGTCGAAAAGCCTTTGATGTCTATCTGTTTTTCGAAGGATTGTTTTTGTCTGCCAAAGGCGTTACGTTCAACCTGTATATCCAGTGCTTCTAAGAGCTTTATATCAGTCGTTGAATCAATTAATTCTTTGCCAAGAAGAACACATCCTGCGCAGGTACCCATAAGAGCAATATCATCGTGCATGATACGCTCCCGGATAACCTTATACATGCCTGAATTAATTAAAATCCGAGAGATTGTAGTACTTTCCCCCCCAGGAATAATCAATGCATCGCACGCGTCGATATCACGTAGCTGTCGTACTAAAACAGCCTGTCCTTTCATTTCACTTTTTTGAAAAACACGATTCATTGATGAAAGATGCTCAGATACCGCTCCCTGAAGAGATACCACTCCGATCCTGACTATCGCTACCAGCCTCGTTCCTGCAGAAGTTGATCCTTTGGGATTGAACTGATGTCGATGCCAAGCATTGCATCACCGAGGTTCTTGCTTACTTCAGCAATCATTTCCGGTTCATCAAAATGAGCGACTGCTTCTACGATTGCTTTCGCTCGTTTTTCAGGGTTTTTTGATTTGAAAATACCTGACCCAACAAAAACCCCATCGCTTCCTAGCTGCATCATAATAGCTGCATCCGCAGGGGTCGCAACTCCACCAGCAGCGAAATTTACCACCGGAAGTCGTTGCAATTTTTCAATCTCAATTAAAATCTCATTGATTTCCTTTTTAAGCTGAGAATACGTCGTAGGACCAAACAGAGCTGTTTTCTCATCGACATTTTGATTTGTTAAGGTTTTAAACGCGGTTACGTAACTTTGACAGTATTCATCTGCTAATTTTCGTATCTGTGCCATTTGCATGGTTTTTAATGCTTGGGTCATTCGAGTGACCATACGTTGATGTCGAATAGCTTCAATAATGTTACCGGTACCTGCTTCCCCTTTTGTCCGAATCATTGCAGCACCTTCCCAAATACGTCGGATTGCCTCACCTAGATTTCTACAGCCACAGACAAAGGGAATGGTGAAGACTCGTTTATCAATATGAAAAAAAGGATCTGCTGGGGTAAGAACTTCTGATTCATCAATCATATCAACCCCAAGAGCTTCTAATGCTTGCGCTTCGACGAAATGCCCTATCCTTGCCTTTGCCATCACTGGTATACTGACCGTGTTAATGATTTCTTTAATAATAGTAGGATCTGCCATCCGAGCAACGCCTCCATAAGCCCGGATATCCGCTGGAACTCTTTCGAGAGCCATGACTGCCACTGCACCGCTTTTTTCTGCAATTTTTGCTTGTTCCACGGTAGTAACATCCATGATGACCCCACCTTTCTGCATTTTAGAAAAACCTCTTTTAATGAGGTCGGTTCCATGGCGTAATTTTGAGAGATCAAATTCCTTCATCAATACTACCTCACGTAAGTCTTGAAGTAAAGGGGGATATCAAATACCATTTATTAAGAACTATGGTGGTACATAAAGATATTGATGCATCACATTCTTTAGTAGAGGACTGTTTTATTGAAAAAAAGAAGGAAAAAAGAACAAGTTATAGTGAAGCGTATGTTCGAATTTTTTTATACATACCATTTGGAATTTTATTATGAAGGTAATCATCGTATGCTTTAAGGTCGAAATGTCCGTGACCACTGTTACAAAATACAATGACTTTTTTTTCGTTTTTTCTCTTACAGATTTTTGCATAGTCGATTGCAGCTCGTATGGCATGAGCTGATTCTGGTGCAGGAAGTGAACCTTCAGTTTGGGCAAATAACATTGCCGCCTCAAAGATTTCTTGTTGGGTGTAGGCTAGTGCATTCATATATCCTTCTTTTGTCAATTTTGAAAGTAGCGGTGAGTCGCCATGATAACGTAATCCACCGGCATGTATTGCTGGAGGAACGTAATTGTGACCAAGAGTATACATTTTTAAAAGGGGTGTAAGACCAACAGAGTCCCCATAGTCATAGCGATATTCTCCCTTTGTGAGTGTTGGGCAGGCCAGTGGCTCAACGGAAACAATCTGTAAATCTGGTTTTTTTCCTAGCAGTTTATCTCGTATGAAAGGAAAGCTTGTTCCAGAAAAATTACTCCCGCCGCCAACGCATCCGCAGATGATATTTGGATATTTATCGAGTAATTCAAACTGTTTTTTTAACTCAAGTCCTATGACGGTTTGATGTAAGACGACGTGGTTCAGGACTGATCCAAGAGCATAATTCGTATTATCATGGGTTGCCGCTTCCTCAACTGCTTCACTAATGGAGATACCAAGACTTCCGTTACTTTGAGGGTCGTTCTTTAAGATTTCTCTTCCAGCGTTGGTCAACGTAGTTGGACTTGGATATACTTCAGCGCCCCAAGTCTCCATAAGTACTCGTCGATATGGTTTTTGTTCGTAACTGCATTTTACCATATAAACTCGACATTGAATACCAAAGAGTTGGGTGCTAAATGCAAGGGCTGAACCCCATTGTCCTGCCCCGGTTTCAGTTACAAGTCGTTCAATTCCTTCTGCTTTGTTATAATAAGCTTGTGCAACCGCTGAATTTGGTTTGTGGCTGCCTGGAGGGCTGGTACCTTCCCATTTGTAGTAGATTTCTGCAGGTGTTTTAAGTGCTTTTTCTAAGTGTTGTGCTCGATAGAGTGGCGTAGGTCTCCAGATGCGGTAGATCTCCCTTACTTCCGAGGGAATCATAATATATCGATCCTTGCTAACCTCCTGTTTAATAAGACCCGTAGGGAAGATTACTTTGAGATCATCTGGTTTTATTGGCTGTTTGGTTTGGGGATGAAGAGGAGGGTCCAGGGGAGTTTTTAGATCCGCTTGGATGTTGTACCATTTTTTAGGGATATCGTTTTCATCAAGGATTATTTTTATTTTTTTCATGTTTTAATAATTGGTTATACCACTATATTAAATTTTCTAAAATTGTACTTTAACGTATAATTTTATACATTATAAGATGAAAAAAATCAATAACAAATAGTATTTATATATCGTCAACGTACAGTTTTACACTATGTGGAAACAAATCGAACATTACTTTAGCGCTTACCCACAACGAAAAAAAATCGCACAAAAAATGCTTGAATACGGAATACGAATACACAACAATGCATTTCAATGCGGTCCTATCGCACTTTCTGACTCAAAAATCGCACGAGCATTCCAGGTCGACCGACGCGCAGTCACCGCAACAAGAGAAGTTATCATAAAAGAACCAGAACTCATTCAAATATTCTCTAACCTTATACCGACATGTCACCTAAAAGAAGTCGCACCATACATGAAATGGGGCGTTATCGAAATTATACCGGTCGACCCAAGCATGCCAGGAATCCTTGCCGATATAGCCACCATCATTGCGACCAACAATATCAGCATAAGACAAGCCATCGTCGATGATTTTGAGTTCACTGTTGAACCACGACTCTTTATCATAACAGAAAAGCAAATACCTGGGATATTACTTGCATCAATCAGGAATGCCAAAGGAGTCAAAGCCGTACTTATCTACTAGGATCGTACTATAAAAAATAACGAGAAAATCCAATAAAAGAAAAAAATTATGCGATAGTGATATCCTTACATAAGTAGACATCTTGAATCGCATGAAGAAGTTTCACACCATTCTCAAAAGACTTCTGAAACGCCTTTCTCCCAGAAATAAGACCAGTCCCACCCGCACGTTTATTAATAACCGCAGTTCGTACCGCTTGCCCATAATCATCTTTTCCAGATGCACCACCCGAATTAATCAACCCAACACGGCCCATGTAACAATGCGCAATCTGATACCGTGTTAAATCGATTGGATGATCCGAGGATAGTTCAGTGTATGCCTTTTCATTGATTTTACCATACTTAACTCCACCTGTATTAAGAGCAATATATCCACCAGTGATGTCAGGGAGCTTTTGCTTTACAATGTCCGCCTCGATAGTCACTCCTAGATGGTTCGCCTGACCAGTAAGATCTGCAGCAGTATGATAATCTTTTCCTTCCACTTTAAATGCTGAATTACGTAAATAACACCATAAAACTGTTGCCATCCCCAATTCATGGGCATATCTAAACGCTTGCCTTACTTCCTGAATCTGCCTAGTCGACTCGGGAGAGCCAAAATAAATAGTGCAACCAATCGCAGTTGCTCCCATATCCCAGGCTTGATCGACACCGGCAAACATAATCTGGTCATATTTGTTAGGGTAAGTCAATAACTCGTTATGATTTATTTTCACAATAAAAGGAATCTTGTGTGCATATTTTCGTGAGACAGCCCCAAGCACTCCAAGACTCGAAGCAACACCATTGCAACCACCTTGTATTGCAAGTTTTACGATGTTTTCCGGATCAAAATACATAGGATTAGGGGTAAACGATGCAGCAGCAGAATGTTCAATACCCTGATCAACTGGTAAAATCGAAAGATACCCAGTTCCCGCTAACCGACCGTGGGTGAATAACGATTTCAGGTTACGAATCACTTGGGATGATCGATCAGTATCAAGAAAAGTTTGATCCAGAAAATCTGGTCCAGGGAGATGTAACGTTTCTTTTCTTATTTTTGTACATGTATGTTTGAGTAGGTAATCTGCATCAGCACCCAAATATTCTCTAATTGAATCAATATTTCCTTTCATATTTACTCCAATATTCTCTAATTCCGGCATCGTTGATTCACCTTAAATAAAAATGAGAATATCGGATAGCACATAAAACTTTCTATGGAGTAAACAAAGAAAAAAAGAAGGAGTACTAAACTAATAGCTTCCCTTCTTCAAACTTTTTTGTAAGTTTTTGTAACATATCTTTTGTCATATCTGCAAGCTTATATTTTGGTTTCCAGCCCCATTCTTTACGGGCCATACTATCATCGATGGAACGAGGCCAGGAATCAGCGATCGCTTGTCGAAAATCTGGTTTGTAATCACAAGTGAATTCAGGGATATGCTTGGTAATCTCATAGGCAAGTTCCTCTGCAGAAAAACTCATAGAAGCAAAATTAAAGTCACAATGGTGCTTTAATTTTAAAACATCGGCATCCATCAAATCAAGTGTTCCCTTTAAACAATCAGGCATATACATCATAGGAAGTGTCGTATCAGCTCGTAAAAAGCAGGTGTATTTTTTCTGTTTTATAGCTTCATAAAATATTTCAACCGCATAATCTGTAGTTCCCCCACCAGGAAGCGTCTCACTACTTATTATACCAGGATAGCGTATCCCTCGTACATCAAGGTTAAAACGCTTAACATAATAATCGCCTAGAAGTTCCCCGGTAACTTTAGTTACCCCATACATTGTTTTTGGTTTAAGAACTGTTTCCTGAGGGGTGTTATCCCGTGGTGTCTCTGGACCAAAAACTGCAATAGAACTAGGAACAAACACTCGAACCATACTATGTTTACGAGCGACCTCTAATACATTATACAATCCGTTGATATTAACATCCCAGCACAAAAGAGGTTTTTCTTCACCAACCGCAGAGAGTATTGCAGCCATATTATAAATCGTATCGATATCATAATCATCCACAACCTTCTCTATCGTTTCTCGTTTACAGATATTAATGTATTCAAAAGGACCTGAGTTAAGTAGTGTGTCACTCGGTTTGGTTTTCCTTCCTGTTGCAAGGACATTATCATTTCCAAATTTTTTACGTAGCAACATCGTTAGTTCTGATCCGATTTGACCGACGGCACCGGTTACTAAAATCTTTTTCATCCGTTCGTATGGCATAACAATTTAACCCCTAGGTGTTTTCTCTCACAGGTATCATTATTTCTTATAGATACTTTACTGTTCGCAGATGTATTCAGGATCCTCTGAAATTCCCTCTATTTTCTTTGGAGGTCCAGGGCGAACAATATATCCTTTTCGTTTTTTCCTCCATTTGGCCCAACCAGCAAGAACCAGTGGGAGAATCACAATAGAGGAAATAAACGTATAAATAAGCGTAATAGCTGTAATAATACCAAATTGTTGTTGCGGTGGGATAGGGGCAAACGCAAGAACACCAAAACCAAACATCGAAGAAAGAGCGGCGATAAGAATAGCGCTCCCGGTCCGTGAGATAGTCTCGATAACCGCTTTTGTTATATCTCCGGTTTGATCAGCAACAGAACGGAAACGTTGTGTGATGTAACAAGAATAGTCGATGCCTACCCCGATAGTGATACTTGTGACTGTGATGGTTAAAATGTTTAGAGTATATCCAATAAAATACATACTTCCCAAGACCCAAATCATGGAGATGGTAACTGGAATCATTGCAATCAAACCAAGAATGGGGTTGCGATAGATCAACGTAAGCATAATCGCCGCAAGCAGGAAACAAATCCCGGTAGACAGAATCTGGCTTTCAGTCATGTTTTTCAGAATAGACAAGGTAATCAGCAGATTGCCGGTAACAATCGATGTCGTATTACCATAGTCCGAACGATCGTTATTTAACTCTTGTTTCAATTGCTCAAATTCCTTGGTCATATCCTCATTATTTAAACCCAGATCAATGTAGACTCGAACAATAGCGGCGCGGTATTCGTTTCCCTCCTTATATAATAAATCAGAGACTTGCATTTGATATTCAGGGCTTGTGTAGAGATAATCAAAGGTGTTCTGAACATCAGAGTTGGTCTGTGGTAACCCCGTGGCTGTATCGATGTTAAAAAACTCAACAAGTGATTGATTATTTGCTACTGCTTGTTTTAGGATAGTAAAAATACTTTCTGTTTTTGTATGTCCATCCGGTTTCCGAGCAATATACCTATCGTCATTCATCTTCTCATGCGTAGATTGTAAACCCTGTAACAATTGGACAGTTGCGATTTTTCCTTCTATCAGGATATACTCTTGATCTTGGCTTGAGAACGGAAAATCCTCACTGATTTTCGAAAATAATTGGAGTGCAGGATTATCCTGTGGGATAAATTGATTCATGCTAAATCCAGATTTCAACTGGGCCACTGCAGTCCCCATCACTAGACATATGACTATCGTTAGGAGTAATACTTTTTTCCGATGGTAAAGAAGTTTTTGGGCGATCCGAGCCATGATTGTGGTCATTGAAATAGTGAGTTGCTTAGAGGTTTGGACAGTGTTTAATTTTCTTCTATCGATAATATAACGAAGAGCAACAAGCAAAGTCATAGTAATGATGAATGTACATGTTATACCTAACGCAAGAAAAATTCCAAAATCTCTAACAGGGGGGAGCGTTGCGCTGAGAAAAGAGAGAAACGCAACAAATGTTGTAAACCAGGCTAAAAAAATCGCGATTCCAACTTCTTTTATTGAGAGTCGAATTGCCTCTGCGGGTAATCGTCCTTTATTTATTTCTGTTCGATAATTAAAGAGTAGGTTAACGGAGTACTCGACGCCTAACCCAATATTGAGAGGCAGAAGTGCTACTGCGATAATGTTAAATGATATGCCAAGCAAAGCCATAGTCCCAAATAACCAGATGCAGGAGAACGCGAATACGAGTATAGGAAGGAAAACATAGGATGGTTTTCGAAATGCGATGAAGAGAATACACAGTATGATGATAAAAATAGCGGGGCCAATGATTGTCATGGAATCCATCGCAACATCATTTATTTGTGTAGTGACGATCCCCTCTCCAGTTACTTCAATAGAAATACTACTGTATTGTTTATCAAGATTATTGATTGTGTCGATTATTTTTATATTAACTTTCCTAAGTTCGTCTACATCACCTTCTTGGAGATTCAGATTTACAATGAACATACTTGCATGTGACGTTTTCGTTTGTGCAAACTCGGTAGAAATAAACGATAATGCATTCACTCGTAAATCAGTAAACAATTGTGGTAACAACGGAAAAATATTTGTTGAAATACCTGTCTCAGGTACTCGATCAGTTTTCATCCATAGTGGTTGAATCGCGGTCAATGAGAAGGTGGATGGAAAAATGTCGGTTCCTATCATATTTTCTGAAAGATCTGAAAATTCATCTAAATTGATTTTGTATTTTTGAAGAACCCGGGAGACAAGCGAGCCAAGTAATGTTCTTGATTGGAGACGTTGCAGACAAGTAAACAAATAACTCGTGTTGATAACAATGTGACCGCCGGGTCGATTCAGTAACGGTGTTTGATAATATCGAACACCTGCAGAAAAATTTGTCAATTTTGTCGGTAGTTCGAATGATCCATATTGGAGGGCGATTCCATAGGTGCTGAGCTCCTGTCGAGAGACAGAGATTTCAATCCGATTTGTCTTTAAATCAAAGGTCACATTTCCGGTTTGGAGTTGGAGCGGGAAGAACATCTCTTGTCCTGGTGGTTTTATCCAAAGATAAGCTGTTGTCTTATAAGATGCCAGTTCATGGTTTCTGATTTTTTGTATTAATTGTTTGATGTTTTCATGAACACTATTACCGATTTCCCAGTAATGAACAGTCGGCTCAATCCGTGCAGCGATTTGATAACCCATACTATATTCAGGTGGTATTAACGAGTTTTGAAAATCAAGGTACCATTCCATGGTACTGACTTTTGAAAACGGTGGTTTTAGGTCAGAGGGAAAATCTGAAAGGGAGTAGACCTCAAAAGAGAAAGTTAGTGTAGTATTACCCTTTGTAATGTAACAATTTTTGATATCTGCGCTGTTAACGGTTTTTTTACTTGGACGGATAAACGCTCTTGGATAATCGATAGGCTCATTGGGGTCATCGGTGCAAAAAAGCGTAATTTCTCCAGATGGTTGTTCGTTGAAAAGATCATTGAGAGCAGTATTGAGTTGTTCATCATTACATTTTTCAACAGTCTTGTTAAATTCCATTTGACAGACAGGGTCGATGAAGGTTATAATGGAGACTGTACTATTTACTTCCGGAATTTTGATGAGTTCTTTGTTGAGATTGTATTGATCGCGCAGTGCTTGGATGCTTAGCACGCTACTTTCTTGTTCTTTTTGTATATAAAGGATTATTGTTTGTGTGCTTTTACCAAAATACTCGGAGATTCGATTATTTGCTCGTACTTGTTCATTGTCTGGAGCGAAATCTTCAAAATTTGTTTTGAATGTTAATGATGGGATAAAAAGGGAAAAACCAATTGTTATCAGAAGAATTAATCCGATTACGGCCCATGGTCTTTTTTCAATAATTTTTCCGAGCTGATCTAACATATTTTATATCATCCTGTCTGTTTATTTCCTATTCTCTGTTTTATGAAGATCCTGGCTGTGAATAATCCTACCGTTTCTTTATCATTATATAATAAATTAAATATATTAATATTTTTATGTGAAAAAATTTAGGGAACTACTTCAAGAGTAAAGGGACCTAAACGGCGGGTATGTTTAATCGAAAGATTATGCCCCTGCAATTCTCCTTATACATGTAAACCAGCATCCTTCACCAACAATGGTATTATTTCTTCCCAAAATAACGCTGTGATATGAATCCCATGTATTCCTTTAATTTTTTTGAGTTGATGGATTGTTTCTACTGCTATTGCATATCCTTCTTTGGCGGGGTCAGATGCTTTTTTCATCCGCAGATACACCGAATTCGGGACATCAGTACCAGGGACATGAAACTTCATTCGTTCAGTCATTTTTACGGATTTTAAGGGAGTGATACCAGCAAGGATATGAACCTTCGTATCAAGACCTTGCGCTCGTACATCATCCATCCATTCTGAAAACTTATCAATTTTATAGACACTCTGTGTTTGAATAAATTCTGCGCCAGCATCAATTTTTTTTCGTAGACGATCCACCTGAAACTCAAAAGGGTCTGCATACGGGTTTGCTGCAGCTCCAAGAAACACATAAGGTTTTCCAGAAAGAAGTCGATCGCCACTCTGAAAGATGCCTTCATCTCTCATATTTTTTATTATTTGAAGAAGCTGAATGGAATCTACATCAAACACACCTTTCGCAGCGGGGTGGTTCCCAAACTTCTGATGATCACCAGTGAGACAAAGCATATTTCTAACTCCAAGAGCGGCAGCCCCAAGCACATCACTTTGCAAACCGATACGATTCCTATCTCGACACGTGATTTGCATAATAGGCTCCATATCCATATGAAGAAGTATCACAGACCCTGCAAGGCTTGACAGTCGGACAACAGCGGTCTGATTATCCGTGATGTTAAAAGCATCTGCAGAATCTTTCATCAGTTTTGCCTTTTCACGAATCTTATTTGCATCAGTACCTTTTGGAGGCCCAATCTCTGCGGTCACGACAAAATGTCCTTCTGTAAGTACTTTTTCCAAGTTGCTCCGATAATTCACATCAAATTCTCCGTTTATTCTCTAGTGCTTTTGACCAATCCTTTGGTTTTTGGATAAACGTTAAGACATCTAATTTACCTTTCTTTTTGAAAACTTGATAGATACAATCCCAGACACATTCTATTTCTGAATTAATCTCACATTTACCGTTGGAAGACCCGCCACAGGGGCCATTTAACATAGATTTCGGGCATCGTGTCACTGGACAAAAACCATCAAAGTCATCCAAGATGCACTCTCCACATAGCAGGCATTGTTTGAAAAACTCATTCACTCGAGAAATCTCCCCTAAAAATAATGTATCAGTCCCAGCAATAATTTCCTTTTCAGGGAAAAGTTTGTTAAGTGTTTGTATCCCATTGCCGCATGCAAGAACAAGAATCTTAGTGGATTCACTTAGCTCTTTCGAATATTTTTTTAGCATCCGTTTATCATTCATCAGATGACATGCTGGTTCAAGAACAACCCAGCCAGATACAGGGATTTTATTTTTTATAAGAGATTCTTTTATCGCCAAAACTTCTTCTTTACCACCACTTTTGCAGAGGGTCGCACATTCACTACATCCAACAAGAAAAACTGGCTTAGAACCGATACGACGAAGGATGTCCATGAAATTTTTTTGTTTTGTAATAATCATTAAGGCTCAAAATGGACTAACATGTTAATAAGAATATGTTTTCCTCATTTTACAAATAATTTATTTTATTAAGGTGAAAAAAAGAATTTGCATTGTAAAAACGTTATTAAGGTCTAACGGTTTACATAATAAAGAATTACATGGAGAAGACCGTTGTTCAATTTATTCTTGAAAACATTTTTTTATTTTTACCAATAGGCCTTGTAGGAATTGTTTCGACACTCATTCTTATGTTAATTTCAAAAAAAGAAAATATTCCCAGATCTGAAACTATGGAATCTAATTACATAACTATCTATCATGTCAGGTTTAACATCTATTTCTTGGTTTATTTATTTATATGGATAATAATCCTTCTTATTGGACTTTTTTCAAACTTCATCATTCCAACAATCATCGGTGGAATTATTGCAATCATTCCCTTTATAGTATTTATTATTATTGAATATAAAACAAAAAATGTAAAGGTGCGATAAACACATGTTTTTCATTGAAATTAATCAAAATTTTGCAGAACAAACAAGATTCCTTGCATTTTTCATTGGTCTTATTGCAATTGTGTGGTTATTTCTCGTCTATTATTCAAATAAAAAATATGGGACCAAAAAGACTGTAATATATTTTTTACCGATAATTATTGCGACCCTTATTATTGAATCAGCAGGAGTAGCAAGTGGGAGATATTACTATCCAGGATACATCATTTATCTTTCAGTGGTTGGTGGTGGTGTTCCTCTTATAATTATCTTAGCGTGGAGCGCTAATTTATTTTTATTTTTAAACCTGGGAAGACACGTCATTTCAAAGATTTATCAAAAAAGAAATAAATTTCAGATTATTTTGATATCAGCACTAGCAGGATTATTCGGTGTTTGTCTTGATTTACTGGAAGATCCTATTGCACATTATAACAATTGGTGGATATGGGAGGGGACTCTCGAGGGTATAAAATTTTTCGAGGTTCCAATCCTAAATTTCATTGGTTGGTTTGTTTTAATTTTTTTTATGTCTATTGCCACGTTACTTATCGAACGATCAAGATATTCGGAGAACAGGAAGATTCTGCTTTCGCTATCCTCCCTATCGATTACTGGGACTACTATCTTCGTTGTTCATGGTCTAATTGTAAAATTATTCGAATTAGCCGGTCTTTCTTAAAAAAATAACTTTTTTTCTTCAAGGAAACCATTAAAGTAATAAAGTAAATCTCCATTATTGAACCTTATGGGTTTAAGGACCTTGATACTTGCCTGGATAAGAATGATTCGTCCACCGATATTGTTTCTATGTTCTTTTGGAGCGGTTGTCAGTGCCTTAAACTGTGCAATATATATGAATGAGTCTTTATCATTTTTCCAGATCCTTTTTCTTATACTTACTCCTGCGTTTCTGTCCACTGGAACGATGTTTCATAACGATATTACGGATTTAGAATCAGATAAAATTAACAGACCAAACAAACCTGTGCCTTCTGGATTGTTGAAGAAAAAAACGGTGTACTACATAGGATTGACGTTGATGATTGGATCAATTTTTCTCGCAGCTCTGGTCAATTACATGGACACACGAATGATTAACTGGGAATGTGCTGCTTTTACAGTATTTTTAGTTATTATTGCTTTATACTACAATTACTACGGAAAACACCATGGTCTTGCCGGGCATATGGCTGTCGCAGTAGGTGTTGGCGCAATACCATACTGGGGTGGCCTTGCGGTGTTCCCAAATCAACCTTTACTGATGTTGCCATTGGCAGCAGCAATCTTCTTCCAGGAAACCGGTAGGGAAATCATGGTTTGTGCTGGTGATTACATCGGCGATATCAAAGCAGGATTTAAAACGACACCGGTACGCCATGGAAGAAAACGATCCATGAAAATCGCATTACTCTTTTATCTCTTATTTATCCCAATATTTCCCTTATCTGCCTATGATTGGGCAGGACTACAAATGCCTCAAGTCTTCGGTGCAGTATACCTAATTGGAGGAAGTATACTTGCAGCATCTTTGCTTATCACCTGGTTCCGAACCTATATGGTTGTGATAAAAACAGATGAAGAAGAAAAGATATGGAAATCTTTCGAAAGAAATGAAAGGATAGGAACAAGAGTTATGATAATAGTCTTTCAAATTTTCATATTTCTGGAGGTATTCTATTAGTCAGAATACATATAAATTAAAAAGCTCAAATATATTCAGACTTTAACACACGGGTATGAAAAAGATTTCTGCGTATGGGAAATTACTCCAGATTCCTGGTATTGGTGCTTTTGGGATTGTCCCTTTCATAGCACCTCTAACCGTAGGAATATATAATGTGTATTATCTTATTATTGTTTTAATTATCGGGGGGGTCTGACAGGTATTTTTGGCTTTTTAATTAACGACTATGTCGACGTAGAATTAAATAGGTTTGTCGAGGATTTGCAAAAAAAACCTAATACAACAGGGATACTATGACCTATGATGTTACAGTGGTTGGAGCAGGACCTGCAGGTTCAACAACCGCGAAATTTCTTTCAGAAAAAGGCTTTAAAACATTACTCATCGATAAAGAAAAATTTCCACGTGATAAACCATGTGGTGGGGGTTTACCATTACGCGTTCTACAAAGATTCCCATATATTGATAATGATGGAATTATTGAAGCTTTTTCGTCCAGCGGAACGGTCTTTTCCCCATCATTAAAATATCAGATTGAAATCAACCGAGATAAACCAATTATAGCTACCATACTGAGAAAAAAGTTTGATTTTAAGCTAGTGAAATATGCACAAGATGCAGGAGCTATTTTTAAAGAAGAATCCACTCTTTCTACTGTTCAAATCACCAAAGACAAGGTTCATGTCATAGTAAAGGATGGAAGAGTAGCTGATTCAGAGTTACTTGTTGGGGCTGATGGAGTAAATAGCAGTATAGCAAAAAACACAGGTTTACGAAAAATGGGGGTAGAAAAAGGTGCATGTGTTCTTCAGGAATTTGAAGTTGATGAAAAAATTATGGATGATTACTTTACTAAATCTCGACATTGCTATATCCATTCGCGTTTTAATACAACAGCGGGGTATGGATGGGTATTTCCCAAAAAGCACCATGTAAACATTGGATTTGGCATCATCCAGGATTTTAAGACTCTGAAACAAAAGCAAAACCTACTACAGTGCTATCAGGACTATATTGAATTATTAAAAGAAAAAGACCTTATCCCTCAACAGTTAGACAAGACACCGATTAAAGGAGGAGCTTTATTGACACATCCCTTAGAAAAAACCTATGGGGATCGCCTTCTTCTCGTTGGTGATGCGGCAGGATTTGTCAATCCCTTATCAGGAGAAGGAATCTATTACGCTATGTCATCTGGGCAAATCGCTGCAGAGACCATCACAGAAGCATTAGAAAAAAGACAAACAACACAAGAGATTCTGTCAAAATACCAAACCCGTTGGCAAAAGGATTTCGGTAAAGACATCGATCTTATCCTGAAGGTTATAAAAAGAGGCAGCGTGGAAAAAACAGAAAAGATTATTAAAATTGCAAGCAACGATGAAATACTGACAAATCTGATGATGGGGGTAATTGCTGGAGAACTAAGTGTACAACAATATAAATGGAAAATTGTGAAAAGATATTTTTATAGCTCATTGAAGAATTGTTTGAATCCGTAAAATGTAAAAAAAAGAAAAGGTGCTATTAAACATGAAAAAAAAAATATGTATCATCGGTGCAGGAATTGGTGGTTTAACTGCTGGTGCGCTTCTTATACAAAAAGGGTATTTAGTTGATATTTTTGAAAAGGAAACGACAGTTGGTGGACGAGCAGTCTCAATAGGGATGTCATCGCAGACGATAGATTCTTACAAGCAACTATTGAATCGTTTTAATACCTTTATCGCGTTTTCAGAGCCACCACTTGAAGAAATTTTTGCAAAAAAAATGTTTGAGGAATATACCCTTGATTTAGGATTTCACATGATTGGAGGAGGCATCATTCAAAAACTGAAAAATATTATTATGGATTATTACCAGAACATCACTATCTATGAATCAAGGTTATTTGAACAGAAGAACAATCACTTTGGATATTTTGTGACTACCATTGACAAACTATCGATGCTACCTAATATCCTACGACTTCTTCTTTCCGGTGAAAAAACTATGAAAGAGCTAGATTTAATCTCAATAACAGAAACGATAAAAAAATATGGAAAAGGAAAAATGAAAAACGTGCTAGAAGTAAACCCTCGTTTGATTAGCACTATTAACAATCTGGACTTGATTTCAACAGGTGAGGTGTTTCGAACTCAGAAAGATATGAAGCTTCGAGGAGTAAATTACCCAAAGGACGGGGTTTTAAAAATATCACAAACTATTGCTGCGTATATAGAAAAAAATGGTGGAAAAATCCATCTAAATAGTCCTGTAACAAAAATTATAATTAACAACAAAAGGGCAGAAGGAGTTATTTTGAATGATAAGAAATATTTTTATGATTCTATAGTATCAAACATCCTAGTACAAAAACTTTTTACGATTGCTGATGAACATCAGTTTCCAGATGAATATGTTACTATGATAAAGGGTCTTGAGGGGACAGGAAGTTTGTGTGCATATTATTCTCTAAAAAAGATTGATCAAAGATTACTTGGAAAAACATTTATTTTTATTGAACGTGACTTAGGTGTTGATGGAAATGATGCTGCTGGCATGATTGATTTTATCTCCGCAAAAGCAGAAACTGGATTATCAGCTCCATCACAGTATCTCGTACAAGCATACGTTATTTGCACGCCAAAGGAAGCAAGGGATAAAAATATTCTAAACAAGCTTAAAAAAGCATTGGATAAAAACCTCGAACGTATCATACCCGATTTTCATTCTCAGCTCCAATGGGCTATCTATCCTGCCACCTGGCACCTCGATGGAGTTGCAAAAACCATTGATAACATAAAACCAGATATACAGACCCCTGTTGAAAACCTCTATATGATTGGGGATTGCGTCAAAGCTCCTGGTATTGGAATAAACTGTGCGATTAACTCAGCACAGATTATTCAAAAGATCATTCCTATATCAGATTGATTAAAAATTAATTCTTTTTAAAAATAACTAATTTTTTATAATAGTAAAGTTACTAGTAAATAGTAAGTTATTTCAGAAGAGTAACTAATATAACATACCTCTATATTCAGAAGAACAAAATACATTCCTACTCGGTGTAATAATGTCTGTTAAATTAATAATGAAAGAGCCTTACATAAAAAGTAGGTTTCTCTCGAAAAAATTCAGAGGATATTTCGATTTACTTAGACCTTTTACATTACTCGCGCCTTTTTTTGTTTCCATGTTTATCATGTTCGCAAGCCTTGTATATAACAATAGATTTGTTGAATTTCCGAATTGGTGGATCATTATAGGTCAAGCTAGCCTTACGTTAGCGTTTCTGAATGCGGCATCGAACGCATTGAATCAAGCAACGGATGTAGAATCAGATAAAATATCAAAACCATACCGTCCGATTCCACGGGGTGTTGTGGAAAGAGATGAGGCACAAAGTATCGCGTATATCTTTTATCTTTTCGCCTTGCTTCGTGCAGTTACAATTAACACATGGTTCGGAGTGTTTGTTTTTCTTATTATGTTGTTTACCGTGGTCTATTCGCTTCCTCCACGGATGAAACGATTCCTTTTTATTAACCAAGTTTGGATTGCTATCCCACGAGGATTATTTGCCGTTCTTGCTTCATGGAGCGTCTTTGGTGATCCTTTTCAGATTGTTCCACTTACGATTGGGTTCATTGCTCTTGTTTTTTTCATAGGAGCTATGACAACAAAGGACATTGTTGATTGCGAAGCAGATAGAAAAACAGGGACACGAACCCTCATCAACACTGTTGGTATCAAAAAAGCAGCGTTCATTTCGCTTCCATTCCTCCTTATCCCATTTGCCATTATTCCATTTTTAGTCCGGTATCACCTAATTAACACGTATTTCTTACCGCTTACAATTTTTATTATACCTAGTTTTTTTATATTCTATTTAATGCTTAAACATCAAAAAAGTGAAACCTTGGAAAATGTACAAGCATGGTCATTGATGTACATGACATATCTTTTTTATGCGATCAGTTTTACCGCCCTTATTATTTTAGGCGAACTTGGGCAACTTGATTTTATAACATCTATCTAAGTTAAAATCAATGTTTTTTTTATAAAATCTGTAAAAATAAGGAGAGATAGAGCAAAGTCATCATCTCTTCGTATTAAAAAAGTTCTTATATTTATAAAACAACTCTTTTATATAGAAAAACTGAATAATTATAACAAAAGGAGATCTATGCAAGGATCAAATATATTAATAGTCGGTATACTTCTTCTACTTATCTGTCCAGTGGTAAGTTTACCGGTATCCTCGCAGGACAATATAAACCCATTATGGGACACAACCTTTAGAGAATGGTCATACAGACAGGAGTTGCAATTACCCATACCAACATTTGATTCTGTTGCCCAGTACCAACCAATCGATTTTCGTATAAGATTCGAAAAACCATGTTGGACGGAAAATGAAAATAAAACCTCAATTCGAATATCTTGTTGGCATAATGAACAATGGTATGAATTAGAATCACAAATCTATTCTCTCACTAAAGCTATCGGAGAAAAAAATTATATCACTGAATGTAACATCGTCTTTTTAGTTCCGCCCTTCGCAGATGGAACAGAGAGGTATTTCATTTATTATCATCATGATGTAACATCAAAACCAAATTATAAAGATCACGTGATTATTGAGGATGCAAATTATTCTTCGTCACCCTTGCCCGAATTAACAGCAAAAGCAAGATTTTATGGAATTAAACAAGATGGGTATTGTATCTACGGTGTAGGACAAGAAGGAACGCTTTTAGATAGACCATGTGCTCAAGTAGTCGTAAAACAAAAAAAAGACATCAGGGAATTTGATATAATTAATTCAGATGAAATAGTGTCATTTGCATTTGCCTATTATTATGGAAGTAAAGAAAAAGATGAAAGTTCTTCCGATCAAGTTTTTATCGATAAAAAAATTTTTGTTGATGGAACCCTTATGGGTGAATTTGGAATAATTAGTGAATCATATAAAAAGGATGTGCAGACAACCGCTATTTATCGATATTATTATTGTCCAATGGGAGAAAAACGCCTCTATGTTAACGTAAAACATGAGATGCTAAAAGATGCAACTGTACAAGGCATTGATAATATTGATGGTCGGTTTGGTTCTCTTATTTCAATAAAAACACGGAGTGCTGCCGTTGATTCTTTAAATTTCGGGAAAATCTACCCATTTCTAAATTTCTACAGTGAAAATGAAAAAATTGAACAATATCAAATAAATCAGAATCCCTCCACGAAAGAACGCGAATGGATTATATCATATAAAAACGACGCAAGTCTAGGAACAGAAGCATGGCTTTGTCACGGAGAAGGTAAGACAGGAAAGGTAAATGCTGTCCTCTTTGCATCAAGTCAAGGTATTGTGACATCGGGTACTGATGAGAGTGATGGCGTCCAATTAAAAGTCGCTGCGAAGGAATATCTAAATTTTCTAGGAACTGAGGTTGACTACGTTTCAATTAATTTTGGAAGACGTTCCTACAAACCTGGACATAGTCACGATGTTATGATTCCATCAGATCTGATAGTACAGTTTGATGCAGAAGTTTTTTCCTCTGAAAACGGGGGATATGAAACTGTACAAAAAGAATCAGCCCTTTATAAGACTTTAATAAAATTTCGTAAACTTTCTGGTGATATTCCATTTGAAAGAGAAGAAAAGAGATATAATGTTACAATCATCTCCCGATTCGGAGGAACATATTTATCTCGCCCGAGGTTGTCTAATCTCACAGGCGCCACGTTTCCAGTGATATGGATAGAATTGCATCGTGACGGGGGGTTAATAGCTGAAGGAGCTGCCGACCGAGCTTTTTTAATTAGAGCAAAAAAAACATTTTTGGGTGTTTTAGAAGGAGACTATCTTGTAAAAGTGTTTCTCAAAAGGGAAAAAAAGAAGGTTTTCACAGGTTCAGCAATACTTCATTTGTTTAAAGACACAAAAGTAAATGTTTTCTGTACCTGGGAGCGAACAATAAAATTTACATTTCTTGACCAAAATGGACAGGGGATAGCTGGAGTTACTGCGTGGCTCATCAATCAAGATGAAGTTGTTTTTGACAAAAAAATAACACAACAGAACGGTGAATTAATTGTTAAAGCCCCTTACAATATAAAAGATCCATATACATTAAAAGCAGAATACAAAAATTTTATTGTCTACAGCCAGGAGCTCAAAAAAACCATTATAAAAGTAAATGAACAAGTCACCCTTCAACTTTCCACCTTTGATGTTGTTGTAAAAGATGCTTTCGATTTACCACCAGGTGTTGATATAACACCTCTTTTGATAACCGCTAATGGAAACAGAACTATCCAACTTACTCCAAAAGAAAAAAGCCAAGGAGTTTATACTTTTAAAGATATTCCTGCAGGCGATTATCAACTTCAAATTAATTTTGGCGAGTTTATTGATACCATCCGTGTCTCCGTTCCCAATGCCGGTAAAGTTATCCAAATAAAGTTTTCAGCTATTTTTGATATGACAATCGATGTATTCGATTCCAAAGGAAATCTTGTTACAAATGACAATATTGAATTTTCTATTCTACGAGATAATCAAACCATTGCCAAAACAAAACAGAAAAAAATTTCTCTTCCTCCAGCCCACTATACAATCAACGCGTATTTAGAAAACAAACTTATCGGGGTTAAACACGTTGAACTGATTAATAATAAACATCTGATATTTGTAACAACATTAGATTCTATTTTCCCGCTTATTCTCTCCTTGCTCCTATATTCGCTGTTTGGGTTTTTTGTCATATTAACAATATTAAGAAAATTTTCGTTTTCATCATTATTGAAATCACTGGCTATTTTACTTATCGTTTTTTCAATTTTCCAACCCTGGTGGTTGTTCACAGGGTCAAGTTCTACACAACCGATAGAAAAAACCACATCATTATACATAAATCCAGGAATGATGATTGAAACAAAAAAATATTATGGTGAGCTATCATTAAACATCGCAGAAATACCTGATATTTTCATTGTTTTTCTTTCAGCAATACTGCCACTTGCAACACTAGCATGTGTATCTCTTGGTCTTGGCATTGTATTAAAAAGGACAAAGAAAAAGCACTATGCATTTCCTTTAAGTATCGTTGGAATTATCCTTCTAAGTATCCTAATCCCCTCGTTTTATTTTGGAACAACAAAATTAATTGAAGCAAGTATTGGTTCTGTCCAAGGAGAGGGGGTTCTTACCATTTCCATTGAATCAGGGGAAGTAACAATGCTTTCGAATTGGGGTTTTAGTTCAGGATTTTATATCACCTGCATTGCACTCATCGTGGTAGTGACAGCAATGCTTTTTGATATCCGTTTAATGATTAAGCAGAAAAAAAGATCATAATTATCGCAAAACTTAATGCAAAGATAAAATAAGTCCCATACATCAACGTCCATGCCGATGTGTTTTCGCATTTTGTATTTTTTTGTTTATGACACATCAACCATCCGATAACAACACATAAAAAACTAAGGAAAACAAGGGGTAAAACTGTTACAGGAATAATAGTAAAATACACCAAGGGAAGAATTAAACAAAATGCACCAATCATAAATACAAGTGAGAAGATTGAAGCTATTTTTAATCCAAACACATTCATCAATGTTTTCGTTCCCACGCTTCTATCTGCATCTGCGTCTAATATGTCTTTGGTCGTTGTTCCACCAAAAAGGAACAGAGCAGCAACACAGCCTATAGCAAGTGGAAGTGCGTCAAATGGATTCCCAAATACACTCCATGAAGCAACAATACCTAAGAAGCCTCTTGAAAAAGCTACCCACAGCTGATTGAGAAATAAGAATTTCTTAATCCGTGGTTTTATCGAATATGTAATTGAAAAAAAAGCAATGACGGATATAAAAAAAGCAAAAAGTAAATGTACCGTCAATGAGAGAATGAACGCAAAAGTGTATACAAAGAAAGATACCTTGTAAGCATCTATTGGTGAGACAAGCCCTTGCGGAATAGGACGATAGGGTTTAGAAAGCACGTCTTCTTTCCAGTCTGTGGCTTGATTTAATGCATTGGAGGCCCCATTTAGCAATGCAAAACAAAAACTCGCAGAAAGAATAATTTGAAATAGGGAGATGAATGCATGAGTGTTAGTTCCAGAATTAACAAGACTAGCTATGATGACGCTGCTAGATACTATGATAGGGGCTAAAAGAGTAAATGGTCGAAGAAGTGCAAGATAAACTCGTATTTTTTGAACAATAACCTCATCGAAACGAAACATAATACTACCGTGCTTTCTTTTTTATATAAATATATCTTTACACTTCTTATCAAAAATTCTTTTTTAGAATATTACTGTGATAATGATAATTGTTTGAGGCGATTAATGCCATCGATATCACGAATTAATTTGGAGACGGCCGCGGGAACCAAATCCTGCCAAGCCTCATCGTGAACAATGCGTCTGCGAACCTCCTTTCCAGAATATCGTTTTCGATCGAAATACGCGGTTGCCTTAACCATATACCCTTTCTCAGAAAATAGTTTTTTTGTAAATGGATTATTCGCAATGATTACATCAAAATCACAGACAATAGAACAAACATGATTAATCCATCGTGGTGGATCGTGAATATCAGGAATAGTAACAATTTGATAGTTCCGAATTCCTTCGGTTTCCAATGATTTTATAATCATCTGATATCGTTCTTCTATAGAAAACGGGTTATCAACAGTATCATGATATTGAGAAGAACCAATACCGACGATGATCATCTCATACTGACTACTTAATTGCTGCAATATCAAGAGATGCCCCATATGGAAAGGTTGAAAACGACCGATAAATAACGCTTTCATATCATACCTATAAACATATCCCAGGACAATTATTCTTTTTATTGTTCTTTTATCTACGCAATGATTTTTTAATATTCACCGTTCATCCGGCTGAAGAGAAGCCGACTGTTTCTTCCGCTCCGATTCAAGTTCCACTTTCCCGATAATTTTTGGAGGACGCATCTCTTTTAACTTGCGTAATAGCTCCTCTTTTCCGTTTCCGACAAGCGCATTTTGAAGAACATCTGTTAAAGTTTCAACAGGGATGATTTCAATAATTTTCTTGTATTTATCTTCGATTAACACATCATTCAAATTCGCCTTCGGAATTAGTACCGTTTTAATCCCTGCTTCCGCTGCTGCCTCAATTTTAGCAGTTACCCCTCCAATGGGAAGCACGGTTCCCCGGATGCTAATCGAACCAGTCATCGCGACATCTTGTCGAACTGTGACACTTTCCATTGCGGAAATTACAGCGGTGATCAGTGAGATGCTTGCAGAGTCACCTTCGACGCCCTCATACGTACCAATAAATTGAATGTGAATGTCATGTTTAGAGATATCCCGACCCATATATTTTTTAATAATAGCAGAGATGTTTTGTACCGATTCTTTGGCGATATCCCCAAGTTTTCCTGTTGCAATCACCTTTCCCTCAGACTGGGACCCTGCTGGTGTGACCTCTGCAACTATTGGTAATACCAAACCGGAAAACTCACTCATGGAAGGATCAGCTGAATGCACTGCAAGACCGTTGACCACACCGACCTCTTCCCCCAATGTTCTAAAAGAACGATAGCTCTTTTGCGATTCCAACGCCCGATCTGCTACCTGCTGTTCTAATGATCGGGCGATACGTTTTGCCTCAATGACATGATGCGGTGTGATAATCTTATCTTTTCGCTCATAGGCGATATCTCCAGCGACTCGAATAAGACCACCTAATTCGCGTAAGCGGAGCGATAGTTTCCCTTTTCGACCTGCTCGTCGTTGCGCTTCGTGAATGATTTCTGTAACCGCTTCTTTATTAAAATGACCGATCTTCCCATCTTTCTTAACTTCTTGGGCAACAAATCGTATCAGTTTTTCCCGATTCTCAGGCGTATCATCCATGACACTGTTAAGATAGCTTTCATATCCATATCCTCGGATTCGAGATCGCAATGCAGGGTGCATTCCGTTTAATGCGTCAAGGTTTCCTGCAGAAACGAGGATAAAATCACAGGGAGCTGGCTCTGTTTTTACCATCGCACCAAAACTCCTCTCCGACTGACCTGTAATTTGAAATTTTTTCTCCTGAATTGCTGTAAGTAAATGCTGTTGAGAGGGTAAACCTAATGTGTTAATTTCGTCGATATACAACACTCCTTTATGCGCACGATGGATTGCCCCAGCTTCCACAAGTTGATGGGGAGGGGTTTCCAATCCAGCAGATTGAAATGGGTCATGTCGGACATCACCAAGTAATGCACCAGAGTGTGCTGCGGTTGCATCAATGAAAGGAGGTAAATCATTTTTTTCATGTGATACTAATAGTTTTGGTATCATTTGTAATTCTCTTCTCTGAGAGAATCCGCCTCTAGCAACAATGAGATATACCATGACTGCGGCAATGACACCAAAAATCGCGTATTCAAAACGGCCTGTGACAATTGCTCCTATAAGAGACAACGTGACAATTAATAAGACGATACCAAGAATCATACTGTTTTGTTGTTCTACTTTTCGTTTCGCGTCCTCCCTTTGCGTTCTAATTATCTCTTGCGCCTTTCCTGCTGGAACAACACGAATTGTTGGAGTATTTGTATCTTCACTATTTGGATATACGATAATATCCTCAAGTTCCCCTTTTGGTAAAAACTCTGTCATAGCGCGAGCAACCATGGATTTACCTGTCCCCGGGTCACCGATGAGCATGACATGTCGTTTCTGTTCGGCTGCTTTCTTAACAATAGCAACGGTCTGATCTTGTCCAATCACTTGATCTAACAGACTTTCAGGAACATCGATTTCCTCTGTTGTAATAAATTTGATGTCCCGAATCCATTCGTTGATGGGAGGTAATTCCTCTTTGTCTTGTTTATGTTGTTCTATTTGATCTTCAGTTAGTTTTGTGGCCATGATTAAAACTTCCGCCTAACGAGATTGCATTAATGTGATCTCGGTTGAAATCAACCGACATATACGTATTCTATATATCAATTTTTTTCTTTTGTGAATTATGACGCCGTTTACTTTATAATACGATAGTCGATACCATTTGAATAATGACTTTTGATAGAAAAACACTTGTTATCCCAGATAGAACTTTATTCGAGGAAAAGGTGATAATAACTAAAGGTGATGTTGTAATTGGCGATCGTTCTTTTCTAAGATTTGGATTAAATACTAATGGCAGGATTTTTGTTGGTGAACATGCGATTATCGATGGTAACCTTGATTCCCCGCATGATGTGCGTGTCGATATTTTTTCAACGATAGGTGGAGATATCAAAAGTGGGGGGAATGTTTATCTAGGAGAAAAAACAAAAATCAAAGGGACTTTATCTCTAAAAGGCGATTTGGATGTTGGTGATAGCGTTGAAATCGAAAAAGGATTTGAGGCAAAAGGATGGATAAACATTAGGAATCCGATTCCTATTGTAATATATATATTCGTATATCTTTTACAATTGTTGAAAATGGGAAGAAGTGAAGAAATCGAAAGAATACTTGAAGAACTCGAACAAAACGATGGTAACACCATACCTATTTCGGAATCGTTTCTCTTCTTGCCGAATAACTCTCTTATTAGCACATCAAACTCAAAGGTAGAAGGAAGCATACAAATAGGAAAAGAATGCAAATTGTTAGGTAACTATGATATTAAAGGGAATATCTCAGTTGACGAGAAATCAGAAATCTTTGGAACATTAAAAGCAACTGGAAATGTCTTTATCGGTAAAAAGGTAAAAATCCATGGAGATATTTCATCTACAGGCATTGTCAACATTACCGAACAGGTAAACGTTATCGGCAATATAACAGCTGAGGAAGTATTGCTATCAAAAACTGCTGTAATCCAGGGGACACTTCTTGCGAAAAAAGGAATTTGTTTTATTGATATATCAAAACAGCAAACCATCGAAAAAGTGAAACGGTATGAAAATGATGTTGATGTGATAGACGAAGTAAAAAAAATGCTGGAGTAGAAAAAAATGCAACTGGGTATTGTCGGGAAACCAAATGTTGGGAAATCCACTTTTTTCAACGCTGCAACAAAGGCACATGCAGAAATCGCAAATTACCCATTCACCACCATTGAAGCAAATCGCGGTGTCATGTACATTCGCAAACCATGCCCTTGCAGAGACATGCATGTGACATGTACACCTCATAACTCACGATGCATCGATGGTACACGATTTGTACCAATCGAAGCAATCGATGTCGCAGGACTTGTACCAGATGCACATAAAGGAAAAGGACTTGGTAATAAATTTCTAGACGATTTACGACAAGCACATGCTCTTATCCACATTGTTGATGCTTCAGGAAGTACTGATTCAGAGGGAAACCCCTGCAATATTGGTACCCATGATCCCATCTTAGATGTTATTTTTCTTGAAAAAGAAATAAACTTCTGGCTCCTTGGAATTATTAAAAAAAGTTGGGAGATTATTGCAAGGAAATGTGAGCTTGAAGGCAAAAAGATAGAAAAAATGCTCGCAGAACAACTAACAGGTTTAGGAATTAAAGAAGAACATATCACTGGGGCTATCAGAAAAATCAATCTTGATACTTCGAAACCATCGCAATGGAAAGATGAACAGGTTTTTCAACTCACAGACTATGTTCGTACGATAAGTAAGCCAATCATTATCGCATTTAACAAATGTGACAAAGCACCAGATACTCTTATGAAAAAAAGAAACGAACTGACCAACTGTATCATTATACCTTGCAGTGCAGAAAGCGAACTTGCGTTAAATAACGCGGCAGAAAAGGGAATTGTTACATATACACCTGGGGCTAACGAATTTACAATCATTAACAAAGAGGAAATCACTAAAAAACAACTAAACGCATTGGAATACATAAGAACACATGTACTAACAAAATATGGATCGACTGGTGTACAGCGATGTATCGACGAAGCAGTGCGGATGCTTGACCTCATCGTTGTATACCCTGTTGAAGACGAACACCATCTGACGGACAAAGAAGGACGAGTACTCCCTGATGCTCACCTAGTTCCACGGGGATCAACTGCAAAAGACCTTGCATATAAGGTCCACACAGAACTAGGAGATCATTTCATAAGAGCTATCGATGCGCATACCCATAGAATTATTGGTGCAGACCATCCATTAAAAGATGGGGATATTATAAGCATCATCGCAGATGTGTAGGTGTAAGAAACGGATACCTTGCCGAACATGTAGGTGCATATAAATCTGCATGGTGATGGGATAACGAGCTGCCCTGTAGATGCATAGGTAGCTACAAAACAGACTTTTATAGTTGTTTATTGTTGCTTTTTTGGGATCACTAAAAAGATAACCTTCACTAGGAGGAAGAACGGTGTCAATAAGAAAAATAAGCAATAAAAAACTCACGCGAAATTTAAAGACAAAAAATGCACCTATACGGGTACTTCCTTTAGCACCCATTCAAATACGACACCGCATAAAACAAAATCAAAAAAAACAAACAGTAGAAAAATCTAAACTTCGATCACATTTTCCATCGATATTGCAGTGTGTAGTTGAAAAAGTAACTAAAAGAACAGGAAAAAATCTAATAAAATCTGGTAAAAAAGAACCAATAACAATCAAACCATTTCTCAGGATTCACTTTGCCATGAACGCATTTCGATGGATCTTGCTACTCATCGTCATCTATCTTGCTGCTGGAACTGCCATTATGATGATTCAACAAGGCACTGAATCATTAAAAAATATCGTTATCTATAGCATTCTGGGGTTCTTCACATTCTTCATGGGATATCTTGGCTGGATTCTCGCACACGATGTTCTGCTAATGATTTCTGGTAAAAAAAACGCTCGGAACGAGATTGAGATAGAGACCTAGACAGTTTTTCCTACACTATCTTTTTATATCATTCTTTTTTTATTGTCTTGTAAGGTGTCTTACTTGATACTCTTTGATAACCACCTTCACCTTCGTAGAGAGGGGAGATTTCTGGACGCTGCGCGAGAGTTTCACAACGCTGGTGGAACCCATTTCATTCTATGCCAATATCCTATGATTGAGACCGTTTTAAAAGAAAAAAGCTATCAGTCATGCTATCAAGAAACGATACAAATGGCTAAGGAGATACGAGATTCTGTGGGAATCGGTGTATTTGTCGTGGTCGGTCCATACCCCGTCGATCTACTATCTTTACAAGAAAAATTCGGAAGAGAAATCGCTATCTCCATCATGAAAAAAGGCATGGACGAGGCAGCAGTATTATGCAACGAACACAAATGTATTGCCATTGGTGAAATCGGACGACCCCATTTTACGGTTACCCAGCAGATACTCCAAGATTCAAATGACATTCTGACATATGGAATGCAGAAAGCAAAAGATGTTGGAGTACCAGTCGTGTTGCATACAGAAAATACGACACCTATGCAATGTAAAGAGTTAGTTGAAATGGGAAATAATGTTGGTTTAAAATCAGAAAAAATAGTCAAACATTTTGCACCTCCCCTTATTAGCAAAGATGAGAATTTTGGTTTGATGCCGTCTGTCCTGGCAAAAAAAAGAAACATCATCGAGGGTTTAAGAAAAGGCACCCGATTTTTCATGGAGACGGACTATATAGACGACCTGAGACGCCCAGGTGCTGTACTGGCACCAAAAACAGTACCAAAACTTACAAAAAAACTCATAGAAGAAAACATCATGTCAGAACAACAAGCCTATATGATTCATGTGGAAAATCCCCAGAACGTTTATGATATTCAACTCGAAGCATAATACAAATAATCAAATCTATAAAGAGGTAAACGATTTATTGATGCATATCGGAGGATGCTATGTCAATCTTCAGAGGATTCATCGCAATAGATATCCCCGCTATACAAAAACTCCTAATATTTGAAGAAGAAATAACAAAAACAAGTGCCGATATCAAACTTGTCGAACCAAAAAACATTCACATCACCATAAAATTCCTTGGCGACACCGATGAAAAATATATAGATGAAATTACACGGAGTATGAAAGACTCGGTCAGAGGTATTAAACCATTTTCCATTACATTTCAAGGGACAGGTGTATTTCCCAACAAAAATTACATAAAAGTAATTTGGGTTGGGATTATTGATACCGGCATTATTGAAACAATAGCACATGCTATCGACACCTCCCTTTTACCATTAGGGTTTAAAAAAGAACAAAGAGGTTTTTCTCCACATTTGACTATAGGTCGTGTGAAAACAGCAAGAAATAAAACCCAACTTCTCAAAGTATTAGAACGTTACACCAAAGAAGAATTCGCTGTTCATCAAGTACAATCGATTGTTCTTAAAAAAAGCGAGCTTACCCCAAAAGGACCGATTTATAGTACATTACGAGAAGTAAGATTATGAAATGGTGGTGAAAACATAGATTTCTGGTTTATGGTTTTAGCACCCTTCAATATTCTTTTATTTATTATCTCAATACTATTTATTATTCCAAAAAATACCTGGAGGAAATCATTAGAGGATTACATAAAAATTCTCTCTTATCATACCACTTATCTTATCCTTATCGTCATCGTCGTGATAGTTCATCTTTTAGAAGTAAATATAATAGACCCGTACACCACAAAACTTGTCAGTCAAAACTTCACAGCAGCCTTCCAACTTATTGAAAACGGAGTCGTGTATTGGTTTTCACAACACTGGGCGTCTCCCCTTTTATATTTCTTTGTTTTTATTTACATAGGTTTGTACCCTTTCCTGCTGTGGTTCTCACTTTTTTATTTTATAGTTCTTAACGAAAAAAAAGCGATGAAAACATTCAGCTATGCTTTAATAACCATCTATGCGATAGCAATACCATTTTATCTTTTTCTCCCGATTACAAACGTCTATACTTATTATGGATTAAATTCAGCGCTAGATATTGTCATCCCGACCGTTGAACAATTGTTCTATACGACAACCACAAACAATAATTGCTTTCCCTCACTACATGTTGCAGTATCGTTACTTCTTGTAAAAACAGTATCTTTAACAAACAACAAAAGATTCATTTACCTTACTTATTTCTGCACTAGTAGTGTAATCTGTGCAGTTATTTATTTATCTATTCATTGGATAACTGATGTAGTCGGAGGGATACTACTTTCATTTGGGGTATTCTTTCTCATCAAACGCTTTATAAAGGAGACATAAATGATACTAGGATCGAAACAAATTGAAACCATCGTCATAAAAAAAATAACACCAACACAAAAGGAAAAAAAACAGATAGAACAAATAATCAAATCACTTAAAGAGATAGTCTATAACGAAATCAACAAAACGAACATACCAATAATCATTGAACTTGTCGGCTCTACTGCAAAAGATACCTACATACGAACCTCTGTTGACATCGACCTTTTCCTTCTCTTCCCATCCACAATTCCACGAGAAATACTACAACAGAAAGGACTTGCAATCGGACGCGCAATCCTCAAGAATCAGGAGGAATGCTTCGCAGAACACCCTTACATTCGGGGTACATTTAAGGGATGTAAAACCGAAATAGTTCCCTGCTATAAAATTGAAGATACATCACAGAAACTCTCTGCTGTTGACCGTACACCATTCCATACAAGATTCATAAGAGAGCACCTCAAACAATCACAGAAAAAAGATGTACGGCTCTTCAAACAATTTCTTAAGGGTATTGGTTGCTATGGAGCTGAAGCAGAAATCGAAGGATTCTCTGGATATCTCTGTGAAATCATGATTCTAAAATATGGGACATTCCAACATGTTATCGAACAAACAACCCAATGGAAGCATGGAGAAAAACTTACACTAAAACCTGGAACATACCCTGATTTTCCAAACCCTTTGACTTTTATAGATCCAGTAGATCCCGGTAGAAATGTCGCTTCTGCTCTCTCCAACGAAAAATTCAAGGTATTCCAAAAAGCATGCAAAGACTATCAAAAGCAACCACGTCTTACTTTTTTTTACCCGCATAAGATTAAAAAATGGTCTAAAGAGAAAATTAAAAAAGAACTTGATACAACAGACGTCATTGGTGTTAAATTCCCAAAACCAGAAATCATCCCTGAAAATCTTTACCCGCAGATACGTAAAGCGAAAAGAGCAATACGAGATCTTTGCGAGCAGCATGAATTTACTATTAAAAATGTTACCTTTACCATTGAAAAGAAAAATGTGTATATTGTCCTTATTCCATCGACAAAAACATTATCCAAAACAACTATTCATAAAGGACCGCCAGTATCACTGAAAAAAAATGCAGATGAATTTCTAAGAAAATGGCAAGACAACCCACGAACAATAAAAAAACCGTATGAGAGAGATGGACGGGTATATACTGAAATAGAACGCGAGTACACCGACATCCGAGATTTATTACAAGATCAGGTTGGACGATTGAATCTTGGGAGAAATATCGATAGTGTAATTCTAAAAAAGTTAACCATAATCGAAAAGAATGATTTACTCATAGATAACCTCCGTATGTTTTGGACGGATTTCCTTGACCATCGAATGATCTGGGAACGATAAAATCCCTTCAATTTCCAGATGTCGAATATAGGAATATTTTTATGATAAAAGAAGATATATAGATGCAAGTAAATATGCAGCAGGATGGGATGAGATTTAGGAAGTTACTGATAGTGATAGTTGTTATGGTTCTTTTCACAAGCTGCATACGCTTTTTTAAACCAATGGAGATCTGTAAAGCAGATGCACCTCCGACACTTTACGTTGGACCGGGTGAGAATTATATTCGAATCCAAGATGCTCTCAACAAGGCACAAGACGGCTATCGAATTTTTGTCTATAACGGTACATATTACGAAAATCTGATAATTAATAAACGAATTGATTTATTCGGAGAAGATCGGTATAATACAATCATAAATGGAAACAGAGCAAATACGGTGATCCAAGTAACAAAAAATAATGTAAATATCAGTCATTTTACGATAACAAATGGTAGCACAGCGGTAACTAGTAGCATCATTCAAATAAACGCTGGAAGTTCAATTATTACGGATAATATCATATCATTCGGATATAATGGAATTCATCTTAATAATTCACATAACCATCTTATTTACGATAACATCATTAGAAATAATTCAGGTGATGGGATTAAACTGGATCGTTCATATTCGAATGTGAATATCAGCTTTAATACAATCTTGAGAAATAAAAATGGTATCTATCTCTATTACTCTGATGGAAATAATATTTTCAACAATAAAATTCAAAACAATAATCGAAACGGGATTTTTCTTAACAACAGCTGTCGAAATAACATCATAAGAAATAACAACGCGTCGTTAAATGATAATCATGGAATCTATCTCAATGGTTATAGCGATTATCAAACAATAACACATAACCAAATCTCTTATAATAAAAACTCTGGAGTGGTTTTAGAAAATTGTAGTAATAATTTTGATATTAACAGAAACAGAATCATTGGCAACATCAATAACGGTATGATGATTATAGGTTCTAAAAATAACATAATCAACAACATTGTTTTGAGAAACAACAAAGATGGTATTTACCTAGCTGCTGACGATAATAACACGGTGTACAATAATACTATCATTTATAACAATTTTGCTGGATTGAGGATGTATAACTCAACTAATGATTATATTTTAAATAATGAAATCGGTTATAACAAAGAATATGGTCTTTACCTAGATTTTTTTACCATTAACAATATGATTTACAATAACTGCTTCCATGACAATTTTAAAAATGCTATGGATAAAAGTCTTAATCGCAACAAATGGAATATCACAAAAATAAGTGGTATTAATGTCATCCAAGGAACAATGCGCTGTGGTAATTATTGGGATAATTACGATGAAATCAATGAAGGAGCAAACGATGACGACCTTGATGGGATTGCAGATAGCCCTTACATCATCTATGGTTTAAATACTGATAAAGGAGCACTTCTTGACACAATACAACCTCGCATTGACGTACCTAACATCTCTCCAATTTCACAGATATTAGATAAGTACACAAACATATCTGTTACCATAACTGATAATACAAAAATTAAGGAAGTGTACCTAAACATTATGGGACCAAATGGACAGTTGTATAACATCAGTATTTCTCAAAATAAAACAGGAGATACCTACTATTTAAATAAAAAATTTTCACCGACAGGTAATTATACGTTTTATGTAGCTGCAAAGGATCCTCGGAATTGGAATTATTCAACAAATTATACATTTGCAATTAAACCTGGAGAAAAACCAATAATCAAAGACAATTCACACTCAACAGCGAAACCTTCAAAAGAATTCACTTTTAATGCCACAGTCACTTCGAAAAATGCAGTCGCATCTGACATTGAAGTCATTGTCCAGTGGAATCACGGAAATATAAAAAATAATACAACGATGGCACTTATCAGTGGGAATTATTTCGTTGGAACTGTAATACTTGCACATAGTATTGAAAATCTCACATACCGTTTCAACGCAACCGATAAATGGGGTAACAGTGCGACTACAGAAACAAAAAAAATTAAAATCATCGATACCGACCCACCAGTAATACGAATCAACCGCTATGGACCCTCTTTTGAAGATCTTCCAAATAGTTATAGGTTTGATACTACGATAACAGATGATTCTATTGTATCAATAGTGACAATAGAATATTGGTATAACACGAGTGAGAGGATGAAAACTACTATGGACTTCATAGGGAATAATAATTACAAAAAAGTAATTGTCTTAGAGGAAAAACCATCAAGACTTTATTGTATTATCAATGCAACTGATATTGCAGGCAATATGAATGATTCAAGAAGTCCAGTAGCACAACACGACGGCCCATATAACGGGTTTGTATTACAAGAAATCACCTTTAATGGATCGAGGAGTTTTGATCTTGATGGTACAATTACTAGATATTTATGGGATTTTGGAGACGGCACGACAGAAAATGGTAGTAGAATAACACATACCTATTATTCAAGCGGTAGCTACTCAGTGAAATTAATTGTCACTGATAATCAAGGGCGAAATGGAACAAGTCAGACACGCGTCACTATCTTTCCCTTTTCACGACATATAATACCACTTAATCAACTCGATCTTATCAACAACAGATATAACCTAGCACTTACCAAACCATTCTACTGCTACGACACCGATGGTGATGGGATTTTTGATACATTTGTAGACCCTGCCCAAGTTCTTACTGCAGTGTATAATAAACAAGTTAATTTCAACGATGACACCCTGTTTTTGATTTCAATTGGTGAAGATTATGTTCCTGAGTTTTTTTGGAGCACTACGACTGATCTTATTTTCCCTATAGCTCATAGAATTGGTATGGTACAAAACAAAATAATCGACGATGTAAATGAACAAGCAAAATTATATGTCACTGTTGATAAATATCAGTGGGTTTACATAGAAATCGACGATCCATATCCCCTTTCACCAGTTATTATTACTACAGCAGGTAGGGTAATTTCTGATGACAAGATTTGGAGAGGCCCTCAAAAAATCTATGTCTTTGACGACCCAGAAACAAACTATGAATATACATTTTATGATATCTACCCTCCACTTACGGTTTCATTTTCTCCAAGTGATGGAGGTATTATCAACAGCAATCAACCAACGATAAAAATCATTTTTAACATACCAGCGACTATCACCACCGCAACATTTAACCAACGCAATGTAGTGTCTCAGTTAATACATTTAGATGATAAAAGCTATATGTATACACCGCCAGGATACCTTGAAAATGGAACCTACTTTTTAGAAATTTTTGCACAGGCGTTACATGGAAGAAGCTCGATTACTTCTTCAGTTGTTTATTTATATTTTTCCTACGAGGCTCCACCTCAAAAAAGTTTTCTAGAGGAGAACTGGCTCTTGATACTCGTCGGCGTTTCGATCGGTATTATTGGAGGTGTATTGATTTTTTTTAAGAAAAAAAATATCTCTATCGATGGGTTCATATACTTGGGAAACAGAAAGATCATTCCTTTCTTCAAATCCATTATCGTTGGACCGGTCAGTATTCGAATTCCTGAAGAAGGGTTCAGCAGAGCAGAATTTTACATTGACGGCCAACTAAAACAGCAAGTTACATCGTTCCCAGTACTTTGGCAGTGGAATGAAAAAGCGCTTCTAAAACATACGCTTGAAACAAAAGTGTTCGATAGCGATGGAAATAGCATTTCCAGTGGAGAAATGGAATTCTATATTTTTAATCCTTTAAGAGGAAAACAACTTTAATCAAGCGGGTGGGTTCTTTTTGAATTTTCTTGTCCAGAAAGAAATGCCAAACCTTCTTCAGTGAGTTCGATTTCATTAAACGACACATAATGAAGCAGTTCATTTTGAAGTAATTTCTGCACGATATATTTAAATTCGATTTTAGAAACATGCAAGATCATCAATGCAGTTTCTGCGTCCATATCTCGAGATTGGAGTATTTTAAGAAGTTCGAATTCTTTATCCGCTAGCATCACTTCCTCTTGATATTCTCCTGAAGGATCCTCGTATTCCTGAGTAAGATTTGTCACATAATTTTCAATGATTGTATCAAGATTCAGACGATCAAGTTCTTTTCCCTCTTTGTTATATAGAATACAGATTTTTTGAAAAGTATCGTATTTCCAGGATCCTACATTTTTCCAACTATAACCAAGAAGACTAACATCATCTCGATGTTCTATTCTATTACCGAATTTCTTCATTTGTGTCTGTTGTTTTCTTTTTCGGTTTTGTCTATGCATATACCGTTGTTCTGTTTGTAAGAGTGCTAAGTCAACACCAAAGTTTCGTAGTTCTGAAATAATTTGTTCTCCAGCTTGTTCTTTTAATTCTCTCATAAAAAATAATCCTGTTTTTCCTATTAAGTCCATGTAGACAACACGAATAATTGTTTCAATTGCTTTTCCTATTTTTGAGGATTCAACAATATCGATTTCGTTTGAGATACTGATTATGAATTCTGAGTTTATAAACTCAGGATTTTCAATATTCACATATTTTAAAAAAGAGTAATTCTGTTCTAAAGTTTTGATAATGGTACCTATCACTGTTGAAGCAAAAGTTTGAGATGTTCTTCGACTTGCGACACGATAAAGAGTAACAAGGATACTTTCAATTACTTCTGAATTCTTCATCTTAGTCATAAAAAATCAAGTTTTAAAATCAACGATCATTTTATAAACATACGGAAGTCGTATGATAAATTTGCTTCCTTTCCCAACCTCACTTTCCGCCCAAATCGTTCCATTATGTTTTTTCACAATTTCTTTAGATATGAATAACCCTAGTCCAGTGCCTTCGTTGTTGCGATCTTCACCAGTATACGCCTGATAGAATTTTGTAAAAATTTTCTTAAGTTCATCTTTTGAAATTCCGATTCCTGTATCTACAACGGAAATTCGTATGTGGTTATTCTTTTTTTCAACATCTAAACCGATAAAACCGCAGTCAGTAAATTTAAGGGAATTGTTAATAAGATTTTTCAATACTTGCGATAAACGATTTTTATCGCCAATAATATGGGGAAGTGATGTCGGGATATTAACACGAAATTCTAATTTTTTATTTATTACCGACGGTCGCATATCTTCAACGATTTCCTTTAAAAATTCAACAGGATCTATTTTCTCCATATCAAATCGCATCGTGTCACTATCAAGACGAGCGACATCCAAGATATCATTGACAAGACGTAACAGTCGTTCTGCATTCCGCAAACTAATTTTTGCCCAATTCTTAATCTTTTCACTGCTCTCACTATCATGAAGAATAAGGTCCAGGTATCCTTTGATAGGAGTAACAGGAGAACGAAGCTCATGAGCAGCTATGTTCATAAATTCTGTCTTCAAACGTTCATTTTTCTTCAATTCATCTTCTATTTCTCTCCGTTGTGTTATATCACGAACTGTACAGACGATACCACCAAACTCAGCTTGCTTGGTTAATGGTGCGATGTTCGTTTCGATAGGGATTATATCACCATCACCAGCAACAAGCTCCAATTCGACATTCTCAATTTTATCATTCTTCTCACGAACATCAATAAAAATCTGCTGGAAGAAATAGACTGAATCTTCAAGGAGATATTTTCTGAATGGTGTTGCTAGAATCTGACTTTTTCTCCTTCCGCATAATTTTTCAAAAGAAGGATTTACATACGTAAGACGTCCAAGTGAATCTGTTGTAAATACGCCATCTGCCGATGTTTCGGCAAGGATACGATATTTCTCCTCCGATTTCATAAGCTCCTCTAAGACATTTTTTCGTTCCGTGATATCTTCAAGAGTTCCAACTATAGAAACAGGTTCATTTTTATCGTCAAAGATAGCAATGCACGTATCACGCATCCATCGATAACCACGTGTTTTATGTTTAAAACGGTACTCGAGTGATTGAACAGTGTCCTGTTTTTGTTGACAATCAGTTATACTTTTTAGATGTTGGATCCACCGCGGAGTATCATCAGGATGAACAAGCTCTTCGATTACTTTTAAGCTAAGAGATGCCATCTCTTCTAGGGAGTACCCAATAATTTTTACTGAAGAAGGACTGACATAATCACATGTACCTCTTTGTAGATTAAATTGATAAATCATGTCAAAAGAATTTTCCAATACTATCTGGAATCTCTGTTCACTTTCACTAAGTGATTTCACTCCTTCCTTGCAATGAGTAATATCAACATAAGAAGCTATAATACATATTAGTTTTGTCGATTCATTATTAATCATATTTGCAGATAGTTGCATCTGAAATGTGGAGTGATCTTTTCGCACACCAATAACTTCCCCTATCCACTCTCCTTTAGTATGTAGCGCATCCATTATTTGAATGAATTGTTCTTTCATTTTCCAGAACTGCATTATAGGTTTTCCGATTACCTCTTTTTTGTTTGAATATCCCCACAAACAGAGAAAAGAATCATTTGCATACCTCAATTTTCCCTTAAGATCTATGAATATAATGGCATTAATAGAGGAAGCAATTGCATTGTCTTTTATCTGCATGGCTTCTTCCATTTGTTTTCGCTTGGTAATATCTACGATAACAAGAATATACGAAAAGATGTCCTCTTGGTCATTTACAAGGGGAGAGCTATAGACAATACCAACCCGCTTCTCATCATGTTTTGTAAGAGCAACGATTTCGAAGGGTGCGATTTTTTTATTTACCTTTTTTTTTGAAAATATTTTTTTTAAATTTCTTTTGGATTCCTTGGTGAGGAAGGATAGGGTTAAAAAATTTTTGCCTTTTATTTCATTTGGCTGGTATGTACTCCATTCAGTGATGCGTTCGTTTACATCTAAAACTATTCCATTTGTATCAACTATAATAAGTGTTTGAGGGAAAAGGTTAAATATGGTATGGAATTTGTATTGTTGTTCTTGCAATAATTCCTCTGTTTTTTTATTTTCAGTGATGTCTTTTAAAATGACTAAAACTGCATTTGTACAAGATGTCGAGGTTTCTTTCATAGGAGTTATGGCCTGTACATACCAGTTTCCTTCTTTACAATAAACGTCTTTGAGAGGTAGACCATGCTCAAAAACCCAAGAATGTTTCGTAATAAACTCCTCTGATTCATGAGGGGAATGAAAATCATGATATGTTTTTCCTATCACATCTTCGCAGGAACGTTTCAGCCACGACAAATACGCATTATTGACCATAATATATCGACAATCCGAATCCATTAGATACATTGAATCATCAGCATATTCAATAAGAGAGTGTAGACGTTGTTCCGCTTGTTTTTGCTTGGAGATGTTTCTAATAATGTATAAATAACCAAGGTTTTTTCCATAATTATTTTTCAAACCACAGAGGGTTACTGTCACATCCAATATTTCGTTGTGTTTAGTGAGTATCTTAGTTTCTAGTTGATATTGAAGTCCTGATTGATTGCTTAATTGTTTTTCGATTTTTAACCATTCATCAGTTGAATGGAGAGATGAAACCGATTGTAAATAAAGATCTATTTCTGTTTTCTGTAGGAGTGTTTCAGTGTAGGAATTCCATGAGATGATTCGTTTTTGTGTGTCAAGAACAATAACAGCAAGGAAGCATGTCTCAAAGGTAGTTTGATATACTATCTCTTGATGTTCTGATTTTAATGTACTTTCTTTTTTCGAAAGTGAATTTAAAAGCATCGTGGAATCATCAGAATTATGCAAAACGACATCATTGGATTTTGATAGATTTTCCTCATTGTAGGATGACTTTGTCTGAATAGTTCTCAATCGTTCTTCTTCTCGCAATATTTTTACGATTTCGGGTTCGCTTGTCATGATCCCCTTCCTAAGAGTATATGTGAGCTTCTTTACATCCCATTTTTTGTATTATGCTGAAGATAAAAAATCCTAATGATTTTCCTAAATTTTCAATATTCTATCAACTCTTTGCAAGAGAGTTTCCTTGTCAAATGGTTTCATGATGTAGTCCGCTAACCCTTCATCGAGTAATACCTGTTTTCTTTTTTCCGATATATCTAAGACACTCATAAACGCGACTTTTATGTCCTTGTTTTTCTTTTTAATACGGTTGAAAACATCCCAACCACTCATACCAGGCATCATAATATCTAAGAGTACCAAATCCACTTTTTCTTTCTCAAGTCTCCGTAACGCTTCTTCACCACTGTAGGATGGAACGACAATATAACCACCAAGTTCCAAGACGGTTCTTGTCAAATCAACAATATCTGGTTCGTTGTCGACAACCATGATTTTCTTCATGTTACAGATTCCTCATCCATGTTCGTAAGTCTGATTTACCTATAAGAAGATATCGTAAAATGTTTATTATAATTATTCTTTAAATTTGATTTTTTCAGTTCCTATGTAAGAAAAGTATAAATTCTCATTTGTCATATGTTTCTGCATAATTTCTAACGGGTGCACCATGAGGGAAAATGAAAATATCTTCATTTCATTAGAGATAAGAAAAAATGCGGAGTCAAAAGGACTGATGTTAAGTGTTCAATTTGATACAAAAGCTCCTAATTTTTTTCAGGAAGACGAGACGTTTACCTGGAGTCCGACCTATGATGAACTTTATTTTATTAAAGAGGCTTTTGCACTAATGGGAGGAAATCAAGTTCAGTTGAGAGAAAAAGAAGAACCACAAGAAGAGGAATCAGAAGATATCGATACGTCCTTTGGGATGGATAAAACAGATTATTCACATCGTTCTTCTGAAATACGGATCGCTCCGTTACCCAATGAAGTAGCTCTTGAGGTACCAGAGGATGTGAAATCCTCTAATCTAAAAAATAATGCAGAAGAAGAAAAAATATTTATACAAGCTGATGAGAAAAAAATCGATGAAATTTTACACAGAAAAAAACAAGCGACAAAAAAAAAGTTCCAGCCAAATCCTAATGCAAAGACAATGCTTGATAAGATGATGAAACAAAAAAAGAAGAAATAAATGTTTTCATGATTACCCCCCTATTTTACAGAAGGAATTTTATTAGGTATATTGAATTTTCTACATTGCTTTGAAAGAATCACATTCATCTCATTGATATATTTATCCCAAGGAGTGATATTATTTTCATATAGCGCATTGTATTGTGGGAGTAAAAGAGGATAGTGTATTTTAATCAGATTTCTAAAATAAATTTTTTGGTCCCCCTTTAGTTCTAAGTGTTTATGCAAGAGATATTGTGCATCAACGCTTTTAGCTGCTTTGAAGATTTGATCTATCTCAGAATCGGTGATGTATGGTAAAATCGGAATCAATGCAAGTCCTGCTTTAACACTTTGTTTGCGAAGGTTTTCGATAGTTCGAAGGCGATTATGGGGTGAAGGAACTTCCGGCTCAAAGATACGAACATTCCGGTTATTAAGAGAGGAGATACTGATGGTTATTAGACACTCAAGTTCAGAGATGACGTTTATATCTCGTAAAATCAAAGGAGATTTTGTAAGGATATGACACGGAAAATTATATTCCTTTAAAATCTCAAGAATAGCGTTGGTAAGGTTAAATTTTTTTTCGATATTCTGATAGGGATCGTGTGCCGAACCTATGATGATTCGGCCGTTCTGTATCGTATCTAATTCTTTTTTTAAAATATCAATGATATTTTTTTTTACGTAGATTGTTTTCTCGAAGGAAGAATCGCAGTACTGGCAGCCGAATTCACAATTTTGATAGGGATCGATACAGTACTTACCTTGAAAAAGCGAGTCATTATTAGTAATTTTTTTGATAATAGAATCACAGTTAATGAGTTTGTACTTCATTCACATCTCCGTAGGTGCAGATATTCCTAACAATTCTAATCCATTGTAAAGTACAATTTTTGTAGCATGAACAAGTGCAAGCCGCGAAGAGCGAAGAAGTTCATTTTCTTCACAAAGCACAGGGCAATCCCGATAAAATTGATTAAAAACAGATGCCGTTTCAAAAAGATAGTTTGCGATGATATGGGGTTTGCAGTTATTACACGCATCCTCAATCATAAGGGGAAACCATGCAAGTTTTTTAATAAGAGTAATCTCAGAATGATTTGTCAATAACGGAGCGTGGAAGGTATCCTCCTTGATAGATATTTTTGAAAGGATGCTACAAGCTCTTGCATGAGCATATTGAACGAATGGGACTGCATTTCCCTCAAAATTCAAGGCTTCTTCCCAGGTAAAGATTATGTCTTTTTCCGGTTGAACTTTTATAATATTGTATCGCAGAGAGCCGATACCAATGAGCTCTGCAATTTTTCTCATTTGTGATTCTGTAAGTTCATTATCTCTCCTTTTTCTTACTTCTTCGTATGCATGTTCGATGCATTCATCGATGAGTTCATCAAGATAGACTACACGTCCTCGTCGTGTAGACATTTTACCACCAGGTAAAGACACAAATGCATAGAAAACAACTTGTGGAAGAATCTTGACTTTTAGAAGCTCAAGAGCGACTTTTACTTGTTTTGATTCAAGTTTATGATCTTCTCCGAGAATATTTATAAGGATGTCGGCCTGTTGTGCTTTCCATTGATGATATGCGATATCCCGTGTTGCATAAAGGGTTGTTCCGTCGCTTCTTAAAAAGAAAAATTTAGTATTTCTCCCATGAATACCAAATGGTTCCATATCTATGTAGAATGCTGCATCCTGTTCTCTACAATATGGTGTCTGTTTTAATCCTTTTATAACGCGTTCGATACTTTTATCATATATAAATGTTGATTCAGGAATAAATGTATCAATATGAATGTTAATTCGTTGGAGGCTTTGTTTTATACCTTCTAGTACTGGAGCATACGAAGCATGAATCATTTCAATGGTTTTGTGGTCACCGCCTTCTAATTTTTTTACAATATCGCTTATTTGTTCTGCAATCCTAGGCTCTGTTTTCATCTGTTCATTCGCTATTTGGTAGTATCCCACCATTTGATGATCCGCCTTAATAGTAGTAGAAGAAGGTATGTTTTTTTGTTCTAGATTGTTGACTCCCCAAGCAAGAATTGCGACCTGTTTTCCCATGTCATCAAGATAGAATTGTGATTCAACATCATATCCGGCAGCTTTGAAGATACGAACGAGAGTATCACCAATAATTGGATTTCGAGCTCTCCCTACATGCAGCGGACCGTTTGGGTTTGCAGAAGTATGTTCAATAATAACCTTTTTTTTCTGTTTTTTAAGATGACCATATATTTCTTTTTTCTCCAGGATAGAACGGAGTGTCAACGATATCAATTGAGTATTGTTTATGAAAACGTTTACATAACCGCCTTTGGCTTCTACTTTTGTGATCCATATGCTTTTTGAAATTTCTGTTGAAATCTCCTTTGCTATATCATTCGGTGATTTTTTTAGGAGAGGTGCAAGTTGAAAACAAGGGAAGGCAAAATCACCCATGGTATCTGGGGGTATTTCGATTTTAATTTCACAAGTTATTTTGTGTGATACAAGTATTTTTTGTATCTGTGATATTATTTCTTTTTTACATTCGTCAAGTGGATACATAATATATTTTGGGAATTGTCTAGGCGTTATAAGGTTTTGTCATCGCGTTTCTTTATTTTTATGATCAAAAAAAGATTTCAGTTTCTTTTTTTGATTTTAAGTTACAGTTTATTTTGATTTCCTATAATAGGAGCATTAAAAGTTGTCTAATAAAAAGTAGTTATATTGATCTTTCCTTTAATAATCAGTCATTTCGTATTGCATTTGCTACAGATTAATAGAATCCTGCTTAATTAAAATCAATAATAAAAACCGTTAATATTAATAAGTTATAATCGTATTAATAATTACATAGTGGATGGGATGTATGGGTAAAACAATCGCTTTAAAACTTACTGAAAAAGAGCAACATATTGTCGCACAATTCAATAAACAGGGATTGAGTAACAGTGATCTTTTAAGAAATGCACTTCATCAATATATTGCTAATATCTCTGAATTTTCATCGACAGGCGATAAGATAGAGAATGTTTTTATTAATGATAAAAAAGAACAGATACGTGTTTCTGAATCTTTTGTTGAACTTAAACAAGAGATGCAACATTTACGAGAACAGTTGACAAAAACACAAAAGCAGATTGAAAGCAATATGATGTCGCTTGAGAGAACATTGTATCTGTTCTCTATATCAAATCCAATATCTCAACAACTCCCATCACCAATTACACTTGATATTGCTCAGGATATTCACCAGCAGGTTGATGAGTTTCTCAATAAACGGTTACAAAAAGTAGGGGAATAAAAGATAGAATTCTCAAAATTATTTTGGTTTAATAAAATATTCTTTTACTGTTTGTAATAATTGTCTGGTATCAAAAGGTTTGTTGATGAAATTTTTGATATATTGTTTAAGATCATCAGATTTCAAGGCACATTCATCTTTATCTGATATCATAAAAAAAATATTTCCTTTGTTTAAACCCTTTATTACTATCTTACGAATTGTGGTCCATCCATCCATATGAGGCATCATAATATCCATTAAGATGACGCCTTTAAACCCGTTTTCGAGTTCTTGGATACAATCCTCTCCACAAGGGACAGTGAACACCTCAAATCCTTCTGATTCAAAAAGTTCGCGGATTGTAATCAAAATATCAGGATCATCGTCAACAATCATGATCTTTTTTTGCATCCGTAGGTGAAATACATGTAAAACATAATAAATTTTTTGTGGCAAAAGCAAAAAAAAATCATTCTCATACCTTCTCTTAATGAGAGAACGACGAAAGTATAGGATCTCTAGGTTACCATCGGATCAAATATATCCCTATTTTCGGTTGATTTTGCCTGTTGACGTCCATTTAATCGTTTTGCTAAATGATATAAAAAATTTTTCTCAATCGTTTCAACATGCCGTTTGCTTAGATTTGTCTTTCGAATTAATATTTCTCCTTTTTCATTGATAACTTCGATAATACCTCGCTCTGGGTCTGATATAACCTTGAAAACTTTTCCTTTTGTTTGAAGCCAGTCCCAGATATGCTCACTTGTCATGAATATTCCTTAATTATTATATAATTTTGAGTTGTTTTATGAGTATATAAACATTCCGACAGGACGGGAAAAACATGGAAAATCTAGAATTTCTTCCATTAATAAAGACGTTTTTGCATTCTGACAAACTAACAGTTAGTGTTTATATATTATAATTTAAAGAATGGACACATTACAAAAGAAAATAATAGAGAGGGTTTGAAAATGATTCATGAAAAAATGAAAATCGTTAGAATTCTTTATATAAAAGCTTTTTAATTAAGTGGTTTTGTAATGTATGAAAAGAATATAGAAGAATCAGAAAAGGAACGGGTAATCAAGACCTACATTCCCGGGTTTGATGAGTTATTTGCAGAAGGTGGTATACCAAAAGGAAATTCTGTGTTAGTCGCAGGTGGGACTGGGACAGGAAAGAGCACATTTTGCAGACAGATTTGTTATACACTTGTTACCCTTGGAAAAAATTGTATGTATGTTAGTTTTGAGGAAAGCATCGAGAAGATTGAGCGGAGTATGGCCTCATTTGGTTGGAATGCAAAAAAATATATTGATTTTGGATATCTACTTATCCAAAAGATTAATCCTCTTGATATTTTACGGATGAAGTTTGGTTCAGTTAGTGGTTCTGGGTCAGCAACAGAACTGTCATATAAGATTAAACCGTTGATTATCCCAAAGGATTTTCATCCGGAAGTCATCGTGGTTGATTCGTTAACCGCTGTGATTTCTGCGTCAATTAGTAAAGAAAAAAATTACAGAGTGTATTTACAGCAATTGTTTAGCTTCTTTGAAGAGACCGGGGCGACATCTTTTTTAATTACAGAAACAGAGCCGATGCCAACGAGATTTAGTGACACGGGTATTGAGGAGTTTTTAGCTGATGGGATCCTTGTGTTATATAATATTCAACGAGGGGACCAGCGAGAAAATGCTATCGAAGTATTGAAGATGCGATATTCAAACCATGAGAAGAAGGTGTTTTCTATGGATATTTCCAGTCAGGGGATAATAGTCTACCCTGAAAGAAAAGTCATGCTGCCTGTTTATAAATAGTTGAAAGGCTCTTTACTATCACCGATCTTTTTAAGGGCGTAGGTTGCGAAAATAAGTTCTATTGTTTTGACTTGTTGTCTCGTTAGTCCTGTTCGTCGGAGTATAATATTATCGCATTCATCGTAGATAGAAATGGTGCCTGATTCTTTGTTTGATATAGCTTTGAGGATTCTATTATTTAGCACCCATATCCAGATATTTATGTCTTTGGCAGTCATATCATCTAATCTCGTTTCTCTATATTATATATTTTACATTATAAATATATAAATATTCCCATAAATATTAATATACTATAAGAAAACCATGTCAATAATCTGCACGCAATGATGATTGGATACAACAAATTATTATATACGCATACCTATACGGTTTTGAGGGTGGATCATGTCACTCATCCAAACGGATAATAAAACCATAGTGGGAAAATTAGAAAGAGTTAAAACAGGAGTTAGAGGACTTGATGAATTACTTTCAGGTGGTCTACCAAAGTATAGCGTTATTCTGGTTTCTGGTCCACCAGGAAGTGGAAAATCTATCTTTTGTATCCAATTTCTCGCAAAAGGGATAGAAGAAGGAAAAAAATGTCTATATCTAACCTTGGATAAAAAAATCGAAGGACTTCTACTTCAAGCAGCAGAACTTGATCTAAATTTGGAACCGGCAATCCAAAGCGGACAGATCAAATTTTTATTTCTCAACATTAACAAAAAACTCATCTACGAAAGTATGATCAACGAGATTCTATCCGGTAATTACGATCGTGTTGTTCTTGACTCTATTACACCACTCTCCGAAATGCCGATATATATCAACAATCCTGAATTCAACAACGAAGTCGAAAACATTGATCACGAAGAGGTAAGCACAGGCAGTCTCCCTGTTCGACGATTACATCTACATTATATCATGAATGCCTTAGAAACAGCAAAATGCACCGCAGTAGTTACCTCGGAATTACCATCCAGTTCTACAAACTACTCGCGTGATGGACTCTCGGAATTCCTCGCTGATGGTGTCATTCTGCTTAGTCTTGATCCAACCATGGATCGGCGCAAACTTGCAGTAATGAAAATGCGAAGTACCAAACATACACTTAAACCTCAGAACATTGAGATTGGCAAAGGTGGCATACAGATAGTCTAAGAGTTATGTTGCATTACAGACCACCAAAAGAACTGCGGGCGCTTTT